>NZ_JBEPPJ010000004.1:0-303825 GCF_040547265.1 Arthrobacter sp. UYCo732 | reverse complement strand
GATATTCGCGGGTTGGTTACCGCATGATGATGTGTTCGGCTGGAGCAATATCGGTGTCCAGGATCGAGCGTCGACGGGGGTTGGGTCCGTCTGCTCATGGCGCGGTCTCGAGTTAGCTCCGTGTGCTGGCCATCGCACTTGCACCGCGTCCCGGGGGCGCGTTCGGGGTCCGGCCGGGTTCATGCGTTCTCCGTGCTGGAGCGGGGCGGCCAGGGACCAGCATCAGCCGGCGAGCTCGCGGGCGATCGCGGTGTTGGCTTTGATTGACATTTTGTGCCGGTCATCGAGGTGTTCCCACTTGTGGTGGAGCCGGTGGTTTCCTTCCAGGGCGCGGATGCGGGTGGCCGGGGCGAGGAGATCGAGCTGGCGCAGCAGCCGTTCCCCGGGCTTGGCGTAGGGGCGCCGGTGCTGCCATGCGGCTTCAATGAGGAGTTTGCGGGCGTAGGTGTTCCCGGCCTTGGTGATCGGGCCCTGGCGCCGGGATTGGCCGGGGGATTCCTCACCGGGGGACCAGCCCGAGGTAGGAGCCGATGGACGGCCCGGTGAACCCCCGCAGCGCTTCCTTCTCCGGGTCCGGGATCCGCACCTCGGTGACCGAGCCGACCGCGAGCATCTTAGCCAGCACCCGGGCGTCCCGCTGATCGGTCTTGATCCGGTCCCCTGGAGCCCGCAGCAGTTTCGAAGACGCCGCGACCACGCAGTTAATCCCCGCGTCCCGCAGGTAACGGGCCAGCACGAACCCGGTCGGGCCGGATTCGTAGACGACCTTGACCGGCGGGGCGAACCGGCGGACCCACTCCAGCACCACAGCCGGGTCAGAAGCCATGGTGTGGTTGCTGATCTCTCCGGTGGCCGGGTTCAGTGCATGGCCCACGACGTTGACCGGACAACTGGGTCCGCTCGCGTATAGCTGAGGATCGCAGCCACAGTGCCCCGTGAGACCATCCGCGCCGCCGTCACCATGGGGACCCTGCCCAGGGCCGCCAGCGGGTTGCGGGTGACCATTCCCGATGCCAAGTAAACAATGGCCAACAAGACTACGGCACGGACGGCGGCGGCCATCCGTGTTTTGGCACCTGACCGCACATTGACAGCCGTCCGTGCGATGGCGCCGGTGGCCGGCATGCCGCCAAACAGGTCGACAGCGACAGAAGCCAGGCCCTGGGCCCGTGAGCTCGCGGTCGGGGCTGTAAACCCCGCCGGGCCTGCCGTCGGGGCCGGTCATGCCCGCGGCCACCCGCGCTGAGAGCAGGGACTCGATGGACGCCAGGACGGCAATGGCCACCGCCGGCATTGCCAGGCTCCCCAGCGAAGCCAGATCGAATGCGGGCAGGACCAATAGCATCACGACGGCGACCCCCGCCACGAGCGCCAGTCCCGCCATCAGGGAGAGCAGGGCCACGATGCCCACGGTAATGCCCGCCAGCAGATCTGAGCGTTAGTATCGCCGGAAGCCAGCGTGGTCGGCCCGGGAAGGCAGGAAGCGGCTGATTCCCCGGGTGCCCGGGCGGAGGCTGCTGCTCACGGGGCGGTTCCCTCGGACAACTGTGTTGCCGGGCGCTGCTGGGCCAGCCTGAGCTGTTCATTCGAGTCAGCGAGGCTGTCCAGCAGGAATGTGCGTGCGATGGCGAGCAGCTTCGATATCCCCGGGTGCGCCAGGCGGTAAGTCACGGCGTTGGCGGAGCGCACGGATGTCACCACTTTGTGCTTTCGGAGCGTGGCCAGGTGCTGGGACAGATGGGAAGCTTCTAGCCCGGTTTCGGCCAGCAGGTAACTGACTGCAGCCGTGTTCTCCGGAGCTGCAGCCAACAGCTCCAGGATCCTGATCCGGGCCGGATGAGCCAGCGCCTTGAACAGGTTGGCCCTGATTTCGTAAAGCGGAGCCTGGGCTGGAGACAACATGGTGAACGTTCCTGTGCAGTCACTTGATGAAATGATAAATTCATCATATCAAGGTGCCGCAAGGCCTCCCGGGCCGGGCACCGATAGGCTGGACGCCATGACTATCAATCCGGACCTGCAGGGCCGCAGCTACCCTGCCGCAGAGGTGTACGACGTCGGACGCGAGAAAATCCGCGAGTTCGCCCGTGCCGTCAAGGCAACCCACCCAGCCCACTTCGACGTCGAGGCCGCCAAGGCCCTGGGCCACAGCGACCTGGTGGCGCCGCCCACGTTCGCCATCATCGTTGCCCAGCGTGCCGACGCGCAGCTGATCGAGGACCCGGATGCCGGCATCGACTTCACCCGCGTGGTCCACGCGGACCAGCGTTTCATCCACCACCGCCCCATCTTTGCCGGCGACCGACTCGTGGCCGAGCTGCATGTGGACGGCGTGCGTGCCATGGGCGGCGGCGCCATGATCACCACCAGGGCCGAGATCTTTGCCCTCAGCGAGGACTCCCGCGAGGCAGTCTCCACCACCACGTCATCCATCCTGGTCCGCGGAGAGGGACAGTAACCATGAACCCCAGCTTCCATGAACTCAGCGCAGGCCAGGACATCGGCAGCCGCACCATCGAGGTCAGCCGCACCGACCTGGTGAAGTACGCCGGCGCGTCCGGCGACTTCAACCCCATCCACTGGAACGAAGCCTTCGCCACCGGCGTGGAACTGCCCGGCGTGATCGCCCACGGCATGTTCACCATGGGTGCCGCCGTGCAGCTGGTGACCGACTGGGCAGGCGACCCAGCCGCCGTCGTCGACTTCCAGACCCGCTTCACCAAGCCGGTCCTGGTCACCGACACCACCGGAACCACGGAGCCCGGGGCCACCATCGAGGTGAGCGGCGGCATCGGGAAGCTCGACGCCGAGGCGGGCACCGCCCGCGTGGACCTCACCGTGGTTGCCGCCGGCCAGAAGGTGCTGATGAAAGCCCAGGCCGTCGTCCGGCTCTCCTGAGCATTCACCGGGGCTGTCCACTTTTCCCTATAGTGGATAGGTGACTTCCCCTATGCTCGCCCAGCTGACCACGGCCGCCGTCGGAGGTCCCGCAGGTAAATACGTTGACGCCCGGACCGAGCCCGAGATCATTGACGCCGTCCGCACGGCAGATGCTGCGGGGGAGCCTGTCCTCATCATCGGGGGCGGCTCCAACCTCCTGATTTCCGACGACGGGTTCCCCGGCACCGTGGTGAGGATAGCCTCCGAGGGGTTCACCGTTAGCGCGGAGGACTCCTGCGGCGGCGTGGCAGTTGTGGTCCAGGCCGGCCACAACTGGGACGCGCTGGTGGAGCACGCCGTGCTGCACGCCTGGTCCGGTCTTGAGGCCCTCTCCGGCATCCCCGGGGCCACGGGCGCGACGCCCGTGCAGAATGTCGGCGCCTATGGCTCTGACGTCTCCCAGACCATCGCGGCGGTCCGCACCTGGGACCGGACCCGGAACGCGGTGCAGACCTTCACCAACCCCGAGCTGAAGTTCGGGTACCGCGATTCCATCCTGAAGCAGACCACCGTGGACGGCTCACCCCGGTATGTCGTGCTGACTGTTGAATTCCAGCTGCCACTGGGCCGGATGAGTGCGCC
This sequence comes from Arthrobacter sp. UYCo732, assembly GCF_040547265.1. Classification (NCBI taxonomy): domain Bacteria; kingdom Bacillati; phylum Actinomycetota; class Actinomycetes; order Micrococcales; family Micrococcaceae; genus Arthrobacter; species Arthrobacter sp. UYCo732. The sequence goes on along the minus strand of NZ_JBEPPJ010000004.1, from coordinate 300,303 downwards.
TATCCGCTACGCCGAGCTGGCCCGGTCCTTGGGGGTGGAACCCGGTAAACGTGCCTACGCCAACGACGTCCGGCGTGAAGTCCTCCGCCTGCGCGCGACCAAAGGCATGGTGCTGGACCCCGCGGACCGGGACACCTATTCCACGGGCTCCTTCTTCACGAACCCGGTTGTTCCGGTCGAGGTGGCCGCACGGTTACCCGATTCCGCACCGCAGTATCCTTCCGGTGCCGAAGGCATGGTCAAGCTCTCCGCTGCCTGGCTGATCGACCAGGCCGGGTTCGGCAAGGGCTACGGCCTGGAGCCGGACAGCGCCTCGGGCGGACGGGCGTCGCTGTCCACCAAGCACACGCTGGCCATCACCAACCGCGGCTCGGCCAGCGCCAAGGACATCCTGGCCATCGCGCACGAGGTGCGCGCCGGCGTCGTCGAACGCTTTGGCATTGAACTGCAGCCTGAACCGCTGCTCGTCGGGCTGACGCTTTAGTTTCAGCCGGCCTGCGACGGGCAGCGTGCCCGTCAACGGAGTCCGTTTCCCGGAGGTTCGCGGCGATCTCCAGGAAGGCTGCGGCCCAGCCGGTCAGCGCCAAGTACGGGCTCATAAACAACCAGACCAGCCGGCCGCTGCGTGGCCGCTGCTCGAACAACTGCCACAACTCCCCAAAGTCATGGTTCTACACTATGCGGGCCGGTTCTAGGATGAGGGCATGGCAGCGAACCGGGTAAGCCGCAGGGTCATGGGGAGGCTCCGACTGGCCTCGCAGGGGCTGTTGGGGTCAGGGTTCGGTTCTGTGCCAGCAGCGGTCCGCTGGATGACGGCGACGCAGGCGCAGGACCTGCAGGCAGCGCTGTGGGCTGTCGGCCTTCGTGTTCCGGGATCAGGGCTGGCGGATGTCCGGGCCGCACTGGAAGATGCAGCGTGGTCCGGTCCTGGCCGATGCGCGGCACGCTGCACCTGGTGGCTCCGGAGGACCTGCGGTGGATGCTGGGCCTTACGGCTGAACGTCTTCGTCGCGTGGTTGCCGGCCGGCACCGCGAACTGGACATCACCTGGGCGGACATCGAAAAGTGCCGCGACGTGGCCCTGGAACGCGTGGCGGGTGGCGGCTCCATTAGCCGCGGCGAACTCTTCGCCGTGTTTAAGGCCGCCGGGCAGCCCACCACCGGCCAGCGGGGAATCCATATCCTGGGGACGCTGTGCCGCCACGCCTGGTTGGTCCAGGGCCCGCTGGCCGGAAACCAGCAGCTACTGGTGGCGTTCGACGAGTGGATCCCCGTTTCGCGGACACTGGAGCGTCAGGAGGGTATCGCCGAGTTCGCCCTGCGATACTTCCGCAGCCACGGCCCGGCCACGCTCCGTGACTTCGCGTGGTGGACCCAACTTCCGCTGACGGAGGTGCGGGCGGCGTTTGAGCAGGTCAGCGGGCAATTGGTGCCGCTGGAGTTCGGTGCGGCGGCCTATTGGATGTCGCCGCAGACCGCGTCGCTGCTCGACGCCGGTGTGCCCGGCCAGCGCTCGGTGCTCCTGCTGCCTGGCTTCGACGAGTTTGTGCTCGGCTACCAGGACCGCAGCCTCGTGCTGGCCCCGGAGCACGCCAACAAGATCGTCCCCGGCGGCAACGGCGTGTTCAAGAAGAGCATCGTTGCCGGGGGAGAGGTGATCGGCACGTGGGGCCTCGCGGGCACCAGCCGGAGCGCCGCCGTCGTGCCTGAACTCTTCGACGAAGCCAGGCCGCTCGGCGTAGGCGCGCAGGCTGCCTTTACGGAAGCCGCCGCACAGTACCTGCGCTTCCTCGGCCACTGACCGGCCCCAACCCGCACGACCGGCCCGGCCTCGCTTAGCCGGTGCTGGGCAACGCCGCTCGTGCCGGGCAGAGCCGCGGATGCCGGACTGCCGGTTGTCCACATGGGACGACTGAGGGCTACCGGGGCCTGAGATGTCCCGGGAGCCTTGGACCATGAAAGCTGACAGGATTCAGGTGCTCGTGGATGCACGGTGGCCAGCCTGCCCGATCGCATCCACACGACAGCTGGCCGCCACCGCGCTGGACGATCGCGTACTGTCGGCGGCTGTCCGCAGCGGGATCGTTGTCCGGCTTCGGCGGGGCGCCTATGTCCGGCGGGCATACTGGAATGGTCTTGAGCCTTGGGACAGGGACAATGTGCTGATCCAGGCGGACTTTGAGTCAACCTGTGGGCTTTCCTGCTCCGGCCATGTCAGTGCGGCAAGGCTGCACGAATGCCGTGTGTGGGGTGTGGGGCCGCTCATCCTTGTCACAACGGGTTACGCGAACTCCTCGAAAAGTGCCGGTACCGACGTCCAAACCCACCGGGTGGACATGCCATCCTCAAAGCGGGCAACTCGACGCCTATCGGCCGCTTCCGCGGACTTTGCAGCTCCCGCGAGCCGGGTGGTGATCGAGTTTGATGGCAGCGGGAAATACACCGACTACAAACCCACTGACGAGGTGTTGCTCGCCGAGCGTCGCCGAGGGAACGCGCTGGTAGAAGCGGGCTGGGTGGTCCTAAGGCTGGAATGGAAGCTCTTGGCAAGCCCTGCGGAAATGCGGCGACGGCTGCTGGCCACAATGGACCAGGCCCGGGTTCTGCCTCCCGGCGCTGACACGCAAAAGCGGCCCTGGCCCGCCTGAGCGGTGCTGGGCAGCACCGTCCGTGCGGGCCAGGGCCGCTCGTAATGGAGTTGTGAGGCAGGAGCCTATAGGTTCCCGGTGGCGATGTTGAGCATGCGGCGCAGCGGCTCGGCGGCGCCCCAGAGCAGCTGGTCGCCCACGGTGAACGCGCTGATGTACTCCGGACCCATTTCCATCTTGCGGATCCGGCCGACCGGGATATCCAGCGTGCCGGACGCTGCTACCGGGGTCAGCCCGCCCATGGAGGCTTCCTTGGTGTTGGGGATGACCTTCGCCCACTCGTTGTCATCGGCCAGGAGCTTCTCGATCTCGGTCACGGACAGGTCCTCGCGGAGCTTCAGTGTCAGCGCCTGGGAGTGGGAGCGCATGGCGCCGATCCGGATGCACAGGCCGTCCATGATGATGCGGTTTTCGTCCGAGGTGCCCAGGATCTTGTTGGTCTCCACCCCGGCCTTCCACTCTTCCTTGGACTGGCCGTTGCCCAGGTCCGCGTCGATCCAGGGGATCAGGGAACCGGCCAGCGGCACGCCAAACTGGGTGGCGTCGATGTCGGTGCGCTGGTGGGCGAGGACCTTGCGGTCGATTTCGAGGATGGCCGACGCCGGGTCGTCCAGTTCCGAGCTGACCTCGGCGTTGAGCGTGCCGAATTGGCTGAGCAGCTCGCGCATGTGCCGCGCGCCGCCGCCGGAGGCAGCCTGGTACGTCATGGACGTGCCCCACTCGACGAGGCCGTTTTTGAACAGCCCGCCCAGGCCCATCAGCATGCAGGACACGGTGCAGTTGCCGCCGATGTAGTCCTTGGTGCCGTTGACCAGGCCCTTGTCGATGACGTCGCGGTTGATCGGGTCCAGCACGATGATCGAGTCGTCGTTCATGCGCAGGGTGGAGGCCGCGTCGATCCAGAGGCCGTCCCAGCCGCGGCCGCGCAGCTCGGTGTGCACACGCTTGGTGTAGTCCCCGCCCTGGGCGGTCACAATAATGGGCAGCTTCGCCAGGGTGGCGACGTCGAACGCGTCTTCGAGCTGGCCGGCCGCGCCGGCGGCAGCACCGGCAAGAGTCGGGGCGGCATCTCCTGCGTTGGACGTGGAGAAGAACACCGGGTTGAGGTTGGCGAAGTCGCCCTCGTCTTGCATGCGCTGCATCAGGACGGAGCCGACCATGCCGCGCCATCCGACCAGGCCGACGGAGGGGGTAGCTGCTGTAGTCATTCGTACAGTTTAGACGTCGTAACCGGCAGGGCGCAGCCGGTTACGTCACTAGTCTCGGTGGTTCCCTTCACCCGGGAACGGACGCGTGCTGTCCGGGAAATTCCCGCGGGGGATTAGGATCGCTGAAGGGTTTGCCTCGAACCAATTACGGGCCATGTCATCGGTCAGCGCGAACCGGGGTCTGGGCAGCCCGCGGAGGCGCCGCGACTTTGACGCCCGCCGCTCCCGCCCCACGTTACTGACCCCCGGGATCAGCTCGACGGCGGCCCAGGCGCCGCCGACAACCATGCAGGCGACACCAACGGGGGACGGGAAGAAGGAGCCGACGCCGGGGGCAGTTTCAGCCCTGACCGCATAGCGTCGCCGGTCTCACCACTGATGGCCGCGTTGACGGTGTCCAGACCATCAAGGCCCACGCTTAGTCCGCCAAGGACGTGCCCTGCTGAGTTCGGGCCGAACTTTGCCCACGGGCCGAGATCGACGGCCCCAGCGCCGCGGGCAAGTTGGGTGAAATCGCCGAATTTGGCGCTGAGAAGATCATAGGTCCCGGAAAATGCGCGGCGGAGAGTGTCAGACCGGGCCGCGGCCTCCCACAAGTCCTTGTCTACGGCCCGGCGCAATGCCGCAAGCTGGTCCCCGGACCGCCACAAGTCCGAGACGTCGTCGCCGTGCCGGGCGACGAAGTGGGAGATATCCCGGAGCCCGAGGGGGACGCCTTTCAGGCCGAGGATACCGCTGTACGCGTCCCAGCCGCTGGGGAACGGTGAATTCGCACCGGAGATCCATTCGGGGCCCAACGGGCTCGAAACAGACGTGAGGGCACCTGCCGGGACACCCGCCGAGACGCTCCGACCGGAACTGCCCGCCCCTCCGCCCTTGCTGGCCTTCTCCTGCTCGTTGGCGTTCTCCAGCAGCTTTTTGGACTCCTGCCTGAGCTCTAAGGCAGCACGTTGGAGCAGCGCCCTGTGGTTGGCGTTCCAGTCGGCACGGAAGGAAGCAGCGTCCTGGCCCGTCCATGGAGGGGTGCTGTTGATCTGGTTGCTTAGCTACGCCAACTGCTGAAGCAGTGCGTCGGATGCCCGGCCGAACTGCTGCGCCAGCGTCCGAAGGGCCGCGACGTCGGCGTCCCACATGTTTCCTGACACGACGTACCTTCCCCCAAAAGTCCAGCAGCGGGATTCTATGCTGCCTGCACAACGCTAATAGCGGCGCTGCCGGGCTGCGATGGGGTGTACTCCCCATTGGTCCCTGCTGCCAGCCGGCCGGCCCCAGATGAACGTGTCAGCGCCGGTTACTTTCCTCGAGCACGGCAGCCTTGCGGGCGCGCAGCGCGAAGAAGGCGCCAAACGCGAAAGCCTGCGTCACGATCACCAGCACGATGGCTCCGGCGATCTTGTTGCCGCCCAGGATCATGGTCAGCCCAACAATCGCAGAAAGCAGCGCGAGCAGCGGCAAGAGCATATAGCCCAGCACAAACAATGTTTCCGGTTTCTTCAACATCTCAGCCCTGCGTCCTAACCCATTTGGTAAACCTGTACCGCGTTCCGTTGGCTGCCGTCAGCCACCCGTCCGGGGGGACTGACGCGGCCGCCTCCCACGTCTCATCGAGCTCGGGAGCAAACGTGTCGCCGTCGGCCTCAACATCGATAGTGGTGACCACGGCGACGTTGGCAATTTCGGTGGACTGGCGGAAGACTTCGCCCCCGCCCAGGATCCACACCGTCTCGCCGCCGTCAACGAACTGCGACTCAAGGAGCGCATCGTCCAGTGAGGGAACCACGACGGCGTCCTCCGCCTCAGGTGATTCGCCCCAGGTCTTCTGCCGGGTGATCACGATATTCGTCCGGCCGGGCAGCGGACGGTACTTTTCCGGGAAGGACAGCCAAGTTTTGCGACCCATAATGACCGGGTGGCCCGTGGTGAGTCGGGTGAAGTGCTTCATGTCTTCGGGCAGGTTCCACGGCATGTCGCCGTCCTTGCCGATCACACCGCCGGAGGTCTGCGCCCACACCAGGCCGACGCCGGTAACGGAGCCAGCGAGTTCGTCCGTGAAGGACTGGGGATCTGCTGTGTTTTCGGTGCTCATACGGCGATCGGAGCCTTGATGGTGGGGTGGTGCTGGTAGCCCACCACTTCGAAGTCTTCCAGCGTGTAGTCGAAGATCGAGGCCGGCTTCCGGGTGATCTTCAGCTGGGGGTATTCGTATGCTTCGCGGTCCAACTGTTTGAGGACCTGGTCCATGTGGTTCTCGTAGATGTGCACATCGCCGCCGGTCCAGACAAACTCACCCAATTCCAGCCCAACCTGCTGCGCAATCATGCATGTCAGCAGGGCATAGGAGGCAATGTTGAAGGGCACGCCCAGGAACATGTCGGCGGACCGCTGGTACAGCTGGCAGGACAGTTTGCCGTCCGCCACATAGAACTGGAAGAACGCGTGGCACGGGGGCAGCGCCATGTCCTTGAGCTCGGAAACGTTCCAAGCGGACACGATATGCCGGCGCGAATCCGGGTTGGATTTGAGATTCTCCACCAATTCGGCGATCTGGTCTATGTGCCCGCCGTCAGGGGTGGGCCAGCTGCGCCACTGGACGCCGTAGACGGGCCCGAGCTCGCCCTCGGCATCGGCCCACTCATTCCAGATGGTCACGCCCTGGTCCTGCATCCACTTCGCGTTCGATTCGCCACGCAGGAACCACAGGAGTTCAACGGCAACGGACTTGAAATGAACCCGCTTCGTGGTGATCAGCGGGAAGCTTTTGGCCAGGTCGAAGCGGATCTGGCGGCCGAAAACGCTGGTGGTGCCGGTGCCCGTGCGGTCCGATTTGTGCGTGCCATGTGCCAGGACGTCACGCAGGAGGTCTTCATAAGGCGTTGGGATGCTCACCGCTAAAGTCTACCGGGACCGCACAACCACGTCCGCTCCCGGCGCTCGTTCGAGCGAGTTTCACTCCTCAGTTCAGCCTCGTCGCAGCTTCCCGCGGACCAGGTCGAGCAACAGCTGATCGTTAGCCGTGCGTCGCGGCCCGCATTGACCAAAAGGTCGATGGCGGCAGTCACCGCTTCCGGCACGCGCCCGGCCACCTCAGTCGTCAAAAGGCTTGAACTGTTCCACCGCCACGATGCGTTGCTTGTGGTTGACGGCCACGTGGCATACCACCAGTTCTCCGGGCGACAGGTAGGGGTCTGAATTCGGCAGAAGCGCTCGCAGCCGGCCCGGCATCTGTTTGCCCAACTGGGCCAGCAGGGTGGGCAAAGCGGGCCGGTGTGTGCAGATGGCCACGGGCTGCTGCTTGTCCAGAAGCGAGTCGATGACTGCCGCCGTCTTTTTTGGGGTGCGGGCATGGCGGTGTTCCGTCAGTGCGTCCACCAGTTTGACCTTCGCGCCGGAAGCCCTCAGATAGGGCGCCACCGTGGACACGCAGCGCCGCCAGGGGCTGGTGACCACGCGCGGCGGTTGCCAGACCTGCAACAGCCGGCCGACGGCCTGCGCCTGCCGGATTCCGGTGGCCGCCAGAGGCCGCTCACCTTCGGCTTTGGACCAGGATGAGCGTGGCTTGGCCTTGGCGTGCCGCACCACTATCAGCGGCCAGGTGTCCAAATGGTCGTTTTTGTAGGCGGCCTGCAGATGCTGCAAGGGGACGACGTCGGACGGATTGGTCAGCAGCCCGGCGGCGGTTTCGGGGTCGCACCACACCACACGGTCCACCTCCTTGCCGTCAGGAACGAGCCGCGCGCCGTTGACTTTCACCGCCCAATAGTGGACCACCTTGAGGCCCGAGGCCACGTGGTAGTGGATGGGAGGCAGAGGGATGCCCAAGGGCGCGGAAAGCCCGATCTCCTCGCGCACCTCACGTGCGGCGCATTCTGGAAGGGTCTCGCCGGCGTCGATCTTGCCCTTGGGCCAGGACCAATCGTCGTACCTGGGCCGGTGGATCAGGAGGACCTCAAGGCCCTCGGAGTTGCTTCGCCACGGGATGGCGCCGGCCGCGACTACCGCGACGGCTTCCCCGGGATGGTCAGTCTGGTCTGCTACGAGGATGTCGCTCGACAACGCGGGCCCTACCGCCGGCTCAAGCTGCGCTGGCGGTCGCGCGATGCCAGCAGCCAGGACTGGATGTCGTCGAGGGGCGTACCGTCCTCGGAAATGTGGTGGCGGTTCCACATGCCGTCGTTGTCCAGGTGCCAGCTGGCCGTCTCCGGGTCCATGTAGCGGCGCAGCAAATCTAGGACGTAGGTGATGTCTTCCTGATTCGACAGCTGGACCAGCGCCTCCACCCTGCGGTCCAGATTGCGGTGCATCATGTCGGCCGAGCCGATGTAGACCACCGGCCCCCCGCCGTTGGCAAAGGCGAACACGCGGGAGTGTTCCAGGAAGCGGCCCAGTACCGAACGCACAGTGATGTTTTCGCTGAGGCCGGGGACACCGGGACGCAGGGAGCAGATGCCGCGCACAATGACGTCCACCATCACGCCGGCCTGGGAGGCGCGGTAGAGGGAGTCGATGATGGCCTCATCCACCATGGAGTTCACCTTGATCTGCACGCGTGCGGCCCGACCGGCACGCGCGTTGCGGATTTCGGTCTCGATCCGGTCAATAAGCCCGGAGCGGACGGAGCGGGGAGCCACCAGCAGGCGCTTGAACGTGGATTTGGGCGCGTAGCCGGAGAGTTGGTTGAACAGCTTGGAAAGGTCCTCGCCCACCTGCTCGTTGGCTGTGAGAAGGCCAAGGTCCTCGTAATAGCGGGCCGTGCGGGGGTGGTAGTTGCCGGTGCCGATGTGGCAGTAGCGGCGCAGCCCGTCCACTTCCTGGCGGACCACCAGCGACAGCTTGCAATGGGTCTTCAGACCCACGATGCCGTAGACCACGTGGACGCCGGCCTGTTCGAGCTTGCGGGCCCAGGAAATGTTGGCCTGCTCATCGAACCGGGCCTTGATCTCCACCAGAGCCAGCACCTGCTTGCCCGCCTCGGCCGCATCGATCAGGGCGTCAACAATGGGGGAGTCGCCCGAGGTCCGGTACAGGGTCTGCTTGATTGCCTGGACCTTGGGGTCCGCCGCCGCCTGTTCCAGGAACGCCTGCACGGAGGTGGAGAAGGAGTCGTACGGGTGGTGGAGCAGGATGTCGCGGCGTCGCATGGCCGAGAAAACGTTGGCAGCCTTGGACGTCTCGGACTCGTTGAGGAACCGTGACGTGTGGGGCATGTGCTTCGGGTAGTGCAGGTCCGCGCGGTCAATGCCGGCAATGACGGACAGCCCGCGGAGGTCGAGCGGAGCCGGAAGCGAGTAGACCTCCGACTCTTCCACGCCCAGTTCGCGGATCAGCAGCGCGCGAATGTTCGGGTTGATGTCGTTGGTGACCTCGAGTCGGACGGGCGGGCCAAAACGGCGGCGCAGGAGTTCCTTCTCCAGCGCCTGCAGGAGGTTCTCGGCGTCGTCCTCTTCCACCTCCAGGTCCTCGTTGCGGGTGACACGGAAGATGTGGTGCTCCAGGACTTCCATCCCGGCGAAGAGCTTGTCCAGGTGGACGGCGATGACCTCTTCCAAGGCGATAAAGCGTGCCACGCGTCCGGCCACGGCACCGGCGCGCGGACCGTCGATGGAAATCAGGCGGGGAAGCTGGTCCGGAACCTTGAGGCGGGCGAAGAGTTCCTTGTCGCTGACGGGGTTGCGCACCACGACGGCGAGATTCAGTGAGAGTCCCGAGATATACGGGAACGGGTGCGCCGGGTCCACAGCCAGCGGCGTCAGGATGGGGAAGACCTTTTCGGCGAACATCGTGCTGAGGTGCTGCTTGGCGGTGTCGTCCAGTTCGTCCCAATGCATCAGGTGGATGTGCTCGTAGGCCAGTGCGGGCCGGATCTGCTCCGCGTAGACCTGGGCGTGGCGCTGCTGGAGGCGGTGGGCTTCGTCGCCGATTTCTTCGAGCACCTCTACCGGGCTGGACCCGGCGGGGGAGGGCACAGCGAGGCCGGTGGCGATGCGCCGTTTCAGGCCGGCAACACGGACCATGAAGAACTCGTCCAGGTTGGACGCAAAAATGGACAGGAAGGCGACGCGTTCCAGCAGGTGGAGGTTAGGATCCTCGGCCAACTCCAGCACCCGGGAGTTGAAAGCGAGCCAGCTGAGCTCGCGGTCCAGGAACCGGTCGGGACGGATGTCACCTTCGGGCACCGGGTTGGGGGCAAACTCAGGGATGTCGATCCGGTCCTGCGTGGCGCGCGAGGCAGGCACCTCGGATGAACCGAAGCGGGCCCGCGCCGGCACTGAAGCGGCCTCGGACGTGACTGTTCCCGCGGGTTCCGGTTTCATGGTGTCTCCTCTTGCCTGGCGCTTGCTGCTGGCCCAGGGCCGGCGCGGTTCTCTACCAACCTTACAATCAAAGCCGGTCCAGAGGCCTTGGAATTAGGACCAACAGTCGCCAAATGTAAGGCGAGTGGGCTAACTCACCGGAGGGCTCCTAGGCCCGTAATCACGGGCCCGTACATCACATCCATATCCCAGCGGGTGAACCCCAGTCCGCGGTAGAGGGATACTGCCGGGGCGTTGTCCGCATCCGTGTAGAGCATGACGGCCTGGAGCCCCAGGCCCTGCAGATACCTGATTCCGGCAACGGTGAGAGCCTTGCCCAGACCCATGCCCTGCGCGGCCGGCGTCACGCCCACCGCGTAGACCTCACCGATCGCAGGGTGAGACCCATGCCGCGGGTGGACCTTGGTCCAATGGAAACCCAACAGCTGACCCGCTGTGTCCTCGGCCAGCAAGAAACCGGCGGGATCAAACCAGTCCTCAGCCATCCGGGCGTCCAGGTCCGCCCGGGTCAGGGAACCCTGCTCAGGATGGTGCGCGAAGGCGGCGCGGTTCGCTGCAAGCCAGCCGTCTTCATCCTTGCCTGGTGCAAAGGCGCGGAGCGCGACTCCGTCCCGAAGGTCGACGTCGGGCAGTTCAGCCGTGGCGGTCGTCAGCCTCATCTTCCAAAGCTCGCGCACCGGGCCGTAGCCGTAGCGGGCGGCGAGGTCCGCGGCCGCCTCATGGTTGCCGTGGGACCAGGCCTTCAGGCCGTCCAAACCCCGCCCTGACTGCAGTGCACCCACAAGGCGGTCTGCCACGCCCTGGTTGCGGTAGCTGGGGTGGACGGCGATTTCCAGTACGCCGTCGCCGTCGCCCTCCTCCACCACTAAGGCGACTCCGGCGAGGTCCTGGCCGGAGGAGGGGTCTGAATCTTCGTCCGGGGCGTAGAGGGCAAGGGTCAGGAGCGAGTGTTCGGCTGCATCGCCGGCGCGGAGCGTCACTACTGTCTGCTCGGACAGGGACGGGTTTCCGTCGGATTCCTCGGCGGCTGCCAGGAGCCCCAGGCAATCCTTCAGCAGTTGGTCATCCACCCCACCGTGGACAACGAGGACGGGCCATTTTTCCGGGTGCGCAGGACTCATGAGGCTAGGCTATACGCCCGGGCCGGAACGTGCCCCCGGATTTGATGTGTACCCGGCGGTTACGTATAGTCAGTAACTCACCGGCAAGAGACCGCCGGGCGAGGGGGATCCACCAGTGGGGTGGCCTCGATACGTTCGACCCGTATGTCCTCCACCAACAACGTTTCCACAAAGCAGCAGCCCCGGACCACAGGCCCGGGGCTGCTGCTTTGGAATTTCGACGCCGGCTGTCAGGCTTCCGTCAGCTCGTCTTCCTGCTGCCGCACCAGGGTGAGGCGGTAGCCGACGTTGCGGACGGTGCTGATCAGGTTCTCGTGGTCGGCACCGAGTTTGGCGCGTAGGCGGCGGACGTGGACATCCACAGTGCGCGTGCCGCCGTAGTAGTCATAGCCCCACACCTCGGTGAGCAGCTGCTGGCGGGTGAAAACGCGGCCGGGGTGCTGCGCCAGGTACTTGAGGAGTTCAAATTCCTTGAACGTCAGGTTCAGGGGTGCGCCGTTGACGCGGGCGGTGTAGCTGGCCTCATCGATAACCACGCCTGCGGCCCGGATCTCCGTGGGGGCGTCTTCCTTTTCGGGAACGGCCCGCGCCACCGATAACCTGATGCGCGCTTCCACTTCGGCGGGGCCGGCCGAATCGAGGACGATGTCGTCCACGGCCCAGGCCGAGGAAACTGCCGCCATGCCGCCTTCAGTGAGGATGAGCATCAGCGGGGCGCTTAAGCCGGTCGCCTTCAGCAGTTGGGTCAGGGAGCGGGCGCCCACCAGGTCCTTGCGGGCGTCCAGGAGCACGATGTCGCATGGATCGGTCTCCAGTAGGGCGGTGGGCTCAGCGGCGAGGATGTGCACACGATGGTTCAGTAATTCGAGGGCAGGCAGGATGTCCACCGATGAACCAGTGCTGTTCGTCAATAGCAGGATGTGCGACATTGTTCCTCCAAGGGGCGTCCGCGCATCTTCGGGCGACTGAACCGGGTTTTCACCGGCCGGTACCAGCTCACTGCTCAGGCCTTGGCCGGCTAAAGATCTATCCGGCCGGCAACCGTTGCAGGAAGCGTAGCTGAACTTTGAGTATACCGAACGGCCCTCCATCCAACAGGGATTCCGCCTGCGGAGACGTTCGATTTACGACATATCCAGGTGACATAGGGCAGGATTGAGCCATGGGGCAGAATGCCCTGACGCGGAGGGCAGAGCCGCCGGGTCCACAGCCAGATTGGGAATGCAGCGAAGTGAGTGCAGAGCAGAACCGGCGAACCGAAACCGGCAGGCCCCGTGCGGGCGCGGATATGCGGACCCCGCCGCGAGCACTGGGCTCGTGGGTCATTGGACTTATTGGCATTGCAGGGCTCGTGGCAATCATCGCCGGCGTGTATGTCTCGCGTGAGGCACTCGTCGGCGTCGCAATCGCCAATGCCGTGGGGGTGGGCATTGGCTGGCCCCATTTCCTCGGCATCCCTGCGAAGAAGACCCTTGCCGCCGTCATAGCGCTGCCCGGCGTCGGGTCCGCGCTCGGTGCCGGGCTTCTCCCGGCTCCCGGCCTCCTGGACTGGACACCGGCCTTTATGGCGCTGGGAATGATGGCCGTCTTTGTGGTGCAGCTCATCCGCGGCACCGGCCAGGCCAAGCGGCTCGAATCCACCTTGGGCTGCTGCGCCGGCGTGCTCCTCTCCTGCCTGGGCGCAGGCTGGATTGCCGGCGCCCGCTTTAATGGTGTCCGAGAAATGATGCTGGTGGCGGCCATCAGCGCCGCCGTGGCACTGCTCGCCGGCCTGATCCGGTGGCCGGACCGGGTTGTGGCTCCGCTGGGTATCGCCTTGGCAGGCCTGGCCGGGCCACTCGCCGGCCTGGTCCTGTCAGACCTTGCCGTGCCGCCCGCAGCCATCTGCGGCGTGGTGGTCGGGGCTGTCCTGGTCAGCTTCCGGCGGCTCGTCACACTCCGCGGTGGTCCGCTGAATTTCGCTGCGGCCCTTAGCATGGGTCTGGCACCTGTGTCCGCTGTGGGCTCCCTTGCCTACTTCATCGACAAACTACTCATCTACTAAAGGTTAGGATGGCATCATGTCCGTACTTGCATTTGAAATCTTCTTCCTTGTCCTGCTCGGCATCGCCAGCCTGTCCATGGCCTGGTTCGCCGGCTTTGTGGTTTACCGCCTCTTCAAAGGCCAGAAGTAAACCTGTTCCGGAGCTAGCCTTTTCCTGAGGTAATTGTTGTGCCGATTGAGATTCCCACAGACCTGACACCGGAACTTGTTCCGCTTTCCTGGCTCATTGGTGAGTGGGAAGGGAACGGCCGTCTTGGCAGCGGTGACGAGGATTCGGAACACTTCGTCCAGCACGTTTCCTTCACGCACAACGGGCTGCCCTACCTGCAGTACCGTGCGGAGACCTGGTTAACGGCCGACGACGGCACTCGCCTGCGGCCGCTGACCGTTGAGGCCGGTTTCTGGGCCCTGGAGCGCAAACAGCTTGACGCCGACGGCGGTCCGGGCCTGGTTCCGGCGGATATCGTACCGGCACTTAAGAGCGCCGAGGAAGTCGAAGCCCTGCGCAACAAGGACGGCGGTTTCGATATCTCGGTTTCCATCGCCCACCCGGGCGGGATCTCTGAGCTGTACTACGGTCAGATCAAGGGCCCTCAGATCCAGCTCACCACGGATATGGTCATGCGGGGCAGTCATTCGAAGGATTATAGCGCCGCCACCCGGATCTTCGGCCTGGTGGACGGGAACCTGCTGTGGCGCTGGGACGTTGCCACAGGTGGCACGGGGCAGCCCGGTTCAGGGCTGGAAGCGCACGCTTCGGCCTTCCTGAAAAAAGTCTCCTGATCCGGCACAGCGTCGCAGGCCGTCAGTAGACTTAGTTTCCACACTTTCACCGTCCGTACAGGGGAACCCGTACGAGTGAACCAGGGAGCATCATGGCAGCACAACAGAACTCCACGGACTACAGCGATCTGAAGGCTTTGTTCTTCAATGGGACGCTGAAACGCTCACCCGAGACCAGCAACACAGAGGGCCTGATACAGGTCAGCCGCCTCATCATGGAAAAACAGGGCGTCAGCACGCGTGTGATCAGGACGGTCGATCACGACATCGCCAGCGGTGTGTATCCGGACATGACCGAGCACGGCTGGCCAACCGATGAGTGGCCGGACCTGTACCCCGCAGTTGAAGAGGCCGACATTGTGGTGGTGGGCGGCCCCATCTGGTTGGGCGACAACTCCTCCCAGACCAAGAAGCTGATTGAACGGCTCTATGCCCATTCGGGGGAACTGAACAGCAAGGGCCAATGGGTGTTCTACCCGAAAGTGGGCGGCTGCCTGATCACCGGCAACGAAGACGGCATCAAACACTGTTCCATGAACGTGCTGTATAGCTTGCAGCACATCGGTTTCACCATCCCGCCGCAGTCCGACGCCGGATGGATCGGACCCGTAGGCCCCGGGCCTAGCTACCTGGACGAAGGCTCCGGCGGCCCCGAGTCCGACTTCACCAACCGCAACACCACCTTTATGACCTGGAACCTGTTGCATTTCGCCAGGATGCTCAAGGATGCCGGCGGGATTCCTGCCTATGGCAACCTTCCGGAAGAATGGAAAGCCGGTACCCGCTTCGATTTTGAAAATCCGGAATACCGCTAGCCGCCGACGGTGGTTGAGCCTCCCGAAACCGGAATACCCACCAACCCAAGGACGTTGCCCCCAGTATGACTACCCCCAGCCCACTCCTGTCGCGCCCTGGCGCCGTCGAGGCCGCCGGTGCGGACGCCGGCGTCGCATCCCACTACGGTGAGCCCCTGCGCGAGCAGCGCGCGCTCGCGGCCGGTACCGCCGTCGTCGACCTTTCCCACCGCGGCGTGGTAACCGTCAGCGGTCCGGACCGGCTGACCTGGCTGAACACGCTGTCCTCACAGCAGGTGACCGGCCTGCAGCCGGGGGATTCCAGCGAACTGCTCCTGCTGAGCATCCAGGGCCGGATCGAATTTGACGCCCGGGTAGTGGACGACGGCGGGACCACCTGGCTGATCGTGGAGGCCGCCGAGGCGGGGCCCTTGGCTGAGTGGCTGAACAAAATGAAGTTCATGCTCCGCGTTGAAATCAACGACGTCTCCGGCGACTGGGCAGTGCTCGGCTCCACCAAAGACGTGGCGGAGTGGTCCGGCCTGCTGGCCTGGCGTGATCCCTGGCCCCATGTTGGCGCAGGCGGTTACTCGTATTCCGTCGTGGCGGAGGCTGAGCACCCCGGGCTGGACCGGCCGTGGATCGAGTATCTGGTACCGGCCGCCGAGCTGGCGCAGACCGTCGGGGACCGGCCGCTCGCCGGCATGCTGGCCGCCGAAGCCCTCCGCGTCGCTGCCTGGCGCCCGCGGCTCGGCGCGGAAACTGACGACAAAACCATTCCGCACGAACTGGACCTCCTCCGCACCGCCGTGCACCTGGCCAAGGGCTGCTACAAGGGCCAGGAAACCATCGCACGGGTGCACAACCTGGGCCATCCGCCGCGGCGCCTGGTGTTCCTGCAGCTCGACGGATCGCAGCACACCATGCCTGCACCGGGCAGCCTGGTCATGCTCGGCGGGCGAAAGGTCGGGACGGTAACCTCCGTGGCCCAGCACTACGAGATGGGTCCTGTTGCCCTGGCTGTCATCAAGCGCTCCGTGGCGCCGGATGAAGTACTGACGGTGCTGGACGGTGAGGAGCCCTACATCGCAGCCCAGGAAGTGATTGTTGCTCCCGACGCCGGCCAGGTCGTGGGGCGCCAGACTGGATTCTTGAAGGGGACCCGCTCATGACCGACCACGCCGCACCCGGCCCCGCCGCAGCAGGCTCCCAGACACCCGACGATGAAGCCGTGGCCCTGGCACACAAGCTATTCCAGGCCGCCCGTGAGGGAGACACCGGGCTCCTGAGCGTGTACCTCGAAGCCGGAGCACCGGCAACTATGACCAACTCGGCCGGTGACTCCCTGCTGATGCTGGCGGCCTACCATGGCCACGCGGAGACTGTGCAGTTGATCCTGCGACATGGAGCCGGGGCCGACACAGCCAACGACCGCGGCCAGACGCCGCTGGCCGGTGCCGCCTTCAAGGGGTACACCGATGTTGCCCGGCTGCTCCTGGACGCCGGTGCGGATCCCGACGCCGGCACGCCCTCCGCCCGGGACGCCGCAAAGATGTTCGCCCGGACTGAAATCCTCGAACTGATAGGAAACTGACCCGTGGAAAATGTAGCCCGGCCGTGGCCAGCCCTGTGGTCACTGGTCATCGGATTTTTTATGATCCTGATCGACACCACGATTGTCTCCGTGGCAAACCCCCGCATCATGGAGGGACTCAACGCTGACATCAACGCCGTCATCTGGGTGACCAGTGCGTACCTGCTGGCCTACGCCGTGCCGCTGCTGGTCACGGGCCGGCTGGGTGACCGCTTTGGGCCCAAAAACCTTTATCTGATTGGCCTGGTGGTTTTCACCCTCGCGTCCCTGTGGTGCGGGCTGGCCGGCGATATCCAGACGTTGATCACGGCCCGGATCCTGCAGGGACTGGGCGCAGCCATCATGACCCCGCAGACCATGGCGGTGATCACCAGAATTTTCCCGCCTGACCGCAGGGGCGCAGCCATGGGACTGTGGGGTGCGACGGCCGGAGTCGCCACCCTGGTGGGACCAATTCTGGGTGGAGTCCTGGTGGACAGCCTGGGCTGGGAATGGATCTTCTTTATCAATGTGCCGGTGGGAATTGTGGGCTTCATCCTCGCCTGGCGCCTTGTGCCGTCCCTCGCCACGCACCCCCATAAGTTCGACCTTCCGGGTGTGCTGCTCAGCGCCGTCGGGCTCTTCCTCCTGGTGTTCGGCATCCAGGAAGGTGAGACGTACAACTGGGGGACCATCGCCGGCCCCATCAGCGTCTGGGGCCTGATCATCGCAGGACTCGTGGTGCTCGCCGGCTTCATCGTTTGGCAGCGGCTAAACAAGGGCGAGCCGCTGCTGCCGCTGGACCTGTTCCGGGACCGCAACTTTTCCCTGGCAAACATCGGGATCACCACCGTTGGCTTCGCCATCACGGCCTTCGCGCTGCCGCTCATCTTCTACTACCAGCTGGTCCGCGGCCTGACGCCCACCCAATCGGCGCTGATGATGGTTCCCATGGCGGTGATCTCCGGGGGACTGGCGCCCGTGGTGGGCAAAATCATCGACCGCGTCAACCCCAAATACATCACCGCCGGTGGTCTGGTACTGATGGCAGTAGCCCTGGCCTGGAATTCGGCCCTGATGCACCCTGATACCCCCATCCTGATGTTCCTGCTGCCCAGCGCCGTTCTGGGCTTCGCCAACGCAGGGATCTGGGCGCCTTTAAGCTCGACGGCGACGCGCAACCTGCCACCGCGGCAGGCCGGCGCCGGGTCGGGGGTCTACAACACGACCCGCCAGATCGGAGCCGTCCTGGGAAGCGCGGCCATCGCGGTGCTGATCCAGGCGCGCCTCGCCGCAGAGCTGCCGGCGGGGGGCAGCGGCGGGGGGGCCAAGGAATTCTCGGGTCGGCTGCCGGATGCCCTCCACGAGGGCTTCTCGACGGCGATGGGCCAGTCCATTCTGCTGCCAGCCGCCGTCATCCTGGTTGGTGCGGCCGTGGCACTGTTCTTCGCCAAGCCGAAAGAGGTGCCGGGATGGGGCGGCCAGCCCGCTTCTTCGGATACCTCTGCAGAAGGCGCGAGCCGGGCAAGCTGAGCCCGGCAGGGCAGGGCACCGTCAGCCCAGCTGCGCGCTGGTTTGGATGCCGCCGGTGGTCAGGCCCAGCTGCCGCGCCAGGGCAACCGCCCCGGTATTGCTGACCTCTGCCCGCCACTGGACGGTCAGCCCGGCAGCAAGTGCTTCATGGGCGGCGATCGACGCCGCCAGCGAGCCCAGCCCGCGCCGGCGCCACTCAGGATCCACCAAGACTCCGAGATGGCCCAGCAGACCTTCCCATTCCGTGTAGGCACCGCACGCCACCGGGACCCGCCGGCCGTCGACGTCGTGAACGATGGTGTAGCGGTATTCGAGCTCGGACAGCCCCACTTCGTTGACGTCGTCGGGTGGGCAAAGACCTTCCAGCTCGATCGCCTCAGGGTTGCCGTGGGAGACGGTGAGCTCCTCGGACGGCTGGCGGAGCGGCAGATCGTCGGCAAAGAACAGGGCGGCAGCACCCAGGCCGTGGCCGCCGTGCGACCGGGTCAGGGTCAGGAGGGTCACGTGCTGGGCCAGCTCGTCGTCGGGGATTCCCACGGCGGCGTCAATCACCCACTGCGGACCCACCAAGGCTGAGCTGCCGAAAAGCCTGACGAATTCCACTGTCTTAGCCGCTTCGTCGGCCCTGACCACCCGCTCGCCGGAGGTCAGGGCTGCAGCGAAAGCGCCGTCGTCGAGCCCCAAATGCCGGGCCCAAGCGAGCTGGATAATGGCAGCGGAACCTGGCTCAAGAGTCATATCCCCAGCCTAGGTGGCGTGCGCGGCTCAGCCGAACAGGACGGCCGCTTCGTCGTAGCGCTTCTGCGGCACCGTCTTCAGCTGGCCCAGGGCTTTCTCAAAGCCGACGTGCTCGATGTCGGTGCCCTTGAGCGCCACCATGGTGCCCCAATAGCCCTCCACCACTGAGTCGATGGCCGCCATGCCCAGGCGCGTCGCCAGGACGCGGTCGAACGCGGACGGAACGCCGCCGCGCTGGATGTGGCCCAGGATGGTGGCACGTGTCTCGATGCCGGTGCGGGCCTCAATCTCCGGGGCGAGTTGATCCGCGATGCCGCCCAGGCGGGGCCGGCCGAAGGTGTCCAGGCCGCGCTCGGAGTGGGGGGATTCCATGTGGTCCGGAACGAAGCCCTCGGCCACAACAACCAGCGGCGCGCGGCCACGGTCATGGGCTTCCTGGACCCATTCGGTGATCTGTTCGATGCTGACTTTCTGCTCCGGGATCAGGATGGCGTGGGCGCCGGCGGCCATGCCGGCGTGCAGGGCAATCCAGCCCACGTGGCGGCCCATGACTTCGGCGATCATGCAGCGGTGGTGGGACTCTCCCGTGGTCCGGAGGCGGTCGATGGCCTCGGTGGCGATCTGGACTGCGGTATCGAATCCGAAGGTGTAGTCGGTGGCGTCGAGGTCGTTGTCCACGGTCTTGGGGACGCCCACGATCTTGAGGCCGGCGTCCGTGAGGCGCTTCGCGGCAGCCAGGGTGCCTTCGCCGCCGATCGCGATGATGGCGTCGATGCCCAGGCGATGCATGTGGGCCTTGATGACCTCAGGTCCGCCGCCGTTTTCGAAGGGGTTGGTGCGGGAGGTGCCCAGGATGGTGCCGCCCTGCTTGGCGATGCCACGGACCATGGTGCGGGGGATATCGATGATGTCGCCTTCAACGACACCGCGCCAGCCGTCCAGGAAGCCGACGAATTCATGGCCGTGGATGGCGATACCTTTGAGGACGGCGCCGCGGATGACGGCGTTCAGTCCCGGGCAGTCGCCACCACTGGTAAGAATTCCGATTTTCATGTCTCTGCTCAATCCTGCTGCTAAGGGGGTACGGGCAGAGCGCCACGCTGAGCTCACCTAGATTGTAGTCGGCGGTGTGCGTTACGACACAAACCGGTTACAAAAGACCCCCGTCCCAGAGAGGGAATCTCTCCGGAACAGGGGCTCGAGGCCTTGTTTGCTGGGTGGTCAGCGGATGGAACGGCGGTCCAGGAAGTTCTGCAACGGGATGGAGTTCCCCTGGTCAGGAAGGACCAGCCAGGCCGCGAGGTAGAAGACGACTGCGGGACCGGGGAGAAGGCAGAAGACCAGGAAGGCGATCCGGACGAACGCCGCATCCACGTTGAGCTTGGCTGCGATGCCGCCGCAGACGCCGCCCAGCCAGCGTTCCGGCCCGCGTTTCAGGCCGAAGCCCCTGACGATGCTGAAGAACTTGTCCATGGCTCAAGACTTCCTTGTTGTGGGTTCGTTGTCACGTTTCCGGGCCGACAGCAGGCCGCCCACCACCAGCGCCGCACCGGCCCCGATCATGAGCCCGATCAGGACATAGGTGCCGTTCAGGGTCACCACACCCAACTGCGCGACGATGATGAGTGCGGCCAGCGCCAGGACGATGAGGGCCCAGACGATGGTGCCTACACGGGCGGATTGCTGCGGCGGTGCGTCGGCTCCGGACTGGCCTGCCGCCGTCGTGCTTTCTGACGTGTCTGGATCCGATGCCGGATTTGAGCTGCCCATGTCAGTTTCCTTCCTCGATAGTGATGTTGCTGAAGGTGCCGTCGATCTCCACGATCAGGCTGGCTCCGGGCTTGTCGGTGTTGTAGCGGCTTTCCCGGGTGGTGATGCCGCTGCGGTTGCCGGCGCCGTCGTGGATGTTGCCCATGGTCATGTCGGCCTTGATTGCCACGGGGACGTTGTGCGGGAGGACCACCGTGACGTTGCTGGCCGTGACGCCCAGGGGAACCACGACGTCGGATGGCAGCGGGGCGGTGACGTTCATCCCGGTGAGGTCAAAGGTGCCGCGGCCGGCAGTGACATTGATGCCGTCCCGGGCTTGTTCAATGCTCGCGGGCGTCCAGTCGACTTCGGTGAAGCTGACCCTGTCGCCGTTGCCCACCACGCTGTAGATTCCGCCGGTGATCAGGGCCGCCACAGCGAAAAGGCTGAGGATTCCGGCCGTCTTGCCGCGGAGGCCTGCGATCAGGATGCCCAGGCCCACAACCGCTGCGCCGGCGGCCCACACAATCGCGTTGGCGGAATCGCCGAGGTTGATCACGTTGGCGGCGTCGAGGGCTTTCAGTCCACCGCCCACCAGGAGCGCCGCGCCGGCGGTGATTGCCACGGCGGGGGCGCCGGGTCCGGAGGGGCGGACGTGCGGTGCCGGCGCCGGGCCTTGGGGCGGCTGGTAGCCGTCGCCGTAGCCGCCGCCGTAGGTGTCACCGCCGGGGAACGCGCCGCCGGGGGGCGGAGTGGTGCCGGAAGGCGGCGTTGGTGTGTACGGAGGATTCCCCGCCGAGCCCGTATCAGTTGCAGCGTAGGGCGACGTGTACGGGGCGGTGGTGTACGGGGCTGTGGGATATGAGGCCGCGAAAGCGGCGTTGCCGCCGGCTCCGGCCGGAGGTGTGGCGTTCATGGGAGCTCCGTTCCGGACCTTGTTGCGTTGCGTCAGGTAGTAGATGAGGTAGATGGCGCCGCCCACCCAGAAGACGGTCCAGAGGAATCCGCCGAAGCCGTTGTGGCTCCAGCCCCAGAATCCGCCGCCCAGTCCGGTGAGGCCCACCACGGTGGTGATCAGCGCGCCGGTCATGCCGCTGGTCCACCGGCCGGCACCCGCCTCCTGGACGTGGATGCGGCCGTCGGGCTCGGGCAGGAGGGCCCAGGCGATGCCGTACAGCAGAACGCCCACTCCGGCAAAGAGGGTCAGCACGATGAAGATGCCGCGGACAATCAGCGGGTCGATGCCCATCCGGTGCGCGATGCCGCTGGCGACACCGCCTATCCACCGGTCGCGTCCGCGCTGGATGCCGTGGCTCCGGATCCAGGGGAAGAAATCCTTCGCCTGGCCAGGTGCCTGGGGGCCTGCGTAGTGGCCCGCCGCCGGGGGCGGCAGGAGGGGGTCGGTGGGCTGGCCTGGTCCGCGGGGTGGGAGAGGTTCCGTGGGCTGGCCGTCGTCGGGGATAGGGGTCTGGGAGTTCATACTTCGATCCTGCCGTCCCGGGCCGTGCGGCTCTACTGGGGAACACCCTGACTCGTCCCTGAGTTACCCCCGGTTCAGGCCGGAATCGGGTCCGGGGAACCCTGATCCGTGCTTGGATTGACCCATGACCACCGCCTTTACCCGCCCCCCGCTGGTCCGCAGCACCGACCGCGTCATCGCGGGCGTCTGCTCCGGACTCGCGGCGCATCTGGGCTGGCCGGTGAAAAACGTCAGGATCGGGATGGCGCTCGCAACCCTCGCCGGCGGTGCCGGTCTGGCGTTCTACGCGTGGCTGTGGATCATGGTCCCCACCGCGGACGAAAGTGCCCGGCGCCTGGCCCGGCGTCCGGCGTCGCCCATTGCACCGGCTGTTAGCATCGTGCCCCCGCCGGCAACGGCGTCGCAGTTTTCGGGGCAGCCTGCTGCGGGTGCACCGTGGGCAATGCCCGACGCCGGTGCTTCCGCCCCGGCCGCTGCCTATGCTCCGGGCGTTTCCGGGGCTCGAGTTCCGACCTCGGCAGGGTACGGTGCTGACGCCAGTCCGCCCTGGTTCCGTTTCCGCAGCATGCGGTACGGCAAGGAGATCCTGCTGGGAGCCGGCCTCCTGCTGGTCGCGGGCATCATGATCGCCCAGCTACTGGGCATGGACGTGCCCTTGGGGACCCTCATTCCCGCTGCGGCCGTGCTCGGCGGTGCCGCCATCGCCTGGATGCAGCTCGACGAGACCCGCCGCGCCGGTCTGGTGGACAAGACCAAGGCAGACCAGGCGGGTGGCTGGGCGCGCCTTGCCGCCGGGCTCGCGCTGGTGGTGGCCGGCGTGCTGGTGATGGTGTCCGGTTCCGGATCCTGGGAGCAGACCTGGCTGGCGCTGCTGGCCTCGGTGGCAGTGCTGGGCGGCGTGCTGCTGGTGCTGCTGCCCTGGGCACTCAAATTCTGGCGCGACCTGGAAACGGAGCGTGCGGGCAGGATCCGCGAAACAGAGCGGGCGGAGATCGCGGCGCACCTCCACGATTCCGTACTGCAGACTTTGGCCCTGATCCAGCGGCGGGCCGCCAACGAACATGACGTGGTCCGCCTGGCCAGGGCCCAGGAACGGGAACTGCGGGGCTGGTTGTTCCAGGACCCTGGCAAGGAAGCCGGCCAGCTGTCGGACCGGATCAAGGCCACCGCCGCCGAGGTGGAGGACGTCCTGGGCAACGCCGTGGAAGTGGTGAGCGTGGGCGATACCCCCATTACCGAGGCCCACGAAGCACTGGTCCAGGCCAGCCGCGAGGCAATGCTGAACGCGTCCCGGCACGGCGGCGGAACCGTTTCCGTGTATTTGGAGGTCTCGGACGGGCGCGCCGAGGTCTTCGTCAAGGACCGGGGCCCCGGCTTCGACCTCAACGAGGTGCCGGAAGACCGGCTGGGGGTCCGGGAATCGATCCTTGGACGCATGAAGCGCCACGGCGGGACGGCCTCCATCACCAGCACCCCCGGCGGCACCGAGGTTCGGCTGGGCCTGCCGGCGCCACACCGGGACAACGCAGAAGGAAAATCATGAACAACTCACAGGGCACCGGGCCCATCCGCCGCGCACAGTCTGTCCGGGTGGTGATCGTGGACGACCACGCCATATTCCGGTCCGGCCTCAAGGCCGACCTCGACACCAGCATCCAAGTGGTGGGTGAGGCGGCCACCGTGGAGCAGGCCATCGCAGTGATCGCCCAGGAGCGGCCCGAAGTGGTGTTGCTGGACGTCCACCTGCCGGGTGGCCTGGGCGGCGGCGGACGCGAAGTCATCGCAGGCTCCGCAGCACTGTTGGCGACCACCAAGTTCCTGGCCCTGAGCGTCTCGGACGCCGCCGAGGACGTGGTGGCGGTTATCCGGGCCGGGGCCCGCGGCTATGTCACCAAGACCATCTCGGGTGCAGAAATCACTGACGCCGTGTTCCGCGTGGCGGGTGGCGACGCCGTGTTTTCGCCCCGGCTGGCAGGGTTCGTGCTTGATGCCTTCGGCACCGCACCGGCCGACATCGCCGACGATGAACTCGACAGGCTCTCCGCCCGCGAACTCGAAGTGATGCGCCTGATCGCCCGCGGCTACAGCTACAAGGAAGTGGCCAGGGAACTGTTCATCAGCATCAAAACGGTGGAAACCCATGTGTCCGCGGTGCTGCGCAAGCTGCAGCTGTCCAGCCGGCACGAGCTGACCAAGTGGGCTGCGGAGCGCCGCCTCCTCTAAACCCCACCCAACGCTCTCTCGTTTGATGCGCCTTTGCCCCCAACGCTCTCTCACTTCCTGCGGCCTAAACGCAAACGCTCCCTCACTCTCATAAGAAGAGTGACAGGGCGTTTGGATTTTTTCTTGCAGGAAGTGAGAGAGCGTCCTATTTGGCTTTGCCGAGGAGGTGCTGGAGCCGGGCCACTCCTGTGGCCAGGTCCTCGTCGCCCAGGGCGTAGGAGAGCCGCAGGAACCCGGAGGGGCCGAAGGCCTCGCCCGGTACCACAGCAACTTCGACCTCGTCCAGGATCAGGGCGGCCAGTTCAGCGGAGGTCGACGGCGTCGCGGTGCCTGCCGCCGTCGGGAATTCCTTCCCCAGCAGCCCGCGGACGTCCGCGTACACGTAGAAGGCGCCCTTCGGCGTCGGGCACTCCACCCCGTCAATGGCGTTGAGTCCGGCGACGATCGCCTTGCGGCGGCGGTCAAAGGCCACCTTCATCTCGTCGACGGCGGTCAGCGGTCCGGAGACGGCGGCGAGGGCGGCGATCTGCATGATGTTCGAGACATTCGAGGTCGAGTGGGACTGCAGGTTTGTGGCGGCCTTGATGACATCGGCCGGGCCGATCATCCAGCCGACGCGCCAGCCGGTCATTGCATAAGTCTTGGCCACGCCGTTGAGAATGACCACTTTGTCGCCCAGTTCCGGTGCCGCGGTGGCGATGGAGGTAAACGGGACGCCGTCGTAAGTCAGGTGCTCGTAAATCTCGTCGGTGACTACCCAGAGGCCCTTGGCGGCGGCCCACTTGCCGATCTCGGCAACCTGCTCGGGGGAGTAGACGGCGCCGGTGGGGTTGGACGGTGAGACGAAGAGCAGGATCTTGGACTTCTCTGTGACAGCGGCTTCGAGCTGCTCCACCGTGACCAGGTAGTCCTGCTCCGGGCCGGCGAAAACGTCAACCGGGACGCCGCCGGCGAGCCGGATTGCCTCCGGGTACGTGGTCCAGAACGGGCTGGGCACAATCACTTCGTCGCCCGGGTCCACCAGTGTGGCGAAGGTGTTGTACACAGCCTGCTTGCCGCCGTTGGTCACCAAAACCTGGGACGGGTCCACGGTGTAGCCGGAATCCCGCAGTGTCTTCTCCGCAATAGCCTTCTTCAGCTCCGGCAGGCCCCCGGCGGGTGAGTAACGGTGGTACTTGGGCTGGCCGGCGGCCTCAATGGACGCCTTCACGATGTAGTCCGGGGTGGCGAAGTCCGGCTCGCCCGCACCGAAGCCAATTACCGGCCGGCCTGCTGCCTTGAGCGCCTTGGCCTTGGCGTCAACGGCCAGGGTTGCGGATTCGGCAATGGCGGATATGCGCTGGGAAACGCGGGCGGAAGACATGGCGGGTCCGTTCTTCGCTTGCAGCTCAGTGGCTGGATGGTGGAATTCGACGAGATCTACTCTATGCTGTTCAGCGGATCGTTCGGATTGCCGGCGAGGATGCGACTGCAGGCCAGGGGCACCCTCGATGACATTCGACGGTCCGGAATGAGGGCTGGTTCGACGTAGACGAAGTTGTTGCGTAGACTGGTTCTCCGGTGTTGAAACACGGATGATGACGTGCGCCCCAGTGAAAGCTGGCAAACGTGTCAGGTCCCGTTTTTCGTCCCATAGGGTAGTGGCGCAATTGGTAGCGCAGCGGTCTCCAAAACCGCAGGTTGCAGGTTCGAGTCCTGTCTGCCCTGCGCAAGCTGTTCCGGCGAATAGCCGGAGCACGCGCAGTAACCATGGTTCTGATCAGGACCGGGTAATCCAACATTGCAAAGATGAGCGAGGACCAGGTGACCGAAACAGCTGCCAGCAGCTCCAAGGGCCGGCCAGCTAAGAAGGACGCCAAGGCAAACTTCTTCGCCCGTATTGCACTCTTCGTTCGCCAGGTCATCGGCGAGCTGAAGAAGGTTGTTGCACCAACCCGCAAGGAACTGATCAATTACACGCTCGTGGTGCTGGTGTTCGTGGCCATCATGATGGTGATCGTCAGCATCCTGGACCTCGGTTTTGGAACCGCGGTCAGCTGGGTCTTCGGCGGGATCGCTCCCACGGACCGCTAAGGCGCACCGTCCGCAGGCCGCGTGGCACAGACCGGGTAACCGGTACGGAGTCCATGCCGGTGTGCGGAATTGAGCCATTTAAATAGGCATGTTAGGCAATGAGGAAGCAGGAGACCAAGTGTCTGAGCAGGAGCTCGAGGTAACCGAGACTGAGCTGGAGGAGTCCACGGACAACACGGCGGCCCCCACGGTCGAAGCCGGTGAAGAGTCCGAGGTTGAGTCCGCTGCGCCCGATTCAGATTCCGACGACGATTCTGACGTTGCCGAGGATTCCGCTACGGCGGATGTAGCTGCGGAGGACGCTTCTGAAGAGGAGTCCGACTCAGATGGCGACGCTGCTGAGGGCGACGACGCTGACGCAGACGCCCTGGCAGCCGCGGCCGCCAAGGCCGAGGTTGACCCCGCCGATGAATTCAAAGCCAAGCTGCGCCGCCAGGAAG
Organism: Arthrobacter sp. UYCo732; assembly: GCF_040547265.1. Classification (NCBI taxonomy): domain Bacteria; kingdom Bacillati; phylum Actinomycetota; class Actinomycetes; order Micrococcales; family Micrococcaceae; genus Arthrobacter; species Arthrobacter sp. UYCo732. The sequence goes on along the minus strand of NZ_JBEPPJ010000004.1, from coordinate 273,585 downwards.
GTGACTGGTACGTCATCCACTCCTACGCTGGTTACGAAAATCGCGTCAAGGCCAACCTTGAGACCCGCATCCAGACCCTGGACATGGAAGATTACATCTTCGAAATCCAGGTGCCCATGGAAGAGGTCGTTGAGATCAAGAACGCTCAGCGCAAGGTCATCAACCGCGTCCGCATCCCCGGCTACGTCCTGGTCCGCATGGATCTGACGGATGCTTCCTGGGGCGCCGTCCGCCACACTCCCGGTGTCACCGGCTTTGTGGGCAACGCCCACAACCCCGTGCCGCTGCGCCTCGACGAGGTCTTCTCCATGCTCGCCCCCGTCTTCGAAGAAGAGCAGGCCGAAAAGGGCAAGCCGGTCAACAAGCAGCAGCAGACCCCCGTTGACGTCGACTTCGAGGTTGGCGAGTCCGTCATCGTCAAGGAAGGTCCGTTCGAGACCCTCCCCGCCACGATCTCCGAGATCAAGATCGAATCCCAGACCCTCGTGGTCCTGGTGTCGATCTTCGAACGCGAAACACCGGTCACCCTGGCGTTCAACCAGGTCAGCAAGATCTAGCAACCCGCACAGAATTCGTTCCGGACTGCCCGCTTAGCAGCCCCGGAACGGCCGGCCGCCTCGCCATGGCGGCCAAAAACCTGAGGCACGCTCCTGTGTCCCAGGAAGAAATTGAGAGAAGGACCTTACATTGGCTCCCAAGAAGAAGGTCACCGGCCTCATCAAGCTGCAGATCCAGGCAGGCGCCGCTAACCCGGCACCGCCGATCGGTCCTGCGCTTGGCCAGCACGGTGTCAACATCATGGAATTCTGCAAGGCGTATAACGCTGCGACAGAAGCCCAGCGCGGAAACGTTATCCCCGTGGAAATCACGGTCTACGAAGACCGTTCATTCACGTTCATCACCAAGACCCCGCCGGCTGCAGAGCTCATCAAGAAGGCCGCAGGTGTTGCCAAGGGTTCACCCACCCCGCACACCGTCAAGGTTGCCAAGCTGACTCAGGCCCAGGTCAACGAGATCGCCACCACCAAGATGGAAGACCTCAACGCCACGAGCCTCGAAGGCGCAGCGAAGATCATCGCCGGCACCGCCCGCTCCATGGGTATCACCGTCGAGGGTTAATTCCCTCGCTGCCACATGTTGCGTTCGGGTAACCGATCACGACGACGGGCGGCACTGCCGGGAAACCGGCACCACCGAAATTGAAATGTTGGGAATCGGGCACGGACAACGAGCCCGCACCCCGACTGTGGCAGGGCCCAGCGCGGTCCGCAGACCACAACTGCACAAGGAGAATAAGCAGCATGGCAAAGCGCAGCAAAGCATATGAGGCAGCAGCCGCCAAGATCGACGCGGAGAAGTTCTACGCGCCGTTCGAGGCAGTGACGCTCGCCAAGGACACCAACCCGTCCAAGTTCGACGCCACCGTTGAGGTTGCCTTCCGCCTGGGCGTTGACCCTCGCAAGGCTGACCAGATGATTCGCGGCACCGTCAACCTGCCCCACGGCACCGGCAAGGTCTCCCGCGTCCTCGTCTTCGCAACGGGCGAGAAGGCTGAAGCAGCAATCGCTGCCGGCGCCGACTTCGTTGGTTCCGATGACCTGATCGAAAAGATCCAGGGTGGCTGGACCGACTTCGACGCCGCCGTCGCGACCCCTGACCTCATGGGCAAGGTTGGCCGCCTCGGTAAGGTCCTGGGTCCGCGTAACCTGATGCCGAACCCGAAGACGGGCACCGTGACCGCTGACGTCGCGAAGGCCGTCAACGACATCAAGGGTGGCAAGATCGACTTCCGCGTCGACAAGCACTCGAACCTGCACTTCATCATTGGCAAGGTTTCCTTCGACGCCCTTAAGCTGGCCGAGAACTACGCAGCAGCACTGGAAGAGGTCCTTCGTTTGAAGCCGTCCGCTGCCAAGGGCCGCTACATCCAGAAGGCCACCGTAGCCACCACGTTCGGCCCCGGCATCTCCGTCGACCCCAACGTCACCAAGGTGCTCACCGAGGCGTAGGTCCTCGAAAAGCGTTGCCCTGCCGGATCCGTCCGGTACACGTGAAAACCGCCCGGCGCCTGCGCCGGGCGGTTTTTGCTTAACTCGCCGTTCGGTTCTGCCTAAGCTGGGGCAATGGCCGAACCACACGCCGTCTCCGCCCCTGAGCCTGCACCCGCTGCCCTGGTGATTAGCGCCGTCGCTGTTCCTCCGTTGGCGGACGGCACGGAGGGCTTCCGGGACTTCCGTGACTGCCAAGCCATGCGGCGGGGGCACGAACTTGAGACGTGGGGCGACCTTGACCGCGGCTACACCTACGCCGAGGAACTGGAACATTGGCGCGGCACCGAATACGAGGCGCGGCGCCTCTTTGTGGCCCGGCTCGGCCAGGAAACGGTGGGCATGTGTTCTGTCACGTTCCCGCTGCGCGAGAACACTGCGACCGCCGGGATCAATGTCCTGGTGGAACCGGCCTTCCGGCGGCGCGGCCTGGGACGACAACTCCTGCACTACGCCGAGGCAGTGGCGCAGGAAAATGGCCGCACCTCGCTGGACGGTTACTTTGAGCTGCCGGCAGGGCTGGTGGAAGGCTGCGGACCGCTGCTGCCGGCCAAGTCGGGGGCAGGTGGTCTGCCGGCGGGTGACCCCGCCACCGTTTTCGCCGCGGCCGCCGGCTATGAGCTCGAACAGGTGGAGACCTCCAGCCGCCTCACCCTCCCTGTGCCGCAGGACCGGCTGGCTGAACTGGAAGCCGCAGCGTCCGCTCATGCGCCGGATTACGGCCTGGTGGGATGGGCCGATGCCTGCCCGGAGGAACTTGTGGAGAGCTACGCCGTGCTCAACGCGCGGATGAGCGCCGACGTCCCGACAGCCGGGCTGAACTGGGAAGGCGAAATCTGGGACACAGCCAGGGTCCGGCGGAATGAGGAAACGCTCGCATGCAGCGGCGTCCAGGCATTGGTATCGGCCGCCAGGCACCAATCCACCGGTGAACTGGTGGCGTATACCGTCATGAACTGGCGGCCGGGGGTGCCGGCTGCCGTGCTTCAACAGGACACTCTGGTGTCCGGCGGCCACCGCGGCCACCGCCTGGGCATGCTGATCAAGCTGAATAACCTCCGCGCGGCCCAGCAGAGATGGCCCACGGCGCGCTCGGTCCTGACATGGAACGCGGCGGAAAACCGGCATATGCTGGCGATAAATACATTGCTTGGATTCAGGCCTGCTGGTTATGAGGGTGAATGGCAGAAACGGCTGGGATGATGCCCCTTATGGCTAAAGACGTACAAATAGAGCAGCTATGGGTCCCGGACTCCCTCGACGCGCCGGACGCAGCGGATTTCCTGGCCGCCATTGAGGTGGGCCGGAAGGTCAGAATGCAGACGTGGGGGAGTGATGACCTCGCGTACACACCGCTGGAAAAACTCCTCGAACTGGCCGACCCCTACGAGCGCCAGGTCATTCTGGTGGCAAAGGTCGACGGCCAGATCGTGGGCACGGTGGACATCGCCCTGTCACTGACGGACAACCTGGACCTGGCCGAGTTCACCCTGGACATCTTGCCTGAAATCCAGCGGCAGGGGGTGGGCCGCAAGCTTCTGGTGGCCGCTGAACACCTCGCCCGCAGCGAGGGCCGCACGCAGATCCTGGTGGATACCAACCATCCAGGTGCGTCGCTGCACGAGTTCGAGAAGGCGCAGCTGGTCCCGGGTTCGGGGCAGGGTTTTGTGCCGCTGGAAAGCCGGGAAGTGGAATTTGCGCGCCGGACCGGCTACACGCTTCAGCACATAGAGCAGTTCAGTTCCTGTGCGTTGCCCCTGGACACCAAGCTGGTGGCCGATCTGCAGGCGGAAGCAGAGGAAGCCAACCACGGCCGCTACCAACTCCATCACTGGACGGACCGCTGCCCGGACGAGTGGCTGGAAGCTGTGGCCGCGCTGGAAAACCAGGCGGGCGCCGTCGTCGACCCTTCCCTGGAGACTCCCATTGAGCACGAAATGGTGTTCGATGCCGGGATCCTCCGTGAAGCAGAAGGGGTCACCGTCGCGCAGGGGCGGCGGACGGTGGTCACCGCCGTCGAGTATCTGGCCACCGGGACTTTTGTGGGGCTGACCACCATTAGCGTCCTGGCGCACCGGCCGGATGTGGTGTTCCAGGACGACACCCTGGTCCTGCAGGAACACCGCGGTAACAAATTGGGCCTGCTGATCAAGGTGGCCAACATGGAGCGGCTCACCGAGCAGTTCCCCGATGCCAGGGTGATCTACACCTGGAACGCGCCGGAGAACAGGTATCTCCTGACGGTCAACCAGCAGCTGGGGTTCACCACGGCCGGTGTGACAGGCATATGGCAGAAGGAACTGCCGAACCTGAAGTCAGCCGTCAGCTGAGGCCGATTTGGCGGACCGGCGGACTGTCCCGTAGGCTTGAATCACCAAAGACCGTCGGTTGTTGGAAATTCATTCTCCTGGACGCAGCTCAACTCTGCAGTTGTGCGCGGGAGGCCAAATGGGTTTCTGGACGAAGGACCCTGACATAGGGCGGCCGGCGCAGGTGAACGAAGCAAACGCTCCACGGCAACAGCCATGTTGAGCCAAGCCCCGTGCATCTGCGCGGGGCGTTTTTAGTTTTAGCTCACTTGAGCGGGGACCGTCGCATACCGGCACTATCCCCGGAAGGAGGGTTATGGCAACGCCTACCAAGGTTTCAGCAGTAGCTGAGATCACAAACGATTTCAAGGAATCGAACGCCGCTGTCCTGACCGAATACCGTGGGCTCACCGTTGCACAGCTCAAGCAGCTGCGTGTTTCTCTCGGCCAGGAAACCAAGTTCTCGGTCGTCAAGAACACCCTGACCGCCATTGCAGCCAAGGAAGCCGGTGTCGAAGCATTCGACGGCCAGCTCTCCGGCCCCACTGCAATCGCGTTCATCAAGGGTGACGCAGTTGCAGCTGCCAAGAGCCTGACGGATTTTGCCAAGATCAACAAGCAGCTGGTCATCAAGACCGGTTACTTCGAGGGCAAGGCACTGAACGCCAGCGAAGTTTCTGCACTGGCAGCTCTCGAGTCCCGCGAGCTGCAGCTCGCCAAGGTTGCAGGCATCCTCAAGGCTCCTGCTGCCGCCGCTGCACGCATCATCGACGCACTGCGCCTCAAGCTTGAAGAAGAGAACGGTGCACCGGCAGCTGCCGAGGCTGCCGCCGCTGAAGAAGCTCCTGCAGCCGACGAAGCCCCCGAAGCAGTTGCTGAAGCTGGTGCCGAGGCACCCGCCGAGGCACCCGCTGCCGAAGAGAACTAGTTTCTCTTTACCCACCAGACTCCGGTGTAAGGCAATGGCCCAGGCCGCCAAGCACCACCTATAGGAAGGACGCCACACCATGGCGAAGCTCACCAACGAAGAGCTCATTGAAGCTTTCAAGGAACTGACCATCATCGAGCTCTCCGAGTTCGTCAAGCTCTTCGAAGAGACCTTCGAAGTTACCGCAGCTGCTGTTGCTGTTGCCGGCCCCGCCGGTGGCGGAGCCGCGGAAGAGGCTGAAGAGCAGACCGAATTCGACGTTATCCTCGAATCTGCTGGCGAGAAGAAGATCGCAGTGATCAAGGAAGTACGCGCCATCACTTCCCTGGGCCTGAAGGAAGCAAAGGACGTTGTTGACAGCGCTCCGAAGGCTGTTCTCGAAGGTGCAACCAAGGAAGCTGCCGAAAAGGCAAAGGAGCAGCTCGAGGCTGCCGGCGCAACCGTTACCCTCAAGTAACTCACGCCGCTTCACGGAAAACCCCGTCCACTCGGTGGGCGGGGTTTTCTGCTTTAATCTGTGTTGCTGTAGGAGGGTTTAGGCGGGGTCCGAGATGTCAGCGACGACCGCGCCGAGGGCCGACATAAGCGCGTCGGCCTCGACGAAGGCGCTGTAGCCGAGCTCGCCGGCACCCATGGAGATCCGTCGGCCCGTGATGGTGGCGTCCGCGTAGACCGGCCACGCAGTCGAGCTGCCGAGCGGTGTGATGGTGCCGCGCTCGTAGCCGGTTGCGTCCAGGGCAACGTCAGCGGGCGGCAGCGACAGCTTGTTCACCCCCACCAACGTGCGCAGTTTGGGCCAGGAGATCTGCCGGTCGCCCGGAATCAGCGCAAACAGGAACGTCCCGTCCTTGTGCTTGACCACCAGCGACTTCACAATGTCAGCCGGGGTGATGCCCAGGATCCCGGCAGCCTCCGCCAGGCTGCGTACCGCCGTCCGCTCCATGATCTGCACATCGAGGCCGCGTGCGGCGGCATCGGCCAGGAAGCGCTGACGTCCGACGGCGGCACTTCCGTTCTCAAGCTGCCCCACCATTAGCCCCGGTACAGCAGGAGGGCTTCGCCCTGACCGCCGCCGCCGCACAGGGAGACCGCGGCTTTGCCGCTGCCCCGCCGTTTGAGTTCATGTGCTGCATGCAGGGCCAGCCTCGCGCCCGAGGCCCCGATCGGGTGGCCCAACGCGATCGCACCGCCGTGGATGTTGCACTGCTCCAGCGGGTAGTCCAAGTCCTTCAGCGACTGCACCGCCACGGAACCGAAGGCCTCGTTGATTTCGATGAAGTCCAGGTCCTTCGTGCTCCAGCCGGCCCGCTCCAGGGCGCTCATGATGGCATTTGACGGCTGCGAATGCAGGGAGTTGTCCGGGCCCGCAACCTGGCCGGGTTTGCCCACCACAGCCAGGTATTCCAGGCCGTTGTCCTCGGCGAACTGTCGCGTTGCCAGCACCAGTGCGGAGGCGCCATCGGACAAGGGAGAGGAGTTGCCCGCGGTGATGGTTCCGTCGGTGACGAACGCGGCCCGGAGTCCGGCCAGGGTGTCGATGGAGGTGTTGGGCCGCACGCCTTCGTCCGTGGCGAGAACGATCGGATCACCCTTGCGCTGCTTCACGCTGATGGGTGCAATTTCGTCGTCGAAGACTCCGTTCTTCGCCGCCAGCGCTGCACGCTGGTGCGACTGGGCGGCCACATTGTCCTGTGAGGGCCGGTCGATGCCCAGGGCCAGATTTTTGGTCTCAGAGGACAGGCCCATGGACTGGCCGTCGAAAGCATCTGTCAGGCCATCGTGGGCAGCCACATCCAAAGCCTGAATGGACCCGTAGGTCCAGCCCTGGCGGGATCCTGGCAACAGGTGGGGTGCCCGGGTCATGGATTCCTGGCCGCCGGCCACCACCACGGTGGCGTCGCCGCTGCGGATCAGCCGGGCCGCGTCGATCACGGCTGTCAGCCCGGAGAGGCACACCTTGTTGATGGTGACCGTGGGGACGTTCCAGCCGATGCCGGCGCCGATGGCGCTCTGCCGTGCCGGGTTTTGCCCGGCGCCCGCCTGCAGCACCTGGCCCATGATGACCGCGTCCACCTTTCCGGCGTCCACGCCGCTCGCGGCGAGTGCGGCCTTGATTGCGTGCGCGCCGAGTTCGACGGCTGTGAAGCTCGCCAGTTGCCCGTTGAGGCGGCCCTGCGGGGTCCGCGCTGCTGCCAGGATGACAACGTCAGTGTTGTCCGTGGAGTTGCCCATAGTGATCTCTTCCGCTCAGTTATCGATGTAGGCCAAGGCTATCGTGAGCCTCATCACCTACTAACCCAAACGCATAAACGGCGCCGGTGATTCCGGCCGGACCCGCGGGGGGAGCACCGGGCAGCCCAGGGGCCGTGGACCAGCAGCGGCGGACCGTAGGGGAGAACTACCCAAGCGGTTGACGTGCACCGTGCCGCCATGATGCGTAGGGTGGACGGCGAAGATCAGAGCAGCACCGCCAGGAAAAAACAGGGAGCAGAATCTTGAAGAAAATCCTCACCGCGGCGGCCGTTGCCAGCCTCGCCGGACTCACAGCCTGCAGCGTTGCCACCCCTGCTCCCGTGACCACCATGTCGACGACCGCCCCTGCGACGTCCAGCCCCGCACTTTCCCAGGCGACGCCGTCGGGCTCTGCCGACGCTTCGGATCCCCAGGCAGGGGTCAAAGCCGCCTGCGAGCAGTTCAACACGCTCTACGCCGACTACAAGGCTATCCACGCCAACGCCAACGCCTACGAGGATATCTACTTCGCCGCCCAGGACGCCAAGGACGCTGCCACCGGCAACCAGAAGGGGCTGTTTGCCTCCCTCAGCGTCCTCTCCCTGGACCACTCCTCGGCGGTTGAAAGCGGCGGCGAAGTGGACCAGGAGTCAAAGGACCTGGTCCGTGACGCGGTCTTCGCCAACGCCCCGGAGTGCACAGCCAAGGGCGTCACGCTCCGGCTCTGAGGCCCCGGAAAGCACCAAAAAATCGGTGCTTGCAATAACGCTGGATGTGGGGTAGACACGTAATGGGTTTTGCCGTATCGTAGATATTTGCGTCTTCCCTGTTTACCTTCAGCCTTCATATAGCGGTGGGCTTTGCCTGGCAGCTGACCATCAACGTGCCGTCAACAACGTCATTGCATGGTCGGCCCCGGCCCCGGGTCATATAGCGGAACCGGATGGTAGCACTGCGGAGTCATTCCGCAGGGTGCACAGCGGGGGAGATCTGAAAACGCCTGAAGGTCTGTGGAAGGATCCCTCTTGGTCGCCTCGAGCACCTCTAATGTAAATAACACTGCCACCGCTATCGATTCAAACAGCACTGATGGTGCCACTCGCCGGCTCTCATTCGCAAAGATTCACGAACCGCTTGACGTTCCGAATCTCCTTGCCCTGCAGACGGACAGCTTTGACTGGCTGGTCGGAAACGAACGCTGGCAGGCACGCGTAGCGAAGGCCGTTGAAGAAAACGATCTCAGCGTCGCCACCTCGTCCGGACTGTCGGACATCTTCGAAGAGATCTCCCCGATCGAGGACTTCCAGGGCACCATGTCCCTGAGCTTCTCCGATCCGGAGTTCGCTGACCCGAAGTACACCATGGCCGAGTGCAAGGACCGGGATGCAACATACTCGGCTCCGCTGTACGTCAAGGCCGAGTTCATGAACAACAACACGGGCGAAATCAAGCAGCAGACCGTGTTCATGGGCGACTTCCCGCTGATGACCGAGAAGGGCACCTTCGTCGTCAACGGCACCGAGCGTGTGGTCGTCTCCCAGCTGGTCCGTTCACCGGGCGCCTACTTTGAGCGCACCGCCGATAAGACCAGTGACAAGGACATCTTCACTGCCAAGATCATCCCGTCCCGCGGTGCATGGTTCGAACTCGAAATCGATAAGCGCGACCAGGTCGGCGTCCGCCTCGACCGTAAGCGCAAGCAGTCGGTCACGGTTCTGTTGAAGGCCCTCGGCTGGACCGAAGGCCAGATCCTCGAAGAGTTCGGCCAGTACGACTCCATGCGTGCAACGCTGGAGAAGGACGCCACCGAAACCCGCGAAGATGCGTTGCTGGACATCTACCGGAAGCTGCGACCGGGCGAGCCGCCCACAGTAGAGGCTGCCCAGTCCCTGCTGGACAACCTGTACTTCAACTCCAAGCGCTACGATCTGGCCAAGGTTGGCCGCTACAAGATCAACCGCAAGCTTGGCATCGACCGCTCCCTTGGAGACAAGGAAGCTTCGGTCCTGCACGTTGAAGACATCGTTGCCATGATCAAGTTCCTGGTAGCCCTGCACGCCGGCGAGAAAACCCTCAAGGGCAAGCGCGACGGCCAGGACCACGACCTTCGTGTTGAGATCGATGACATCGACCACTTCGGCAACCGCCGCATCCGCGCCGTCGGCGAGCTCATCGAGAACCAGGTCCGCACCGGCCTGTCCCGTATGGAGCGTGTTGTCCGCGAGCGGATGACCACCCAGGACGTCGAGGCCATCACGCCGCAGACCCTGATCAACATCCGCCCGGTTGTCGCTGCCATCAAGGAGTTCTTCGGAACGTCCCAGCTGTCGCAGTTCATGGACCAGAACAACCCGCTCTCGGGTTTGACCCACAAGCGCCGTCTTTCCGCGCTTGGCCCGGGTGGTCTGTCCCGTGACCGCGCAGGCATGGAAGTCCGTGACGTTCACCCGTCCCACTACGGACGCATGTGCCCCATTGAAACCCCTGAAGGCCCGAACATTGGTCTGATCGGTTCGCTGGCATCGTACGGCCGCATCAACCCGTTCGGCTTCATCGAGACTCCCTACCGCCTCGTCTCCGAAGGCGTTGTCGCCGATGAGGTCCAGTACCTGACCGCCGACGACGAGGCTGAGGTCCTGATCGCACAGGCCAACGCTCCGCTGGATGAAAACAAGCGGTTTGCCGAAGAGACCGTCCTGGTCCGCGCCCGTGGTGGTGGAGGCGAGCCCGTGCTGGTCCCCGCCGCCGAAGTCGAGTTCATGGACGTTTCGCCGCGCCAGATGGTGTCCGTGGCTACGGCCCTGATCCCGTTCCTGGAACATGACGATGCAAACCGCGCACTCATGGGTGCCAACATGCAGCGCCAGGCTGTGCCGCTGGTCCGGTCCGAGGCCCCGTTTGTGGGTACCGGCATGGAGCGTGCAGCCGCAGTCGACGCCGGTGATGTCACCATCGCGAAGAAGGCCGGTGTGGTTACCGAGGTCTCCGCTGAGCTGGTCATCATGCTCAACGATGACGGTACGGAAACCAACTACCGCATCAACAAGTTCGCACGTTCCAACCAGGGCAACTGCTACAACAACCGCGTCCTGGTCAACGAAGGCCAGCGCCTCGAAGTCGGCGGCATCATCGCTGACGGCCCGGCAACGGACCAGGGCGAGCTCGCCCTCGGTAAGAACCTGCTCGTGGCATTCATGTCATGGGAAGGCCACAACTTCGAGGACGCCATCATCCTCTCGCAGCGCATTGTTGCCGAGGACGTCCTTTCCTCCATCCACATCGAGGAGCACGAGATCGATGCCCGCGACACCAAGCTTGGTGCCGAGGAAATCACCCGTGACATCCCCAACGTGTCCGAGGAAGTCCTGGCAGGCCTGGACGAGCGCGGCATCATCCACGTCGGTGCCGAGGTTGAAGCCGGCGACATCCTGGTCGGAAAGGTCACCCCGAAGGGTGAAACCGAACTGACCCCGGAAGAGCGCCTGCTGCGCGCCATCTTCGGTGAGAAGTCCCGCGAAGTGCGCGACACCTCCCTGAAGGTTCCGCACGGCGAGTCCGGCACCGTCATCGGTGTCCGCGTCTTCGACCGCGACAACGACGACGAACTGCCCCCGGGCGTGAACCAGCTGGTCCGCGTTTACGTGGCAGCCAAGCGTAAGATCACCGACGGCGACAAGCTCGCTGGCCGCCACGGCAACAAGGGTGTTATCTCCAAGATCCTCCCGATCGAGGACATGCCCTTCCTTGCCGACGGTACCCCCGTTGATATCATCCTGAACCCGCTGGGTGTTCCGGGCCGTATGAACGTCGGCCAGGTGCTGGAAACGCACCTCGGCTGGGTTGCCAAGACCGGTTGGAAGATCGAAGGCGAGCCCGAGTGGCTCAAGCAGCTGCCGAACCTGCCGCGCGAGAGTGGCTCCACCACTGTTGCAACGCCGGTGTTCGATGGCGCCCGTGAAGAAGAAATCACAGGCCTGCTGGACTCCACCAACGTGACCCGCGACGGCGACCGCCTGATCAACTCCTCCGGCAAGACCCGTCTGTTCGACGGCCGTTCCGGCGAGCCGTTCCCGGATCCGATCGCCGTTGGCTACATGTACATCCTGAAACTCCACCACCTGGTGGACGACAAGATCCACGCCCGGTCCACCGGTCCGTACTCCATGATCACGCAGCAGCCGCTGGGTGGTAAGGCACAGTTCGGTGGCCAGCGCTTCGGTGAAATGGAAGTGTGGGCGCTCGAAGCTTACGGCGCCGCGTACACGCTCCAGGAGCTCCTCACGATCAAGTCGGATGATATCCACGGTCGCGTGAAGGTCTACGAAGCCATCGTCAAGGGCGAGAACATCCCCGAACCGGGCGTTCCTGAGTCCTTCAAGGTCTTGATCAAGGAAATGCAGTCACTGTGCCTGAACGTGGAAGTGCTTTCCACGGACGGAACCACAATTGAAATGCGTGACTCTGATGACGCAGTCTTCACGGCTGCGGAAGAACTGGGCATTGATCTGTCTCGTGCAGAGCCCAGTTCCGTAGAAGAGGTTTAGCAGGTAGACGTACCGGGAAAGGCAAGCGGCCCCGCCGCGCTGCTTTTCCCTGTACGTCACCTCCCTCTTCCCGTAACCAAGACTTCAGAATTTAGAGAACAAGAGAGAACAGGGACCATATGTCCAGCGAATCCTCCTTCGGCCTCATGCAGATCGGCCTCGCCACCGCGGATGACATCCGTGGCTGGTCTTACGGCGAGGTTAAGAAGCCGGAAACCATCAACTACCGCACGCTCAAGCCCGAGAAGGACGGCCTCTTCTGCGAGAAGATCTTCGGCCCGTCCCGCGACTGGGAATGCTACTGCGGCAAGTACAAGCGCGTGCGCTTCAAGGGCATCATCTGCGAGCGTTGTGGCGTGGAAGTCACCCGTGCAAAGGTCCGCCGTGAGCGCATGGGCCACATCGAGCTGGCCGCCCCGGTCACGCACATCTGGTACTTCAAGGGTGTTCCGTCCCGTCTGGGCTACCTCCTTGACCTGGCACCGAAGGACCTCGAAAAGGTCATCTACTTCGCCGCCTACATGATCACGAGCGTCGACGCCGACAGCCGCCACGAGGAACTGCCCAACCTTCAGGTTGAGCACGACATCGAGAAGAAGCAGCTGATCGACAACCGCGACTCCGACATCGCCACGATCGCCCGCGACCTCGAAAACGAGATCGCCCGCCTCGAGGGTGAAGGCGCCAAGGCTGCCGACAAGAAGAAGGCCCGCGACTCTGCCGACCGCCAGATGGCGAACGTGCGTAAGCGTGCCGACGCCGAAATCGAGCGCCTCGAGCAGGTCTGGGACCGCTTCAAGAACCTGAAGGTCGCTGACCTCGAAGGTGACGAAGGCCTGTACCGCGAACTGCGCGACCGCTACGGCATGTACTTCGAAGGCTCCATGGGCGCCGAAGCCATCAAGAAGCGTCTTGAGAACTTCGACATGCAGGCCGAGTCGGACCTGCTGCGTGACATCATCGCCAACGGCAAGGGCCAGCGCAAGACCCGTGCCCTCAAGCGCCTGAAGGTGGTCAACGCGTTCCTGACCACCAACAACAGCCCTCTCGGCATGGTTCTTGACGCCGTCCCGGTGATCCCGCCGGAACTGCGCCCGATGGTCCAGCTGGACGGTGGCCGCTTTGCGACCTCCGACCTCAACGACCTCTACCGCCGTGTGATCAACCGCAACAACCGCCTCAAGCGCCTGCTTGACCTGGGAGCGCCGGAGATCATCGTCAACAACGAGAAGCGCATGCTTCAGGAAGCTGTTGACAGCCTCTTCGACAACGGCCGCCGCGGCCGTCCGGTCACCGGACCGGGCAACCGTCCGCTGAAGTCCCTGAGCGACATGCTCAAGGGCAAGCAGGGCCGTTTCCGCCAGAACCTCCTCGGCAAGCGCGTCGACTACTCCGGCCGTTCGGTCATCGTCGTCGGCCCGCAGCTGAAGCTGCACCAGTGTGGCCTGCCCAAGCAGATGGCACTGGAGCTCTTCAAGCCGTTCGTGATGAAGCGCCTGGTTGACCTCAACCACGCCCAGAACATCAAGTCGGCCAAGCGCATGGTTGAGCGTTACCGTCCGCAGGTCTGGGACGTGCTGGAAGAGATCATCACCGAACACCCGGTGCTGCTCAACCGTGCACCTACCCTGCACCGCCTCGGCATCCAGGCGTTCGAACCGCAGCTTGTTGAAGGTAAGGCAATCCAGCTCCACCCGCTGGTTTGTGGCGCCTTCAACGCTGACTTCGACGGCGACCAGATGGCAGTCCACCTGCCGCTGAGCCCGGAGGCCCAGGCCGAGGCACGCATCCTGATGCTGTCCTCGAACAACATCCTGAAGCCGTCCGACGGCCGTCCGGTCACCCTGCCTTCGCAGGATATGATCATCGGTCTCTACCACCTGACCACCAAGCGTGTCGGTTCAGCTGGCGAAGGCCGCGTCTTCTCCTCGGTTGCCGAAGCCATCATGGCCTTCGACCTCCGCGAACTGCACCTGAACTCGCAGGTCAAGATCCGTCTTGAGGGCTTTGTTCCCTACGCAGGCTGGGAAGCTCCGGAAGGCTGGGAGCCCGGCCAGCCGGTGCTCGTCCAGACCTCCCTGGGCCAGGTCGTCTTCAACCAGACGCTGCCCGAGGATTACCCCTGGGTTGAGAACGTTGCAGACAAGGGCGAACTGTCCACAATTGTCAACGACCTCGCCGAGCGTTACCCGAAGGTAGTCACAGCGGCAACGCTGGACAACCTGAAGGACGCCGGTTTCTACTGGGCCACGCGGTCCGGCGTTACCGTGGCCATCTCGGACATCGAGGTACCCAAGGACAAGCCGCAGATCCTTGCCGGCTACGAGACCATGGCTGCCAAGATCCAGGGCCAGTACGACAAGGGCCTGATCGACGACGACGAGCGTCGCCAGGAACTGATCGAGATCTGGAACAAGGCAACGAACGAGATCGCCCAGGCGATGCGTGACAACCTGTCCCCGATGAACACCATCAACCGCATGGTGTCCTCCGGTGCACGTGGTAACTGGATGCAGGTCCGGCAGATCGCGGGTATCCGTGGCCTGGTGGCCAACCCTAAGGGTGAAATCATCCCGCGTCCCATCAAGTCCTCCTACCGTGAGGGCCTGTCGGTGCTGGAATACTTCATCGCCACGCACGGTGCCCGTAAGGGCCTGGCCGATACCGCGCTGCGTACCGCCAACTCGGGTTACCTGACCCGTCGTCTGGTGGACGTTTCGCAGGACGTCATCGTCCGCGAAGAGGATTGCGGTACCGAACGTGGACTGGTCACGCCCATCGCGGTGCCGGACGCCAACGGTGAGCTCGTCCTGGACGAGAACGTGGAGAACAGCGCCTACGCCCGTACGCTGGCTGTTGATGTTGTGGACTCCAAGGGCAACGTCCTTGCAGCCGGCGGCACCGACTGCGGCGACGTCGTCATTGCTGAGCTGTTTGCAGCCGGCATCACCGAGGTCAAGGTCCGCTCTGTACTCACCTGTGAGTCCAGCGTCGGCACCTGCGCCCTGTGCTACGGCCGCTCGCTGGCCACCGGCAAGACTGTGGACATCGGCGAGGCCGTTGGCATCATCGCCGCGCAGTCCATCGGTGAGCCCGGTACGCAGCTGACCATGCGTACGTTCCACACCGGTGGTGCTGTCTCCGCAAGCGGTGGCGACGACATCACCCAGGGTCTGCCCCGTATCCAGGAGCTCTTCGAAGCCCGTACTCCGAAGGGTGTCGCACCGATTGCTGAAGCAGCCGGCCGCATCACCATCGAAGAGTCCGAGCGCCAGATGCGCCTGGTCATCACCCCGGATGACGGATCTGAAGAGATCGCGTACCCGGTACTGCGCCGTTCACGTCTCCTCATCGAGGATGGCGAGCACGTCACGGTAGGCCAGAAGCTCATCAACGGTCCGGTGGATCCCAAGCAGGTTCTGCGCATCATGGGTCCCCGTGCCGCGCAGAAGTTCCTGGTGGACGAGGTCCAGGGCGTGTACCGCAGCCAGGGCATCGGTATCCACGACAAGCACGTCGAGGTTATCGTCCGCCAGATGCTGCGCCGCGTCACGGTCATCGAATCCGGCGAATCGGATCTGCTGCCCGGCGAGCTCGCCGAGCGCAGCCGCTTCGAGGAAGCCAACCGCCGCGTTGTGTCCGAGGGCAAGACTCCGGCTTCCGGACGTCCTGAGCTCATGGGCATCACCAAGGCGTCCCTGGCTACCGAGTCCTGGCTGTCCGCAGCTTCCTTCCAGGAGACCACCCGCGTCCTGACGCAGGCGGCCATGGAAGGCAAGAGCGATCCGCTGCTCGGCCTCAAGGAGAACGTCATCATCGGTAAGCTGATCCCGGCCGGCACGGGTCTCCCGCGCTACACCGAGGTCACCGTGGAGCCCACTGAGGAAGCAAAGGCCAACCTGTTCACCGGCCCCAGCGCATTCAGTGACTTCTCGTACGACTCCCTGGGCGGCGACGGAGCTCCTGAGTTCCACGCCATCCCGCTGGACGACTACGATCTCGGCAACGATTTCCGCTAAGCGTCCCTAAAAGCAACGCGGGGTCACTTCCGGCCCGATCCGCACCTCGGATTGGGCAGGAAGTGACCCCGCGTTGCTGTCTATACACCGGATTCAGGCGCGGGATCAAGCCGTGCTAGAATTTTTAGTAATTGTTCTGTGTGGCAGTGGATGAAGGCCGCCGCAGCATCATTTTGGTTTTGTTCTCATGATGCTGGGTGTGAGCTTGTTTCCGGGTTGCGGGCTAGGTGCGCAACGAATGCCACCCTTTTGCACGCCTAGGCAAGATTCGAGACACCAAGGCTGCAGGGACAACGCCAAAACCGACGCAGTGAGGGCTGACGCCCAAATGTGCCGGTAGAGATCAAACCAACGGAGAACACGAGAGTGCCTACGATTAACCAGCTGGTCCGCAAGGGCCGCACGCCTAAGGTCAAAAAGACCAAGGCCCCCGCGCTTAACGGCAGCCCGATGCGCCGCGGTGTTTGCACCCGCGTCTACACCACCACCCCCAAGAAGCCGAACTCGGCTCTCCGCAAGGTGGCACGTGTGCGCCTCAACGGTGGCGTCGAAGTCACCGCTTACATCCCCGGTGTGGGTCACAACCTGCAGGAGCACTCCATTGTGCTCGTTCGCGGTGGTCGTGTTAAGGACCTCCCCGGTGTCCGCTACAAGATCGTCCGTGGCGCCCTCGATACCCAGGGTGTGAAGAACCGTAAGCAGGCACGCAGCCGTTACGGCGCAAAGATGGAGAAGAAGTAATATGCCTCGCAAGGGTCCGGCCCCGAAGCGGCCGCTAGTCATTGATCCCGTTTACGGATCCCCGCTGGTCACCCAGCTGATCAACAAGGTCCTCGTCGACGGCAAGAAGTCCACCGCAGAGCGCATCGTTTACGGTGCCCTCGCCGGTGCACAGGAAAAGTCCGGTGGAGACCCGGTTGCTGCCCTGAAGAAGGCCATGGAAAACATCAAGCCGAGCCTCGAGGTGAAGTCCCGCCGCGTTGGTGGCGCAACCTACCAGGTTCCGGTTGAGGTCAAGCCCGGCCGCGCAACCGCCCTGGCGCTGCGCTGGCTGGTGGGCTACTCCAAGGCCCGCCGTGAGAAGACCATGACCGAGCGCCTCCGGAATGAAATCCTGGATGCGTCCAACGGTCTCGGTGCCGCTGTGAAGCGTCGCGAAGACACCCACAAGATGGCCGAGTCCAACAAGGCCTTCGCACACTACCGCTGGTAATACTTCCCGGACGCCGCCGGCTCAGCTGAGCCGGCGGCGAACGTGTAGTCCATCCGAAAGGGAGACACACCGTGGCACAGGACGTGCTTACCGACCTTAGTAAGGTCCGCAACATCGGCATCATGGCCCACATTGATGCCGGCAAGACCACCACCACCGAGCGCATCCTGTTTTACACGGGTGTGAACCACAAGATCGGCGAAACGCACGACGGCGCTTCGACCACCGACTGGATGGAACAGGAAAAGGAACGCGGCATCACCATCACGTCTGCCGCCGTGACCTGCTTCTGGGAAAACAACCAGATCAACATCATCGACACCCCCGGCCACGTTGACTTCACCGTTGAGGTTGAGCGCTCACTGCGCGTCCTCGACGGCGCTGTCGCCGTCTTCGATGGCAAGGAAGGCGTGGAGCCGCAGTCGGAGACCGTCTGGCGCCAGGCTGACAAGTACAACGTCCCGCGCATCTGCTTCGTCAACAAGATGGACAAGCTCGGCGCTGACTTCTATTTCACCGTCGACACCATCATCAGCCGCCTCGGTGCCAAGCCGCTCGTTATGCAGCTGCCGATCGGTGCTGAGAACGATTTCATCGGCGTCGTCGACGTCCTGGAAATGCGCGCGCTGGTCTGGCCGGGCGACTCCAAGGGTGACGTCACCATGGGTGCCAAGTACGAGGTCCAGGAGATCCCCGCGGATCTGCTGGAGAAGGCCAAGGAATACCGGGCTGCCCTCGTTGAGACGGTGGCTGACGCCACCGAAGAGCTCATGGAGAAGTACCTCGAGGGTGAAGAACTCTCCGTCGAGGAGCTCAAGGCCGGCATCCGCAAGATGACGATCAACTCTGAGCTGTACCCGGTCTTCTGTGGTTCCGCGTTCAAGAACCGCGGCGTTCAGCCGATGCTTGACGCCGTGGTTGACTACCTGCCGAACCCGCTCGACGTCCCGCCGATGATCGGCCACGATCCTCGCGACGAAGAGAAGGAACTGACTCGCGCGCCTTCCTCCGAGGAGCCGTTCTCGGCGCTGGCCTTCAAGATTGCTGCGCACCCGTTCTTCGGCCAGCTCACCTTCATCCGCGTGTACTCCGGTCACGTGGAAGCAGGCTCACAGGTGGTCAACTCCACCAAGGGCAAGAAGGAGCGCATCGGCAAGCTGTTCCAGATGCACGCCAACAAGGAAATGCCCGTTGACGGCGCTACCGCTGGCCACATCTACGCAGCGATCGGCCTGAAGGACACCACCACGGGTGACACCCTGTGTGATTCCAGCAACCAGATCGTCCTCGAATCCATGAGCTTCCCGGAGCCCGTGATTTCCGTTGCGATCGAGCCGAACACCAAGGGCGACCAGGAGAAGCTGTCCACAGCTATCCAGAAGCTCTCCGCTGAGGACCCGACCTTCCAGGTCTCCCTCAACGAGGACACCGGCCAGACCATCATCGCCGGCATGGGCGAGCTCCACCTGGATATCCTGGTGGACCGCATGCGCCGCGAATTCAAGGTTGAGGCTAATGTCGGCAAGCCGCAGGTTGCGTACCGCGAAACCATCAAGCGGGCTGTGGAGCGTCATGACTACACGCACAAGAAGCAGACCGGTGGTTCCGGCCAGTTCGCAAAGATCCAGATCGCGATCGAGCCGCTGGACACGTCCGAGGGCGAGATGTACGAGTTCTCGAACAAGGTCACCGGTGGACGCATTCCGCGCGAATACATCCCGTCGGTTGACGCCGGTATCCAGGATGCGCTGAACGACGGCGTCCTCGCCGGCTACCCGGTTGTCGGCATCAAGGCCACGCTGATTGACGGCGCGTACCACGATGTTGACTCCTCGGAAATGGCGTTCAAGATCGCCGGCCGTATGGCTTTCAAGGAAGCCGCACGCAAGGCGAACCCCATCCTGCTTGAACCGCTGATGGATGTCGAGGTCCGCACCCCTGAGGAATACATGGGTGAAGTTATCGGTGACCTCAACTCCCGTCGTGGCCAGATGCAGTCCATGGAAGATGCCCAGGGCGTCAAGGTAATCCGCGCGCACGTCCCGCTGTCCGGCATGTTCGGCTACATCGGTGACCTGCGCTCGAAGACCCAGGGCCGCGCTGTGTACTCCATGACGTTCCACAGCTACGCCGAGGTCCCGAAGGCATATGCCGACGAGATCATCCAGAAGAACCGCGGCGAGTAGTCTCCACGGCTCGCAGTAACAAACTCGGGTGCGTTTCCGGTTCCGGAAATTCGCCTGGTGCAGATGGCCGGTTCCGGCCCGGCCGGCGGCCATCTGTACCGGCAGGCTCGTGGGACTAGTATTAGTTCCTGAATCTGCAATTTCATCAATCCAAAGCCCCCCAAGTAGACTTACTGAAGTTTCGTCGCGACAAGCGCGGTCGAAGGGTAAGTCATTTGAAAACGTTCTAGGAGGAACCTGTGGCAAAGGCAAAGTTCGAGCGGACTAAGCCGCACGTTAACATCGGCACCATTGGTCACGTTGACCACGGTAAGACGACGTTGACGGCCGCGATTTCCAAGGTGCTGTACGACAAGTACCCGACACTCAACGAGCAGCGCGACTTCGCGTCTATTGACTCTGCTCCCGAAGAGCGTCAGCGCGGCATTACCATCAACATTTCCCACGTTGAGTACCAGACCGAGAAGCGCCACTACGCACACGTAGACGCTCCGGGTCACGCTGACTACATCAAGAACATGATCACCGGCGCCGCACAGATGGATGGTGCAATCCTCGTGGTTGCCGCCACTGACGGCCCGATGGCTCAGACTCGCGAGCACGTTCTGCTCGCCCGCCAGGTTGGTGTTCCCTACCTGCTGGTCGCGCTGAACAAGTCCGACATGGTTGACGATGAGGAACTGCTGGACCTCGTTGAAATGGAAGTTCGTGAGCTGCTTTCGGCTCAGGGCTTCGATGGCGACGACGCTCCCGTTGTTCGCGTTTCCGGCCTGAAGGCCCTCGAAGGCGACCCTGTTTGGGTCAAGTCTGTCGAGGACCTCATGGCGGCCGTTGACGAGTCCGTTCCGGACCCCGTACGTGACCGTGACAAGCCGTTCCTGATGCCGATCGAAGATGTCTTCACCATCACCGGCCGTGGCACCGTTGTTACGGGCCGCGCCGAGCGTGGAACCCTCGCCATCAACTCCGAGGTCGAGATCGTCGGCATCCGCCCGGTCCAGAAGACCACGGTTACCGGTATCGAGATGTTCCACAAGCAGCTCGACGAAGCATGGGCCGGCGAGAACTGTGGCCTCCTGCTCCGCGGTCTGAAGCGTGATGACGTAGAGCGTGGCCAGGTTGTCGTCAAGCCGGGTTCCATTACCCCGCACACCGACTTCGAGGCTAACGTCTACATCCTCTCCAAGGACGAAGGCGGACGTCACAACCCGTTCTACTCGAACTACCGCCCGCAGTTCTACTTCCGCACCACGGACGTAACCGGCGTTATCACCCTGCCGGAAGGCACGGAAATGGTTATGCCCGGCGACAACACTGAGATGACCGTTGCGCTCATCCAGCCCATCGCCATGGAAGAAGGCCTCGGCTTCGCTATCCGCGAAGGCGGCCGCACCGTTGGTTCAGGTCGCGTTACCAAGATCGTCAAGTAACTTCTTGCTGATCTAGGATCAGAGTCCGCTTGGCGGCCCTCTGATACTCATCAACAGCCCCGCTGCATATCTTCGCAGCGGGGCTGTTGTTTGTTACGGTTAATCCATTCATTGGATTCATTGTGCAGGCCGCCCTGGCCTCTGGAGCGGGATCACCGTGAGGGACGAATCCTATGAAGCGGGCTACCGCGTAGGCCATCTCCAAGGGTGGCTTGATGCCATGGACAAACTGCAGGCACAGGGGCGGCCGGATTCCGCGCCCAGTGGGTCGCTGGGTTCTGCGTCCGCAGTCCCGGAGCCATGGGAAAGTCCGATGGCGGCACTCGGTGGCGTGCCCGACCCCCCTCGAGTGCGGGCCACCGAAGTCCCAGTCCCTTTGACGACTGCATCACCTGTTGCTGAAGTGTCACCCTTGCCTGCGGCAGAGCCGCAAGCGCTGCCAGCACGCGTGGCCATCCAATCTCCGCCAGTTTCGCCTCCACGCCCCGCGGCCACGGTCCCGGCGTCGCCGGTGTTGCCGCCGCAGTCTCCGGCGGCCGCCTTCCACACATATCCGGAATCGCCGGCTGAGCGCCAGGCGCGTCGTGAAAAGCGGGACCGCCAGAACATCCACATCACCCTGTATGTAGCCAGCCTTCTCTTGGTTGCTGCCGCTGCTCTATTCATTGGCACAAGCCTGCCGCCCATGATGCGTTTTACGGGCGTATGCACGGTTACGGCGTCGTTCTACGGGGCAGGCATTGTGCTCCATGCCAGGGTGCCGCGGCTCCGCCCCGCAGCGGTGGCGTTCACCGGCACTGGCCTCGCCATGGTTCCGGTCGCATCCACGGCATTCTCCGGCGTATCCATCCTCGGCGGAGCACTGGTCTGGTATTTCGCCGCCCTGATCGGTGTGGCCGTGCTTCTGACGTGCCGTGCCCTGGGGCGGCCGGGCTGGTTGCCGCCGGTCTATGTCAGGCCGCTAATGGTCCTGCATCCGTATGCGGTTCCCGCCGTGGCTGCTGTGGCTGCCACCATTGGCGGCAGGCTGGGTGATGGGTGCCGCGGTTCTGGTTCTTTCAGTGGTGTTCTTTGCGGCTTCGGATACCGAAGGCCAGCCCTTCCTGTATCCACCGGCAGTAGTGGCAGCACTCCGCGGCGCCATGGCGCTGGCGGCGGAGACGTTTCCGGACCCTGCCGGTGCGTGGGGCGGCTTCCTGCCCTGGTTGGCCGGCGCGGGCTCGGCGTCAGCCGTACTCTACGGCGCCCGGCTTGTTCGCACCGCCCCTTTGCAGGCCGAACCGGTGCGGCGCTGGTCGCTTGCCGGGGCCGCCTTCCTGGGCGTGATGCTCGTGGCCTTGGCCGGAATCCGGCATGATACGACCTCCTGGACCGCAGCAGCCATCCTCGCCGCCGCCGTCGGAATTGCCTACCATGAGGCCACGCCAAAGGCGCGCCGGATTAAGGTGGAGGTTGGCGCACTGGTGCTGACTGCTGCGGTCCAGCGGGCGGCGATCTTCGCCCTGGACGGGCCGGACCGGCTCAGTGGCCGTGTGTTTGCCGGTCTGCCGGATCCGTTCTGGGTGGCTCAGTGGTATGTGGTCCTGGCCGCGGTCCTCGGTGGCTGGCGGTACTTCTCCGGCCATCAGAAGGCCGGGCGGTTCCTGGTGGGAGTTGCTGCCGGGTTGCTGTCGTTTGGAGGCCTGGGTGTGGTGTTCAGTGGGACCGGTGCGCAGCAGTTGTGGGTGCTGGTGCTTCTCGCGGTGGTGCTGGTGGCTGGCCTTGGCGTGGGTGACCGGCTGTTCGTCTGGTGGGGTGCGGCGGGCGTGGCAGCCTGCATGCTGTGGGCAATGAGGCATTACACGTTCCTGCTCCTGGCGATGGTTGCCGTGTGGCATCGTCTTGCCGTGTGGCGCCTGAACCGGGGCACGTCCGGTGCGGCGGCGGACGCGGCCGGAGACGGGGCCGCCCGCCGGAGCTGATCCCGCAGCCAGCCCCCGGTCCGGCGACCACAGGGAACCCACAGGCCGGCGCTGATATTGTTGCCAGCGGAGAGGGGAATACATTATGGAGTGGTTAATTTTTCTGATCATCGTGGTCGCCGGAGTGTTCTGGGCCAAGAAGCATTTCCGCAACGAGATTGACCGCGCCAAGCGCATCAACCGGGCCAACAAGAACCAGTAGCCGGGACTCAGGCTGCCAGCGGTTTGGGCTTCAGTCTGCCAGCCGTTTCCGGGCCTGGCTGAGCGCCTTGTACCAATAGAATGATTCCTTCGGCGTGCGCTCCAGGGTTTCGAAGTCCACGTGGATCAGCCCAAACCGCTGGGAGTAGCCGGCGGCCCATTCAAAGTTGTCCATCAGCGTCCAGACGTAGTAGCCACGGAGTTCCACGTCTTCGGCGATGCCGCCGGGTGCGGTTGCCTCCACTGCGTGGCGCAGATGTCCCGCGATGTAGTCGATCCGCTGCTGGTCCTGGATGGGGCCGGTGACGTGCTCAGGCTCGGGGAAGCTGGCGCCGCTTTCGGTAATGTACAGCGGGGGTAAAGCATCACCATAACGGTCTTTGAGTTCGCGGAGCAGGATGCCCAGATGATCCGGCGCCACGGGCCAGCCGAACCCCGTTGTCCCGTACTCGGGGAACGGCACCTGGTGGGCCGGAATCCGGACCATCGCTTCTGCCGGCACGGCCAGGTTTTCGTGGGGACCCCGGCCGGCAGCCACTCTGACTGGCTGGTAATAGTTCACGCCGTAGAAGTCCAGAGGCTGGTGGATGGTCTGCAGGTCGGCGTCCGAAATTCTGCCAAAGGAACGCATCCATGGCTTGGCGAAGACCAGGGAAGCCGGGTACCGGCCCCGCAGGATCGGATCAGCATAGATCCGGTTGAGCATGATGTCGAAGACCGCTGCCGCTGCCTTGTCACGGATCTTGCGTGTTGCCGGCCGGACGGGGGAGTGCAGGTTGCTGACGCCGATGCCACCGCGCACGCCTTCCGACCGCAGCGCCTGGACGGCCAGCCCGTGGGCCAGCAGTTGGTTGTGGACCGCAGGAAAGGCGTCGAAAAGCAGGCCATGGCCAGGAGCATGGACGCCCAGGGCATACCCGTTCAGCACTACCGAGGCTGGCTCGTTGAGCGTGACCCACTGGTCCACCCGGTCGCCGAAGCGACGGCCAGCCGCCGCGCTGTACTCAGCAAAGCGTTCGGCAGTGGCCCTGTTCAACCAGCCGCCGCCATGCTCCAGTGGCAGCGGCGTATCCCAGTGGTAGAGAGTGGCCATGGGGGAGATGCCAGCCTCAAGAAGTTGATCGATCAGGCGGTCGTAGAAGTCCAGTCCCTGTTCGTTGAATGCACCGCGGCCATCCGGCTGGATCCGCGGCCAGGAGATGGAGAACCGATAGGAATCCACGCCGAGTTCGCGCATGAGCGCCACATCTTCGGCTGAGCGGTTGTAATGGTCGCAGGCCATTGCCGGCGAGTGTCCGTCCCAGATGGCTCCGGGCTTCTCCACAAAGGCATCCCAGCCGGAAGGACCCCTGCCGTCAGTGGACAGCGCGCCTTCGATTTGGAAGGCGGCAGCTGCCACTCCTAAGGTGAAGGAAGGCGGCACTCGGTCGGCAAGATCCTGGATGGAAACGTCCTGTTCGACGGTCATTAACCCATCATCCATTCGGATGTTGGGGAAGGCAATGACGGCCGGTGGTTGCCCGCCGGCAAACCGGCCACGCCGGGCAGGGAAGCCGTGGCCTGCAGATTCGCTTCTTGGCACAATTTCCGGCATACTAGATGAGTTGTTCAAGCGCTTCTTCGTGTCCCGATCCGGATAATGCCGGGTGTCAGGGTCCAAGTGGAAGCCCAAACATAACCCACTCCCATGGAACTGCGGATTTGTATGCGTGCTAAGCGCGACACGCCCGACCGCGGGGGTCGGGTTACGTCGGCAGGTTGAGGAACCCGGATATATCCGGATTCAGCTTGTGCGGCGGGTGGTAGTTCAGACTTCAAATGCTTCGGCAGCCACATGCAACACCAAAGTGAACAGAGCAGCCCTACTCAGAGCAGCACTAACTGAAAGAGAGTCAGGCGACATGGCGGGACAAAAAATCCGCATCCGGCTGAAGTCATACGACCACGAGGTCATTGACGTTTCAGCCCGGAAGATCGTTGAGACGGTCACGCGTGCAGGCGCAACGGTAGTTGGCCCTGTGCCGCTGCCTACGGAGAAGAACATCTACTGCGTAATCCGCTCTCCGCACAAGTACAAGGACAGCCGCGAGCACTTTGAAATGCGCACGCACAAGCGTCTTATCGACATCATCGATCCCACGCCGAAGGCTGTTGACTCGCTTATGCGCCTCGACCTGCCGGCCGACGTGAACATCGAAATCAAGCTGTAGGGAGGTGCTGAGAGACTATGACCGCAACCCGTAACGTAAAGGGCCTGCTGGGCACGAAGCTCGGCATGACCCAGGTCTGGGACGAGAACAACAAGCTCATCCCCGTCACTGTGGTCCAGGCAGATTCGAACGTCATCACCCAGCTGCGCAACGCAGACACTGATGGCTACGTCGCTGTACAGATCGGCTACGGCCAGATCGATCCCCGCAAGGTCACCAAGCCGCTGGCTGGTCACTTTGAAAAGGCAGGCGTCACGCCTCGCCGCCACGTCGTCGAACTCCGTACCGCAGATGCTGCAGAGTACGAGCTTGGCCAGGAGCTCTCAGTAGAGGTCTTCGAAGCCGGCCAGAAGATCGACGTCATCGGCACCACCAAGGGTAAGGGCTTCGCCGGTGTTATGAAGCGTCACGGCTTCCACGGCGTTGGAGCTTCCCACGGTGCCCACAAGAACCACCGTAAGCCCGGTTCAATCGGTGGCGCATCCACCCCGAGCCGCGTCTTCAAGGGCATGAAAATGGCCGGCCGCATGGGCGCCGTTCGTCACACCACGCTGAACCTCACGGTTCACGCAGTTGACGTCGAGAAGTCGCTGCTCCTGATCAAGGGTGCCGTCCCCGGCGCCCGCGGCCAGGTCGTACTCGTACGCACCGCCGTGAAGGGAGCCTAGTTAAATGACTAGCACTGTCAAGGTTGACCTGCCCGCAGAGATCTTCGACGTTCAGACCAACGTGCCGCTGCTGCACCAGGTCGTCGTTGCCCAGCTCGCTGCTGCTCGCCAGGGTACCCACAAGACCAAGACCCGCGCCGAGGTTTCCGGTGCAGGTCGCAAGCCGTTCAAGCAGAAGGGCACCGGCCGCGCCCGTCAGGGTTCAATCCGTGCTCCTCACATGACCGGTGGTGGCGTTGTCCACGGTCCCACACCGCGTGACTACAGCCAGCGCACCCCCAAGAAGATGATTGCTGCTGCACTGCGCGGCGCACTGTCTGATCGGGCCCGCAACGGACGCATCCACGTTGTTGCCGAACTGGTGGAGGGCACCAAGCCGTCCGTCAAGAACGCACTTGCAACGCTGCGCGGAGTTTCCGAGCGCAAGAACCTGCTGGTTGTCATCGAGCGCGCCAACGATGTTGCAGCACTTTCCGTGCGCAACCTCGCCGGTGTTCACGTTCTGTACGCAGACCAGCTGAACACCTATGACGTACTCGTCTCTGACGACGTTGTCTTCACCAAGGCTGCCTACGAAGCATTCGTTGCTGACAAGGCAGTAGCAAAGAACGAGGAGGATGCCAAGTGAGTGCAGCCACCATCAAAGACCCGCGCGACGTCGTGCTTGCACCCGTCGTATCGGAAAAAAGCTACGGCCTGATCGATGAGGGCAAGTACACCTTCCTGGTGGACCCCCGCTCGAACAAGACCGAGATCAAGCTGGCCGTGGAGAAAATTTTCTCCGTCAAGGTCGAATCGATCAACACCATCAACCGTGCCGGTAAGCGCAAGCGCACCAAATTCGGATGGGGTACCCGCAAGAACACCAAGCGTGCAATTGTGAGCCTCAAAGAAGGCACCATCGACATCTTCGGCGGTCCGCTCTCGTAGCGGAGACCACTTTAACGAGGAAATAAACTATGGGAATCCGTAAGTACAAGCCGACTACACCGGGCCGTCGTGGCTCGAGCGTAGCGGACTTCACCGAAATCACGCGGTCGACGCCGGAAAAATCGTTGGTACGTCCGCTGCCCAAAAAGGGCGGCCGTAACAACACCGGTAAGATCACCACCCGTCACAAGGGTGGTGGCCACAAGCGCCAGTACCGTCTGATCGACTTCCGTCGCCACGACAAAGACGGCGTCAACGCCCGCGTTGCCGAAATCGAGTACGATCCGAACCGCACGGCTCGCATCGCCCTCCTGCACTACGTTGATGGCACCAAGCGTTACATCATCGCCCCGAACAAGCTGTCCCAGGGTGACATCGTTGAGGCAGGTGCCGGTGCTGACATCAAGCCCGGTAACAACCTGCCCCTGCTCAATATCCCGGTCGGTACCGTAATCCACGCAGTTGAACTGCGTCCGGGTGGCGGCGCCAAGATGGGCCGCTCCGCCGGCGCATCGATCCAGCTTGTTGCCAAGGAAGGCCGCTTCGCCCAGCTTCGTCTGCCTTCCGGCGAAATCCGCAACGTTGATGTGCGCTGCCGCGCAACCATCGGCGAGGTCGGTAACGCCGAGCAGTCGAACATCAACTGGGGCAAGGCCGGCCGTATGCGGTGGAAGGGCGTTCGCCCGACCGTCCGTGGTGTCGCCATGAACCCGGTTGACCACCCGCACGGTGGTGGCGAGGGTAAGACGTCCGGTGGACGTCACCCCGTCAACCCGAACGGTAAGCGTGAGGGCCGCACCCGCCGCCCGAACAAAGAGAGCGACAAGCTTATTGTGCGTCGTCGTCGTACTGGCAAGAACAAGCGATAGGAGCCTGGACACATGCCACGCAGCCTGAAAAAAGGTCCTTTCGTTGACCAGCACCTCTTTGTGAAGGTGGACAGGGAAAACGAAAAGGGCACCAAGAACGTCATCAAGACCTGGTCTCGCCGTTCGATGATCATCCCCGGCATGCTCGGGCACACGATCGCCGTACACGACGGACGCAAGCACATCCCGGTGTTTGTCACTGAGTCGATGGTCGGGCACAAGCTCGGCGAATTCGCTCCCACGCGGACATTCCGCGGCCATGTCAAGGACGACCGTAAGGGCAAGCGCCGCTAGGCGCCTGCACTTACG
The DNA here is from genome assembly GCF_040547265.1 of Arthrobacter sp. UYCo732. NCBI lineage: Bacteria > Bacillati > Actinomycetota > Actinomycetes > Micrococcales > Micrococcaceae > Arthrobacter > Arthrobacter sp. UYCo732. Next base: position 245,528 of record NZ_JBEPPJ010000004.1, on the reverse strand, counting down.
TCAAAGACGAGAGAAGGAAAGCAATGGAAGCCAAGGCAATTGCGCGTCACATCCGCGTAACGCCTATGAAGGCCCGGCGCGTCGTCAACCTTGTTCGTGGTAAGCAAGCGAATGAGGCTCTGGCAATTCTGAAGTTTGCCCCCCAGGCAGCTTCAGAGCCGGTATTCAAGGTAGTTCAGTCGGCAATCTCCAACGCCCGGGTCCTCGCGGACCGCGACGGTGTTGCGTTTGACGAAGGTGACCTCATCATCAGCGAAGCGTTTGTTGATGAAGGCCCGACCATGAAGCGGTTCCAGCCGCGCGCCCAGGGTCGTGCATTTCAGATCAAGAAGCGCACGAGCCACATCACCGTGGTAGTCGCTACCCCGGAGAAAGAGGAGGCTCGCTAAGTGGGACAGAAAGTTAACCCGCACGGGTTCCGACTCGGCATCACCACCGATCACGTATCGCACTGGTTTGCTGACAGCACCAAGGCCGGCCAGCGGTACAAGGACTTCGTTCGCGAAGACATCCGTATCCGCCAGCTCATGTCCACGGGCATGGAGCGCGCCGGTATCGCCAAGGTCGAGATCGAGCGCACCCGCGATCGTGTCCGCGTGGATATCCACACGGCACGTCCCGGCATCGTCATCGGCCGCCGCGGCGCTGAAGCAGACCGCATCCGCGGCGAGCTTGAGAAGCTCACGGGCAAGCAGGTTCAGCTGAACATCCTCGAGGTCAAGAACCCCGAGATGGAAGCTCAGCTTGTTGCCCAGGGCGTTGCTGAGCAGCTGACTTCCCGCGTGGCGTTCCGCCGCGCGATGAAGAAGGCCATGCAGTCCGCACAGCGTGCAGGTGCCAAGGGCATCCGTATCGCTTGCTCGGGTCGACTGGGCGGCGCTGAAATGTCCCGCTCGGAGTTCTACCGCGAAGGCCGTGTGCCCCTGCACACTCTCCGCGCGAACATCGACTACGGCTTCTACGAGGCCAAGACCACCTTCGGCCGCATCGGCGTGAAGGTCTGGATCTACAAGGGTGACGTCACCGCCAAGGAACTGGCTCAGCAGGCAGCTGCTGCTCCGTCCCGTGGCCGCGGCCCCAGCGACCGTCCGGGCCGCCCGGGTGGCGCCGGTGGCGCTGACCGTGGTGACCGCCGCCGTCGTACCGACCGTCCGGCAGCAGAGGCAGCTCCGGCTGCCGAGGCTCCGGCAGTTGAGGCTGCACCTGCTGCAGTAGAAGGAGGACAGGCTTAAATGCTTATCCCACGTCGAGTAAAGCACCGTAAGCAGCACCACCCGGGTCGTTCCGGCGCTGCTACCGGCGGTACCAAGGTCTCCTTCGGTGAGTACGGGATCCAGGCCCTGAGCCCGGCATACGTCACCAACCGTCAGATCGAGTCTGCCCGTATCGCGATGACCCGCCACATTAAGCGTGGCGGCAAGGTCTGGATCAACATTTACCCGGACCGTCCGATCACGAAGAAGCCTGCCGAAACCCGCATGGGTTCCGGTAAGGGTTCACCCGAGTGGTGGGTCGCTAACGTCAAGCCGGGCCGGGTTCTCTTTGAGATCTCCGGCGTCGAAGAATCGGTAGCTCGCGAGGCCCTGCGCCTGGCAATCCACAAGCTCCCGTTGAAGGCACGCATTTTGCGTCGCGAAGGTGGTGAATAGAAATGGCAGTAGGATCCAAGGAACTTGCATCCGCACAGCTGGACACGTTCGACAACGAGCGCCTCGTTGAAGAACTCCGTAAGGCTAAGGAAGAGCTGTTCAACCTGCGTTTCCAGTCCGCCACCGGTCAGCTGGAGAACCACGGTCGTCTGCGCGCGGTAAAGAAGGACATCGCACGCATCTACACCGTTCTCCGTGAGCGCGAGCTGGGCATTCGTGCCGAGGTTGCCGCTCCGGTTGTGGAAGCCAAGGAAGAGAAGAAGTCCAAGAAGGCTGCAACCAAGAAGGCCGAAAAGGCTGAAACGGTTGACGCCGAGGAGGATGCCAAGTGACTGAAAAGGACGAGAACGTGACGGAAACTGTTTCCGCGGCAGCTACCGCTGCCGAGCGCGGTGACCGTAAGACGAAGCGCGGCTACGTGGTCTCGGACAAGATGGAAAAGACCATCGTTGTCCAGGTTGAAGACCGCGTGAAGCACGCCCTCTACGGCAAGGTCATCCGCCGCAACACCAAGATCAAGGCTCACGACGAAGAGAACAGCGCCGGCATCGGCGACCTCGTACTCCTCGCCGAGACCCGCCCGCTGTCCGCTACTAAGCGGTGGCGCCTGGTCGAGATCCTCGAAAAGGCCAAGTAACACCCGCAGCCTGCTTGCAGGAACTGCACCGGAAACCCTCGTTCCCTTTGGGAGCGGGGGTTTTCCGCGTTCCGGGATGGGGCTGCGACGGTGCCCGCGTCACACCAGGCAGGCTTTTGGGCCGCGTCCGACGGCGGTGGGCCGGGTATTAGGTGAAGCGGCACCCGTGGTGGGCCAAAAGCGTGCCGTGCGTGCCGCCGTCGTCCGTCTTGCGGGGGAGCGCCGGCCGGTGATATGGGCATCGGCAGGAAACATGCTAAGATATTGAGTTTGTATGGCGCCTTTCGTGCGCCGACATCAACCTCGTAAACAATCGTGCCACGGCATAGTGCCCCCTAGCGCTTCGGACCTGTCTGAAACCGCTTGGGAAGCAAATGTTTTTGGCACGGGAGTTTAGGCCTGGTCTGGCAAAATCCAGGCAGGTCAAGAGACACCCCGATCAACCGTTCCGCAAGGCTCATTCCGTAGGAAGATTTTCGGTCTGAGAACCGGCGCGACGCAAGGAGTAAATAGTGATTCAGCAGGAGTCGCGACTCAAGGTCGCCGACAACACGGGTGCTAAGGAAATCCTTACCATTCGCGTTCTCGGTGGATCTGGCCGTCGCTACGCAGGCATTGGCGACGTTATCGTCGCTACCGTCAAGGACGCAATTCCGGGCGGCAACGTAAAGAAGGGCGATGTTGTTAAGGCAGTCATCGTCCGTACCAAGAAGGAACGCCGCCGTGCGGATGGTTCCTACATCAAGTTTGACGAGAACGCAGCTGTGATCCTGAAGGCGGACGGTGACCCCCGCGGTACCCGTATCTTCGGACCGGTTGGTCGTGAACTTCGCGACAAGAAGTTCATGAAGATCGTTTCTCTGGCTCCGGAGGTGCTCTAGTCCATGGCTAAGATCAAAAAGGGTGACCTCGTTCAGGTCATCACTGGCGCCAAGGCTGAGCGCGGCGGCGACCGTGGCAAGCAGGGCAAGGTTCTGCGCGTATTCCCGGAGACCAACCGCGTGTTGGTTGAAGGCATTAACCGCGTAACCAAGCACACCAAGGTCGGTCAGTCGCAGCGCGGCACCAAGACCGGTGGCATCGAGGTCGTAGAAGCTTCGGTCCACATCTCCAACGTGGCTCTGGTTGACCCGTCCACCAAGAAGCCCACCCGCGTCGGTTTCCGCACCGAGACCGTTGAGCGCGATGGCGTGAAGCGCGAAGTGCGTATCCGCGTGGCCAAGAGCTCCGGGAAGGACATCTAATGACTGAGACTCTCGAGACTCCGGCAACGAAGATCGTTCCTCGTCTGAAGACCAAGTACGCCGATTCCATCAAGAGCACGCTCATTGAGGAATTCAGCTACAGCAACGTCAACCAGGTTCCCCGTCTGGTGAAGGTCGTTGTGAACATGGGTGTTGGAGATGCCGCCAAGGACTCCAAGCTGATCGACGGCGCTGTCCGCGATCTGACCCTGATCACCGGCCAGAAGCCGCAGGTAACCAAGGCCCGCAAGTCGATCGCACAGTTCAAGCTGCGCGAAGGCATGCCCATCGGCGCACACGCAACTCTGCGTGGGGACCGCATGTGGGAATTCCTGGATCGTCTGGTCACGCTGGCTCTGCCCCGTATCCGCGACTTCCGCGGCCTCAGTGGCAAGCAGTTCGACGGCAACGGCAACTACACCTTCGGTCTGACCGAGCAGGTTATGTTCCACGAAATCGACCAGGATTCCATCGACCGCACCCGCGGCATGGACATCACGGTTGTTACCACTGCCAAGACCGATGACGAAGGCCGTGCGCTGCTGAAGGCGCTTGGTTTCCCGTTCAAGGCCGAAGACTAATCTAGCTACGTAACAGGTCCTTCGGTGCAGCCCGTGCAGATTTCTGCAGGGACCGGACCGAGGAAACCGTTATGAGGAAGGGCAAGAGCCCACCATGACAATGACAGATCCTGTCGCAGACATGCTTACGCGTCTGCGCAATGCAAACTCGGCATACCACGATTCCGTGTCCATGCCGTACAGCAAGCTCAAGGCACGCGTCGCCGACATCCTGAAGGCCGAAGGTTACATCGCCTCCTGGAAAGAAGAAGACGCTGAGGTTGGTAAGAAGCTGACCCTCGACCTCAAGTTCGGACCGAACCGCGAGCGTTCAATCGCTGGCGTTCGTCGTATTTCCAAGCCGGGCCTGCGTGTTTACGCAAAGTCCACCAACCTCCCGCACGTGCTCGGTGGCCTGGGTGTCGCAATCCTGTCCACCTCTTCCGGCCTCTTGACTGATAAGCAAGCCGGCAAGAAGGGCGTGGGCGGCGAAGTCCTCGCCTACGTCTGGTAACGGGAAAGGAAGAGAATAATGTCACGTATTGGACGTCTCCCCATCACCGTTCCCGCCGGCGTTGAGGTCAAGGTTGACGGCTCTGTCGTCAGCGTCAAGGGTTCCAAAGGCGAGCTGAACCACACTGTGGCCAGCCCGATCGAGGTTTCCCTGGAAGCAGACACCCTGACCGTCGCCCGCCCGAACGACGAGCGCGCCTCCCGTTCACTCCACGGCCTGACCCGCACCCTGATCTCCAACATGATCGAGGGCGTTACCAAGGGCTACGAGAAGAAGCTTGAAATCGTTGGTACTGGTTACCGCGTTCAGGCCAAGGGATCTGACCTTGAGTTCGCTCTCGGCTACAGCCACCCGGTAAATGTCTCCGCACCGGACGGCATCACCTTTGCAGTTGAGACCCCGACCAAGCTCTCTGTTTCAGGTATCAACAAGCAGCAGGTCGGCGAGGTTGCTGCCAACATTCGCAAGCTTCGGAAGCCGGACCCCTATAAGGGCAAGGGCATTCGCTACGCAGGCGAAGTCATCCGCCGCAAGGTCGGAAAGGCTGGTAAGTAACCATGGCCATCTCAATTAACAAGAAGCGTACGAACAAGAGCAAGTCTGCTTCGCGCAGCCGCCGCCAGCTTCGTATCCGCAAGCGCATCTCCGGTACGGCTGAACGTCCTCGTCTGGTCGTCAACCGTTCCGCACGCCACGTATTCGTCCAGGTTGTCGATGACACCAAGGGCCTTACCGTAGCGAGCGCCTCCACACTGGAAGCCGATCTTCGTGCATTCGAAGGCGACAAGACCGCCAAAGCCAAGCGCGTTGGCGAGCTCGTTGCCGAGCGTGCGAAGGCTGCCGGTATCGAAGCAGTTGTCTTCGACCGCGGTGGTAACAAGTACCACGGCCGGATTGCTGCTGTCGCTGACGGCGCACGTGAAGGTGGGCTGTCACTGTGACGGAAGCAAACAAGGAAAAGGACACTGTGTCTGCAGATCAGAAGGCGACTGAAGCCGTAGCTGCTCCGGCCACTGAGACCACTGCGCCCGCAACTGCCGCCGATGACCGCCGTGGTGGCGCTCGTCGTGGCGAGCGTGGCGACCGTGGCCAGGGCGGCCGCGACGGCGGCCGTGGTGGCCGTGGCGGCCGCGATGGCGGCCGTGAAGCCGAGAAGAGCCAGTTCGTAGAACGCGTTGTCACCATCAACCGCGTTTCCAAGGTGGTCAAGGGTGGTCGTCGCTTCAGCTTCACCGCCCTGGTCGTCGTTGGTGACGGTAACGGCATGGTCGGCGTTGGCTACGGCAAGGCTAAGGAAGTTCCCGCCGCAATCGCGAAGGGCGTTGAAGAGGCCAAGAAGTCCTTCTTCCGCGTTCCCCGCATTGGCAGCACCATCCCGCACCGCGTTCAGGGTGAGGCTGCTGCCGGCGTCGTAATGCTGCGTCCGGCTTCCGCCGGTACCGGTGTTATCGCCGGTGGCCCGGTCCGTGCAGTACTGGAGTGCGTGGGCATCCACGACATCCTCTCCAAGTCGCTCGGTTCCTCGAACGCCATCAACATCGTTCACGCGACCGTTGATGCCCTGAAGCGCCTCGAAGAGCCGGCAGCAGTGGCAGCACGCCGCGGCCTGCCCCTCGACGAGGTTGCTCCGCCGGCAATGGTGAAGGCAATCCTGAACCAGAAGGCGGGTGTCTAAGTCATGGCTAAGAACCTGATTCCCTCCGACGCTCAGTTGGAGATCACTCAGATCAAGTCCGTCATTGGCGGCAAGCAGAACCAGCGCGACACCCTGCGGTCCCTCGGCCTGAAGCGGATCGGACACACCGTTGTCCGCACCGCCGACGCCGTGACTGTGGGAATGCTCAACACGGTTCCGCACCTGGTACAGGTAGAGGAGGCGAAGTAAATGGCAGAGAAGAAGACCGCCGTAGAGGCTGCTGAGAAGCAGAACACTCTGAAGGTCCACCACCTGCGTCCCGCCCCGGGTGCCAAGACCGCCAAGACCCGTGTTGGTCGTGGTGAAGGTTCCAAGGGTAAGACCGCTGGTCGCGGTACCAAGGGTACGAAGGCCCGCTACCAGATCAAGGCTGGCTTTGCCGGCGGCCAGCTGCCGCTGCACATGCGCCTGCCGAAGCTGCGCGGCTTCAAGAACCCGTTCCGGGTTGAGTTCCAGGTTGTAAACCTGGACAAGCTCAACGAGCTGTTCCCGGAAGGTGGCGCAGTCACCGTGGAGAACCTGGTCGAAAAGGGTGCCGTTCGCAAGAACCAGCCCGTCAAGGTGCTTGGCACCGGCGACATCACCGTCAAGGTTGACGTCACCGCCCACGCATTCTCGGCCAGCGCCGCAGAAAAGATTGCTGCAGCAGGCGGAAGCACCACCGCTCTCTAGCAGACGGTGGGCATATGCCCGTTGTTAACTCCCGGCGTGCAGGACCCCAGGGCCCTGCACGCCGGGAGTTTCTTTCATCTCCGGCCGCCAAATAATTCCCGCCGCCCGTCTCGCGTTGGCCATGTGGATTGTTCGCATCGCCAATCCACCCGTTAGACTCGGTTGTTGGGATTATTGACCCCCCATCACACCACGCTCATTAACAACACAGGAGGACGCTTGCTTAGCGCATTTGGCCGGGCCTTTCGCACGCCTGATCTGCGACGCAAGTTGTTGTTCACGCTGGCAATCATCACAATCTTCCGCTTGGGTGCCTTCATTCCCTCGCCTGGTGTGAACTACCAGAATGTCCAGCAATGCTTGCATAACGGTCAGACGGCAGGCGGGCTCTACCAGCTCGTCAACCTGTTCAGCGGCGGTGCCTTGCTTCAGGTGTCCATCTTTGCCCTGGGCATCATGCCGTACATCACGGCCAGTATCATTGTGCAGCTGCTCCGGGTGGTCATTCCCCGGTTCCAGGAGCTGTACGAGGAGGGCGCCTCCGGGCAGTCCAAGCTCACCCAGTACACGCGGTACCTCACCATCGCGCTGGGCCTGCTGAACGCCACGACGCTGGTGTCGCTGGCGCGCTCAGGCCAACTGCTGCCGGGCTGTGCACTGCCGATCATCCCTGACAGCAGCATCATCACCACCATCCTGCTGATCATCACCCTTACCGCAGGCACCGGACTCATCATGTGGATGGGCGAGCTTGTCACGGAAAAGGGCGTAGGCAACGGTATGTCCCTGCTCATCTTCACCTCCATCGCGGCGCAGTTCCCCACCTCGCTCGGTGCCATCTGGACCTCGCAGGGTCCGGGCACCTTCTTCCTGGTCCTGGCCATCGGGTTGCTGACCGTTGCCTTGGTGGTGTTCGTGGAGCAGTCCCAGCGCCGCGTTCCGGTGCAGTATGCCAAGCGCATGATCGGACGCCGCACCGTGGGCGGTACCAGCACCTACATCCCCATCAAGGTGAACATGGCAGGCGTGATCCCCGTGATCTTCGCTTCCTCCATGCTGTACCTGCCGGGTCTGATTTCACAGTTCAACCAGCCCAAGAACGGCGAGCCGCTTCAGCCGTGGGTTGAGTGGATCAACAACAACCTGACCCGAGGAGATCACCCGATCTACATGGCGCTGTACTTCGCCATGATCGTGTTCTTCACATACTTCTACGTCGCGATCACCTTCAACCCTGAAGAGGTCTCCGACAACATGAAAAAGTACGGCGGTTTCATCCCGGGTATCCGTGCCGGTAAACCCACCGCGGACTACCTGCAGTACGTGCTCTCCAGGATCACGCTGCCCGGCGCCATCTACCTTGGCTTCGTGGCGCTGATTCCGCTGATTGCACTGGTACTGATCAACGCGAACCAGAACTTCCCGTTCGGTGGCACCTCGATCCTGATCATGGTGGGCGTTGGCCTTGAAACCGTCAAGCAAATAGATGCGCAACTACAGCAACGTCACTACGAAGGGCTATTGCGATGACAAAAATGTTGATTATTGGACCGCCCGGTTCCGGTAAAGGAACCCAAGCAGAACGTATTTCCGAACGCCTCGGTGTTGTGGCGATTTCCACCGGTGATATCTTCCGCGCCAACGTGAAGGGCGAAACGCCCCTTGGCATCGAAGCCAAGAAGTACATGGATGCCGGCGATTTCGTTCCGGACAGCGTGACCAACAAAATGGTCCGCGACCGCCTCAGCGAGTCCGACGTCGAAAACGGCTTCCTCCTGGACGGCTACCCGCGCACCACCGCGCAGGTGGACTACCTCGACGGGATCCTCGCCACCAGCGAGGAAAAGCTCGACGTCGTCCTGCAGCTCACGGCCGATGACGAGGAACTCGTCGCCCGCCTGTTGGGCCGTGCCAAGGAAACCGGCCGGAGCGACGACAACGAAGCCGTAATCCGCCACCGCCTTGACCTTTACCACGAGCAGACCGAAGCCGTTGTGGCCAAGTATGCCGACCGCGGCATCCTGACCCGGGTGGACGGCATCGGCGGCATCGACGAGGTCACCGACCGCGTTATGGAAGCCATCAAGGCGGGCCAGGCCGCCTGAGCCAGGCAACCAAGTGATTCGAGGCTCCTCCCGGTACCCGGGAGGAGCCTCAGCCATTGAGAGGACACACCATGGCCTTCGGCCAGCCCCGTATCGAATACAAAACCAACGCCCAGATGCGCACCATGCACGAGGCCGGCCTGGTCCTGAGCCGTGCATTGGACGCCGCTGTTGCAGCGGCTGTGCCAGGCGTCACCACCAAGCACCTGGACGACGTCTTCGCCGCAGTGCTGAACGAGGCCGGTGCCAAGTCCAACTTCCTGGGCTACCACGGCTTCCCGGCCACCGTTTGCACATCCGTGAACGAGGAAGTGGTGCACGGCATCCCCGGCGGCAAGGTCCTGAACGACGGCGACATCATCTCGATCGACGGCGGTGCCATCGTTGACGACTGGCATTCGGACTCCGCGCGGACCGTCATTGTGGGTAACGCGGACGCCGAGGACCAACGGCTCTCCGACGTCACCCGCGCCGCCATGTGGCACGGCATCGCGGCGCTCGCCACCGGCAGCCACGTGGGCGATATCGGCGCTGCCATCGACGACTACGTGTCCTCCGTGCCGGGCAAGCCGCTGGGCATCCTGGAGGACTACGTGGGCCACGGCATCGGCTCCGAGATGCACATGGCCCCGGACGTCCTAAACTACCGGACCAGCCACCGCGGTCCCAAGATCAAGCCCGGGCTGTGCCTTGCCATCGAGCCCATGCTGGTCCGCGGCAGCATCGACACCGCCGTCCTGGCCGACGACTGGACCGTAGTGACCACTGACGGCAAGCGCTCCTGCCAGTGGGAGCACTCCGTGGCCGTCCACGAAAAGGGCATCTGGGTGCTTTCCGCGCCCGACGGCGGTGCGGAGCACCTGGTGCCGCTCGGCGTCACGCCGGTGCCGATCCCGTAGGTTTCGACGCGCTTTTACCCCTGCGACACAGAAAGTCCCTGGGGACACCCAAATACTGGTGTCCCCAGGGATTTTGCGTGTCGCTTATTATTTCGCGCGTCGTCAAGCGGCTGTCCGGTGACCAGGCGAAGGGCACAATGGAGCCTATGGGAGCCATTACCGACGTACCGGGAATCCGGGTGGGGCACGCGCAGAAGTACGACGACGGCTGGCTGACCGGCGTGACGGTGGTGCTGCCGCCGCCGGGGACGGTCGGGTCGGTGGATGTCCGCGGCGGAGGGCCCGGCACGCACGAGACCGATGCCCTGGACCCGACCACCCTGGTGTCCACGGTGGACGCCGTGGTCCTCACCGGCGGCAGCGCTTATGGCCTGGTCTCTGCCCACGGTGTCCAGCGGTGGTGCGAAGAGAACGGCCGGGGGTTCGCGGTGACCGGGGGAGTGGTGCCGATCGTCCCGGCCGCCGCCATTTTCGACCTGGGCCGCGGCGGCGACTTCTCAGCCCGTCCGACGGCGGACATGGGCTATGCGGCAGCCGTCGCCGCTGCTGCCGAGGAGGACGGGCACGACGTCGGGCGCGGCAGCGTGGGCGCCGGCACGGGAGCGCTTATCGGGCGGGGCCAGTTCAAAGGCGGCGTGGGCACGGCGTCGGTCATGCTCGAGAACGGCGTAATTGTGGGGGCCTTGGCCGTGGTTAACGCGCTTGGCTTTCCCGTCGAGGACGGGCGGCAGGAGCCGCAACCCTCCGCGCGCTCGGTCGTTCCGCCCCACGAGTCCCCTGCGCTCAATACGACTCTCGTTGTTGTTGCTACTAATGCTGTCCTGGACCCAGCTGAGTGCTATCGGACAGCTTCGGCGGCGCATGCCGGCCTGGCCCGGGCGTTGAATCCTTCCCATACGTTGGCGGATGGGGATACCGTCTTCTGCCTGGCGACTGGCGAGGTGGCGCTGGACCGGAGTACTGAGACTGCGCGGCAGATCGGTCTCATCACGCTCCAGAGTGCGGCAGCCGACGTCGTGCGCTTGGCGATCCTGGATGGGGTTTCGGCAAGCTCAACCACCGGGAGCGTCCGGTAGTTGTGTAAGTCTGTGGTTTTTGGTAATTGAGTGCAGATGTAGTAGAGTCGTTTGTTGGTTGTCTGCCCAGCTGTGCCCTGTTTGGGGCCGGAGGTGATAACCGATCCAACAAAAACGTTCGTGGTCATGTCCGGTGCAATCCGGCAGGGCTGCGGCAACAACAGTTAGCGGAGGGTATGGCCAAGAAGGACGGGGTCATTGAGATCGAAGGCGTTGTGACTGAGGCGCTGCCTAACGCGATGTTTCGCGTTGAGCTGACCAATAAGCACATCGTACTCGCGCACATCTCAGGCAAGATGCGCCAGCACTACATCAGGATTCTCCCTGAGGACCGGGTAGTGGTGGAACTGAGCCCTTATGACCTCACTCGGGGTCGTATCGTCTACCGCTACAAGTAAATTCTGGGCGGCCTCAGCATGAGCTGAACGCTGCTCCAGTTGACCAACTGCCACACGCAAAGGAATGCCATGAAGGTCAAGCCGAGCGTCAAGCAGATCTGCGAAAAGTGCAAAGTGATCCGCCGTAATGGCCGGGTCATGGTGATCTGCGAGAACCCGCGCCACAAGCAGCGCCAGGGCTAATTTCCTTCTTTGAAGGAAAACCTGGGTTGCTAACCCACGCAAGTAAATAAAAGGCAGCACAAGCTGAATTGGGACGCAAGAGCCCGGACAGCTAACCCCCGGTCGGAGGCTGGGGCCGCACGGACCGTGCGGGTGTACTGCCTACGACCTCCGGTTTATACAAGGAGCACTGCCACTATGGCTCGTCTCGCTGGCGTAGACATTCCCCGCGAAAAGCGGTTGGAAATTGCGCTTACTTACATCTACGGCGTGGGCAAGACCCGTGCACACGAAACCCTGGCTGCCACTGGCATCAGCGCTGACGTCCGTGTTAAGGACCTCACCGATGCCCAGCTGGTTGAGCTGCGTGACTACATCGAAGGCAACTACAAGGTTGAGGGTGACCTTCGCCGCGAAGTAGCAGCTGATATCCGCCGCAAGGTTGAAATCGGCAGCTACGAAGGTATTCGCCACCGTAAGGGCCTGCCCGTTCGAGGGCAGCGTACGAAGACCAACGCCCGTACCCGCAAGGGCCCGAAGCGCACCGTCGCAGGCAAGAAGAAGGCCCGTTAAATCCTTCGGGATTAACCGGCTCCCAATAAACTTTCTGTAGGAGAAAAAATGCCCCCGAAGACTCGTGGCGCGGTTCGCAAGCCGCGTAAGAAGGACAAAAAGAATATCGCGCTGGGCCAGGCGCACATCAAGAGCACTTTTAACAACACCATCGTTTCCATCACGGATCCGAACGGCGCTGTTATCTCTTGGGCTTCCTCAGGTGAGGTTGGCTTCAAGGGCTCACGCAAGTCCACCCCGTTCGCGGCCCAGATGGCTGCCGAAGCTGCTGCCAAGCGAGCGCAGGAGCACGGCATGCGCAAGGTTGACGTTTTCGTCAAGGGACCGGGTTCAGGACGCGAGACTGCAATCCGCTCGCTGCAGGCCGCTGGCCTGGAGGTTGGCTCCATCCAGGACGTCACCCCCGCAGCGCACAACGGCTGCCGTCCGCCGAAGCGCCGCCGCGTCTAAGGCTTTTCCAGCAGCTCGAGCTTGCCCGGACCGTTGATGGTCCGGGCAAGCCCGGCCGCGTTAAGTCCTCAGACCGAATTTCCACCACCTGTGTTGCGTCATATAGCGGATGCTCGCCGAAAGGAAACCTAAGTGCTCATTGCACAGCGCCCCACCCTCTCCGAAGAGGTCGTCTCCGAAAACCGCTCGCGGTTCATCATCGAACCGCTGGAACCGGGCTTCGGCTACACCCTCGGTAACTCCCTCCGCCGTACCCTGCTCTCCTCCATCCCCGGTGCCGCTGTAACCAGCATCCGGATCGATGGCGTGCTGCACGAGTTCACCACGGTTCCGGGTGTCAAGGAAGATGTCACTGAGATCATCCTGAACATCAAGAGCTTGTCGGTCTCCTCCGAGCACGACGAGCCGGTTGTTGCTTACCTGCGCAAGCAGGGCCCCGGAGTCGTCACCGCCGCGGACATCGCTCCGCCGGCCGGCGTCGAATTCCACAACCCGGATCTGCACATTGCCACGCTGAACTCGAAGGGCAAGTTCGAACTCGAACTGACCATCGAGCGCGGCCGCGGCTACGTTTCGGCAGCTCAGAACAAGTCCGGCGACCAGGAGATCGGCCGTATCCCGGTCGACTCGATCTACTCGCCGGTACTGAAGGTTACTTTCCGCGTGGAAGCAACCCGTGTTGAGCAGCGCACCGACTTCGACAAGCTCATTGTCGACGTCGAGACCAAGCAGGCCATCGCCCCGCGCGATGCCGTTGCTTCCGCAGGTACCACCCTGGTGGAACTCTTCGGTCTGGCCCGCGAACTGAACACCGCAGCTGAAGGTATCGAGATTGGCCCGTCGCCGACGGACGCTGCCCTGGCAGCAGACATGGCACTGCCGATCGAGGATCTGGACCTCACCGTCCGTTCCTACAACTGCCTCAAGCGTGAGGGCATCCACACTGTGGGTGAACTCGTTGCACGCTCCGAGGCTGACCTGATGGACATCCGTAACTTCGGTGCGAAGTCCATTGACGAGGTCAAGGCAAAGCTGGTTGAACTGGGCCTGTCCCTCAAGGACTCGCCTCCCGGTTTTGACCTCGCAGCACGCGCCGCCGCAATTGAAGAGGACGACGCCGCGTTCAGCGACGACGAACTCTAACAAACAGATCTTGGCCGGCTGGCTGGATGCACCACGGTGTGCGCAGCCCACTGGCTTCCATATGAGGAGAAACTATTATGCCTACCCCCGCTAAGGGTCCGCGCCTCGGAGGCGGAGCGGCTCACGAGCGTCTTATGCTCGCGAACCTGTCCGCCGCACTGTTCGAGCACAAGCGGATCACCACCACGGTGACCAAGGCCAAGCGACTGAAGCCCTACGCCGAGCGCCTGGTGACTTTCGCCAAGCGTGGCGACCTGGCTTCCCGCCGTCGCGTGCTCGGCCTGATCAGCAACAAGGGCATCGTCCACGAGCTGTTCACCGACATTGCGCAGGCAGTGGAGAACCGCGAAGGTGGCTACACCCGCATCACCAAGATCGGCAACCGCAAGGGCGACAACGCTCCCATGGCTGTTATCGAACTGGTTCTTGAGCCGGTTTCCGCCAAGCAGGCCGTGGTAGCCGAGGCTACCTCCGCTGCCAAGCGCGATGCCGACAAGAAGGAAGCCGCTGCCGCTGCACCGGCCGCCGAAGAAGCTCCCGAGGCTGAGGTTGTTGAGACCGAAGCTGCTGAGACTGAAGCTGCTGAGGCTCCGGCCGCTGAGGAAGCTGCTACCGAAGAGGCTCCGGCCGCTGAGGAAGCTGAAGCTCCCGCTGCAGAGCAGAAGGACGCGAAGTAATTCGCTGATTTTCTTCGCATAGACTTAGGCCTATGAACCACCAAAAACCCGCGGCCCCCGTTTTGGGGGGCGGCGGGTTTTTGCGTGTCCGGCTTGATTTATCGTACGACGGCGGCCCCTTCAGCGGGTGGGCGCTGCAGCCCGGCCTGCGCACCATCCAGGGTGTCCTGGAGGAGGCGCTGGCCCTCCTGATCCGGCGCCCCGTCCGGGTGACAGTGGCGGGGCGGACCGATGCCGGTGTGCATGCCCGTGGGCAAGTGGTGCATCTGGACCTGACCGAAGCCGAGTGGCTGGCGCTGCCGCGCGGCCACGAACTGGATCCCGCCGTCGCGCTTTTGCGCCGGATCCGCGGCGCGCTCAGCCACGGCCTGGGCGATCTGGCCGGTGCCGTTGAGGTCCACCTGGTGTCCTTGGCGCCGGTGGGGTTCGACGCCCGCTTCTCAGCCCTGTGGCGCCGTTACAGCTACCGGATCGCGGACGGCCCTGCCCTGTGGGACCCGCTCGAACGGTACTTCACGCTGTGGCACAAGAACCCGCTGGACGTGGATCTCCTGAACGAGGGCGCGTCCAAGCTGCTGGGCCTGCAGAATTTCCTGTCCTATTGCAAACCGCGTGAGGGTGCCACCACCATCCGTGAGCTGCAGCGCTTCGAATTCCACCGCAGCGAGGACGGCGTCGTTGTGGCCACCGTCCAGGCTGATGCCTTCTGTCACAACATGGTCCGGTCCCTGGTTGGCTCAGCCCTTTTCGTGGGCGAGGGCGAGGAGGAACCGGGCTGGTTGCATGACCGGCTCATGGCCAAAAAACGTGACGCGAAGTCTGTCCTGGCCGCCCCGCACCCGCTGGTCCTGGAGGAAGTGGCCTACCCCTCCGACGACGAGATGCTGGCCCGCGCCGAGCTGACCAGGGCACGGCGCGAACACTAAGGACCGGCCGGTGGTTGAGCGTGTCGAAACCGAGCCCGGTGGTTGAGCGCGTCGAAACCCGAAGTGGCCGAATCAACCACCCGCAGCCTCGACTGGCAGGGTCATGGTGAACGTGCTGCCGGGGCCCAGGGCGCTGTGGCACGCGATGGCGCCGCCGTGTCGTTCGAGGCAGCACTGCCACCACTCCTGCCAACAAACGTGACTTCACTGACTGCTCCTGTTGTTTCGGTTCCTGCTAGGGGGTGAGGCGGACAATAGCCGCGCCGTAGTCGGGGGTGTTGCCGAGTTCGAAGGCTTGAGAGAGGCTTACGAACTTCACGAAGTAGCCTCGGATCGACTTGTTGTCCACCTTGGCGCCGGTGGTCCAGCCGATGCTCGGAAACTGATAGCCGGTGATGTGGAAGCCGGCGAAACCCTTGATGTAGTACTTGCCGCTGGAGCCCGTTCCCGTGGCCCAGTCGCAGAGCGGCAAGAGCACCGTCTGATCGTTCATTTGGCTGAAGTCGGCCGCGGTGCAGAGCGTTGGTGTGCTGGCCCCGGTATTGCTGGTGAACCACACACCTGTGTCAGTTGACGCTCCGGCCTTGAGGGTCAGGCCGCATTTGGTTGCGCCTGGAGTATCGATCCAGCCGAATCCGCCCGGTATCCCGCCGCAGTCATTGACGTCCTGCTTGAGGACTTGGACCGAGCCGGCTGTGGAACCCGTAGCAAGGTCCAGCCGGCAGGAGGGGATTGCAAGAGGCAGGATTACCGGTCCCTTGGACGGAGCCCCCCACTTTGCCGTGGAACTGGCCGTCACTTCGGCCGTGTTGATGCCGAGAACCCGCGCGAAAAAGAGCGAAACCTGGTTGGGCGTGTGACCGGCCTCTTGGGCGCCAACAGTTACCGTGACGGTGTTCGGCGTAGTCCGGTCTATGGACTTGACGTTGCTGAGCTTGTCATTGGCATTGCCGTTGGCCATGCCCGCGGCCAGGGCAGAAGGGCTGGTACAGCCAACATTGTTGGGATATTTCGCACAAGTCTGCGCGATAGCCAAGGAGGCCGCGTCGGCGCCATTCCGCAGTTGAGTGCGCTCGGCAAACATCATCGAAACGTCCACTGCCATGGCACCAAATCCCAACAGAACCACCAGCGAAAGAGCGACGATGACACTCACGGCACCGCGCTCGCCGTCGTTCTTTCTGTTGCCGAATGTCAACCGCCGCAAAGCATCGCTCCGGTTCCGCTCATTTTGAAAGGGCCTGCGATGCCCGTCAGTGTGGACAGGGTGTAAGTGACTGTAACGGTTGTCTGGGGGCTTGTTCCAGGGGGGATTGTCGGTGGGCATGGTGTACCGAAATGCATGTCTGTCCCCTGCAAACCAGGTTTCAATGATGCAGCCGCGCTTTTAGCCGCGTTGGTGGCATCTGCCGTTTTGCCGGTGATTGCCATCACCCGGACGCCTTCGCGGGCTGCGGCCGAAATCGATGCCTGGGCGTTATAGACGCGGCTAAATTCCATGATGCCCAGCAGCAGCATGACCAGAAGGGACGCCACGATTGCGAACTCGACCGCAACGGCTCCGCGTTCGGATGCCCTGGACATGTGGTGCCTTTCGGGTCTGACGAATACGGGAGGGGAATGGCAAGTGGCGGCGGCCTGAATGCCGCCGCCACTCTCACGCCCACTGGTGCGCCGAGCGCCTTTTAAGAGCCGACAGTCGACTACTTGGGGGTGCAGGTTGCGAGGCCGGCCTTAGTGCCAGCCGCATAGGTGCCACTGCTGACGGAGCAAGACGTCTGGGTAAACATGTCAGATATAGTGCCGCCTAGGAGGGTGACCGCGACGATGATGACGACGGCGATGAGCGCGACCATGATGCCGTATTCAACGGCGGTAGCGCCCTTTTCATCGCCGCGAAGGCGGATCATGAGGTTTGTGTAGAAAGAAAGCATGGGGACTCCTGAGAGAGTTTGCGTGGCTGGTCCTGCACCAGCACAACCATGAAACTAGTAACCGGTTACTCCACTCCCATGCGAACTTGCAGCGTCCTGCGTAAAGCCTCTCTGAATACGGCGTATCTTCGGGCTTCGCTCAGGGAAGGCTGCGGAAAACCTTGGAATTGCCTGTATACGGGCACACAAGCGGACCCCCTCGGTTCTGGGTGCCGAGGGGATCCGGTTCTTGGGGCGCCTGATAGGGCGATATAAGTGGCGCTGATTGCTCCTACATGTGGGAGAAAGCCGCGATGATGTTGATGACGGCTGGCCCGAGGATGACGATGAACAGTACGGGCAAAATGCAAAGCATCAGGGGAAACAGCACCTTGATAGGAAGCTTCATTGCTTTCTCTTCGGCCCGCTGCCGCCTCTTGATCCTCATCTGCTTGGCCTGTGTCCGCAGGACGCTTGCGATCGCGATGCCGTAGATGTCTGCTTGGACAATAGCCCGCACGAAGCTCCGCAGGTCCGGTGCGCCGGTGCGTTGTCCCATGGCCAGATACGCTTCCCGGCGGCTCCTGCCGACCTGCATATCCTGGAGCGTCCTGAGGAGTTCCGCGGCGAGTGGTCCCTTACCGCTCTGGGCCGCCCGCGCCATGGCTGACTCGAAGCCCAGTCCGGCCTCTACCGATATCAGCATTTGGTCAAGGGTGCTGGGCAACTCCAGTTCGATCGCTTCCTGGCGCTTCGCACCCTGGCTCTGCAGGAGGAGGTCCGGAACGAAATATGCGAGCACCGTCACGAACAAAGCCAAAAGAATGTTTGTGCTCGTTGGGGTTTTCAGAATCAACAAAATCCCGATCAGTCCGGCTACCAAAGCGAGCCCGGGCTTGACCACCAGAAGACGCTCCAGAGGCATGGTCGCTGGCCTCCCCGCCTTCGCAAGCAACTTGTCCAGCCAGGCCGGGTACCCCTTCGGGGTCAGTCGCTGGCCCAATTGCGCTAGCCATGGGGCTTCGACGCCCTGGGAATCGGCTGACGTTCCCTTACCTCGACCCAGGTTGCTTCGGACAGCAGCCAGCCCTGGGCGGTCCACCGAAATGACGGCCCACACCATAACCGAGCACGGTATAACGATTATTGCCACTATGAACCAGGCCATTGCGCTCATGCTTCTACCCCCTAGAACTTGATCTTGACGACGCGGCTCAGCCAGTAGGACCCGAGAGCCAGCAGCACAACTCCAAATCCGAGCATGATCCATCCCAGCACGTCGGTGTACATCACTCCGAGGTAGCCGGGGTTGGAGAAACTCAGGAAAAGAAAGATTCCGACAGGCAGAGCAATGAGGATGTACGCCGACAGCTTGCCCTCGGCACTCAGCGATTGGACCTGTCCCTTGATTTGCATCCGTTCGCGGATTGTGTCTCCCACATGATCGAGTACTTCGGCCAGGTCTCCGCCGACTTCCCGGTGGATCTCGATGGCCTGGGCCATCCAGTCAAAGTCCTCGCTTCGCATGCGTCGCGCCGAATCGGCCATGGAGTCCTTGAGGTCTCTACCAAGCCTGGTCTCATTGACCAGCCGTGCGAATTCCTCAGAGGTTGGCGCGTCTGACTCTTGGGCAACAGCGTCCACGGCCCGCAGCAGGCTGTGACCGGCTCTAAGTCCACCCGACAGCATCTGCAACGTGTCGCCAAGCTGCGCTTCAAACTTGGCACGTCGCTTGCCAGCCATAACGGTTAGGAACATCATGCCGCCGAGCGGCGTCAGCAGGGTAGATAGCAGTGCCAGCCCCATGCCGCCGAGAACATAACCCACCACCCCGCCTGTAACTGCTATGCACCCGAGCAGGAGGATAAAGTCTGCCTGGCGAAGGCGCAGCCCCGCTTCCTCCAACGACGAGGCCGAACCAAAGCGGGCGTTCCGGCTGACGTTGCGTTCGACAAAGGAAGTCGCCGAAGCGGCAACCCGGGTGAGTGTGGACGGTTGCTCGGCAACACCCGGCCGCCTGCGTGACAATTCGATATTTGCTTCACGGCCACGAAGAGTCACTACGAAGAGGAACACAAGCGAAGCCAGGGATAGAAGGACGCCGAGAATCAGCAGAACCGGGCTTGTGGCGGTCACCGGAAACCACCGCCGGCTGGCGCCGTCCCGAAGACGGCGGGGGAGATGGCAATTCCCAGGTCCGCGAAGTGGTCTGCGAAACGGGGTCTGACGCCGGTGGGGACGGGCTTTCCGAGGAACTTTCCCTTTGCGTCAACTCCGGCGCTGTAATCGAAAGTGAAAGCGTCCTGTAACGTCACGATGTCGCCTTCCATGCCTTGGACTTCCGTGACATGAGTGACTCGCCTGGTGCCGTCTCGAAGGCGCGAAATGTGCACGATCAGGTTGACCGCCGACGCGATCTGTTCGCGGATGGCGCGAAGCGGCAGGTCCATCCCGGCCATGAGCACAAGGGTCTCAAGTCTGGCGATGGCGTCACGGGGCGTGTTTGCGTGCACTGTAGAGATCGACCCGTCATGGCCTGTGTTCATGGCCTGGAGCATGTCCAGAGACTCGCCTCCACGGACCTCGCCGATAACGATTCTGTCCGGGCGCATGCGTAGGGAGTTCCGGACAAGATCCCGGATACTGATCTCGCCCTTACCCTCGATGTTCCGCGGCCGGCTTTCGAGGCGCACCACGTGTTCTTGCTGAAGTTGCAGCTCGACGGCGTCCTCGATGGTGACTATCCGCTCGTCCGGAGGAATGAAGGACGACAACACGTTGAGCAGTGTGGTCTTACCTGTGCCGGTGCCTCCCGAGACGATGATGTTGAGCCGGGCGTGGACGCAGGCTTTCAGGAGTTCGGCGATTTCCGGAGAGATGGTTCCAAACGAGATGAGATCATTGACGGTCAGCGGCACTTGGCCGAACTTTCGAATCGTTAGTGACGAGCCGTTGACGGCCAACGGCGGAATGATGGCGTTGACACGCGAACCGTCGGCCAGGCGGGCATCCACCAAGGGAGACGATTCGTCGATGCGCCTTCCGACTTTCGTAACGATCCGCTCGATGATCCGCCGCAGATGGTCCTCGGACTTGAAACGTGAGCCGGTGAGGAAGAGTTTGCCTCCCCTTTCCACGTAAATTTTGTCCGCGCCGTTGACCATTACTTCGGTCACCGCATCATCCGCAAGGAACTTTTGCAGCGGACCGAGACCAATCACATCATCCAAAATGTCCTGGACCAGGCGCTGCCGTTCCCCGGATGAGAGTGGGATCTCATCCTCTTCGATGATGGTGCGCAGCTCGTCTTTGGCGTATTCGTGCAACTCGGCCTCGTCCAGTGACGAGTCTGAGATCCGGCTTCCCATGCGCTCATAAAGTGCAGCACCGGCGCGTTCCTTGACCACGGTTAACGCGTCGTTAGCTTCGGCACTGTGATCGTTGGAGGCAGGTTCATCCCAGGCGGATTCATTCTGGCTTCTTCCTGCCCACGGGATCTCAGTCCGGGTTTCAACTGGCTGCTGACTCGTCTGGTTACGGACAGATTGAAAGCGATCTGCGAGTGTCATTGGACTACCGCCCTTCGGTGAAGTTTCTTGTGGACCCGCTGTTCCCACGCCGGGTCAAACCGCTGGACGAGCTGGCGCAGCCCTTTTGTCACGGAATCCCTGGACGTCTCCTGCAGCAACGGAACCCCTTTGTTCGTGGAATAAGGCACCGCATGTGACCGGGGGAGCACTACATCCACAGGGCATCCGATGGTTGCCTCGACGTCCTTCAGTGTCAGTCCGCTTCGGCGATCGCCGAAATTGAGCACCACGTGCCGGTTCGGGGGTAGCAAGCCAAGTTCGGTCAGGATGGAGAATCCTGTTCGAAGACCCTTGACGCTCGGTATGTCCATACCGCAGACCCAGACGCCGTCGGTGGCTTGTTCGAGACTCGCGAGTACATGTTCCCCGAGCCCTGGGGCGGTGTCCACCACAACGTATTTGAATTCGCTGGCTAACTGCACCAGCAACCAAGCCACCTGCTCCCCTGTTATTTGGTCTGCCTCTACGGGGTTGAGCGGCGCGCAGAGTGCGTACATGCCTGACGGATGCAGCGTGAGGTACGACTTGAGCACCAGGCTGTCACCCGCGGCCGCGCCTTTGACGGCGTCTGCGATGGTCTTCTCGGGTTCAAGCCTGAGCCCGGAGGCTACGTCGCCGAACTGCAGGTCTAAATCGACCACCACAACGCCCATAGGGGCCAGCTTTGCAAGGCCTACGGCGAGGTTGGTAGTCACGGTCGTCTTTCCCACACCGCCTTTAGGAGACATGACTGCAATGATTCGCCCGCTGCCGCTCAGCGGTTCAACGCTGCTTCCGAGGCCGCGGCGGCGTCCTGCCGCCGCGAGGCTGGCGCGTTCGAGCATGACGTGGATGGCGTCGACGTCTGCCCCGGGATCCAGGAGGTCTCTAATACCGGCCCGCATCGCGGGCAACGCGATGTCAGAATCACTTTCGGTGACCAGCACCACGCTGATCTCCGGGTACTGGAGGTCAAAGAGACTCGCAAGCCTGATGGATTCATCGACCGGAAGACCCGGTCCGAGCAGAATCACTTCCACCTGATCGCCCGAGAGCGTACGCAGTACGTCGTCCGGGCCCGGCGGTAGGAAGTTGGCCACGATTCCGTGAAATGTTCCGCGCAGGCGGGAAGCTGCCTGCCTGGCCCGGGCTTCGAAGTCAGCGTCTGCTGTGATGGCTACGAACCTGCTCACCGGTACAGCTCCGGCTTCTTGACAACCAGCGGTGTTCCTTCGTTAGCGGACGACGGTTCCTTGGTCAGCCACAGGGATCCGAAGTTGGCCCCGAAAGCGATCTTCGCGGCATCTGCATCGTTTCGGGCAAACGTGACGAGCAACTGTCCGGTGGGCAGTTCCGTGTTGGCCTGTTCCTCGGCAGTGGTCGCTCCGGCGGCCGAGCTAGATGTCTTCGCAAGGGAACGCTGAACGCTCGTTACCAGGACTTTGTGAAAAATCTGCTGTCCGGATTCCACATCGGGCGCGTCTTTGACGGCTCCCTTGTCGAAGAGGACCACGATGCCCACGGTGTCGCCGGCCGCGATGCGCCCGCCCACCACCCGCTGGGCCTCAAGCTGAACCGAGATCTCTTGCATCCCGTCGGGAACCGCAACCGACCCGGGCGCGGAGAGACTTTCGGGATCAGCCAGCCGGGCGCCCAGTAGAGCTTCGCCCGGCAGCAGATCGACTGCCGCGACTTTGCCGTTGAGGCCGTCCAGGCTCTTAAGGGCGCCGTTGGGCACGGAGGCCGAAGGCAGTGAGGTCAGCTTGACTGAGGATCTCAGTTTTTCCAGGTCAGTGCCCTTGGCTACCTGCTGTTGAACGACGAGTACGTCCACCGGCTGCAGGTCCTTTTGGGCCCGTGCCTCTGATGCTGAAACGTAAGAAACAAGCAAGAAGGTGCCAGCAATTGCCAGCACAAACGCGATAATGCCTCCCAGTAGGCGTGTTTTCATTTTTCATCTCCCTATAAAGAAGTTATTTAGTGAGTCCGAGTACAACGACGTTGCCGGTGGAAGTGGATGAATCCCCGGTAAAGAGGCTTGGATCGGCTGAATATCCGACGAAGGTGCCGTACAAGCCGCTCTCGCCTGGGCCGAATACACCGGTGGGGCCGGCGTTGTTGGAGGGAAAGCTCCAGCCGAGGACCTTGAACCCTGCCCATTTTTGGATCATGTATTTCACGTTGCTGCCCGTGCACGGAGACAGTATCCCTGTGCATGTGTAGCCATAAACGGGGAGTGCCACTGTCTTTCCCAACAGCGACGCGTTGAACAAGGCGTCGCAGCCGGTCGGGATTGAGCCGCCGGCACTCGTGGCGCTCCACTGACCAATAGTCGCCGTAACGTTGCAACCGGTGCTGCCGTCGGGCTTCAGCCAAGCGAAACCGCCGGGGATTATTTGGCCGGAGGGGTTGCTACTGTTGCAATCCGGGGCACCGTGCCCGCCGCCGTGGGTAAGGATTTTGTGCGGGCTGTGATCATCTTTGAATTCACATGTAGCGAAGACGAGGGGTAAGACCGCGCGGCCGGTCGTTGGGTATTTCCACCTTGCTTGAGCCGTCGCTTGGATCTCAACAGAGTTGATTCCGAGTGCCCGAGCCAAGTAAAGAGAAAAGTGTTCCCCACCGGCGCTTGCCGGGGTCTCAGTTTTGACGTCCGCAGTGCCAGCGGCGTTATCAACCACAGCTGACACCACGTTGCTGTGACCGTCAAGGGCGTTGCCGTTGGCGTAGGGCGTGGCCTGAGTTTTCTGATCAGCAGGGCATCGCGCCGACATAGGAGCTTTGGCGCAAATGTCGGCCACGGCCAGGGCAGCAGAGTCGGCTCCGTTTTGAAGTTGCGCCTTTTCCGAGTACATGGCGCCCACGTCGACAGCCAGTGCACCAAAACCTAGCAACGCCACCATAAGCAACGCTGCCACTGGGGCTACAACCCCCCGTTCCCTCTCGTCGTCACGGCCGCCCGGCGTTGCCTTCTGGCCTAACCTCCGCATCGCATGACCCCTTTAGCTGAAATGTTCATAATGTCCGGTAGAAAGGGAACTAGCGTCGGAAGACCAGTGAGGTACGTGACGTTTGCGTTAATAGTGACGACGGCATCCCGGTCTGGCATGCAGGTACTGATGTTGATTTCCCCGGGCTGTAACCTGGCGATAGGGGCAGCGGCAATGGCCTTTTGCTTTGCGACAGCTTCGAAGCCGGCGTCTGTGTAGTGGAGGGCGGTATACCGGGCTGCTTCCCGGGCGCCCCCAGCCATGGAGACCTGGATACTGAATGCTCTGCCGTATTCCACTATGCCGAAAATCAGCATTAGAAATATCGGCAGTATCAGTGCGAACTCGACAGCAACAGCTCCTCTTTCTTTGGGCCTGCGCTTGCCGTGGGCCAATTCTGACTTCTGCATCACAGGCCGGCCAGAGCTGCTTGAAATCCGGGAATGAGTTGCTGGCCAATCAAACCGACAATGGCAGCTATCAGCGTGGCAATGAAACCGACCAGAAGCGAATACTCAGAAGTGGTCGCACCGGCCTGCTCTGCTATCACGGTACGACGGCCCCTGAGCCACCGATGGATGAACATGTTCGCCCTAACTTTGTGATCCTGCACGACCCCTCCTATATTGAAAAGACCCAGGGCGGGGCAGCGGCAACAGAATCTTAATCCTGTGCTCCGCCCCGCGCCTGGGCTTCAACTCTGGCTAGCCGGCGACTGGAGGGAAGGAGTTCCTGATATTGGTGAACAGCTGGTTGAGCCCGCCGCCCAAGGCGGTGACCGTACCGATGATGGCGACAGCAATCAAAGCGACCATCAGGCCATACTCCACGGCAGTTGCGCCCTTTTCGGATGCTAGGCGATCCTTGACGCCGGCGACAAAAGCCATCATTGAGACCATGAGAGAAGTCATTGTATTTTCCTTAATTCGGTGAAATGGGTTGAATTGATTCCAACGAATTTCCAGCTGCCCCCATATTTCCTAGCGGTTGCTGGACTTCGCTAAGAAGAGATTCTCATTCCGGGGTTTCGGCAACAATGCGTAGAGGTACCCGACTTTTTTGGGGTCGTTTCAATGACGTACTCGAAACGCAATCGTGAGTACTCGCATTGGCGATGTGTGTACGCACGCCGCTACTTGGACGCGGCGGCGTAACTGATCGCTAGCGGTGTTGAGGGAACGTCGCGGCCTAGGTCAAAAGGAGGGCAACGCCTGCCGCGGCAGCAAGCATGGAAGGCCCGTGTGGCACCTCAGAGGCACGTTCTGCGCGGTTTCGGCGAATTACAACGAGCGTTACGACTCCGTTCAGGATGAATCCCAGGAGGCCGCCGTACAGTAGTTGGCTCCAGCCTAGGTACCCCAAGTAAAGGCCGATTGGTGCCGAAAACTTGACGTCGCCCATTCCCATGCCGCCGGGAGAAATAATCGCCAGAATCAGGTAGATGACGCAGAGAATCGCCGCTCCTGCCACTGCGCGAAGCACGTCTGTCCACTGCGATCCACCAAAAGTCGAAGCCAGAAGACAAAAGAGTCCCCCTAATAAGAGGGACAAAACCAGGGGGTTCGGCAGTAGATGCAGCGCGATGTCGATTCTGGCCAGCTGCACACCAAGAACGGCAAGCAGCACGAAGGCGGGCAGTCCGGCACCCGCTCCGAAGCGCACAGCGAAAGCCGCGCAGAGAACCCCGGTGACCACCGCCGTCGTCATCCGGATGCGCGCGGCCGGCAGTCCCCCGATGCGCGGGAGCAGCTTAGCGATGAGCATTTCAGCGACAGGTGAAAGAATGAGTCCCAGGAGTCCTATCCCGGTCACAAACAACGGCGCCGTTGAACCGGCGTAGCCCACTGAAGTCATTGAAATCCCCTTGCATGCGTCGGGCCGGCGGGCGGTGAAGGCTGTCCGGCTCACCCATTTTGACCCTGAGGCCGGGTTCAAGCTAACATTGGTAGTCGTTGTGCGTGTCCTTTCTCGATGATGCGTGCCCGCTTGAGAATCCGGTTGCAGGATAACTACTCAACGAGCACATTCGAGACCGCTGGATGACTGGTTACATAGAGCCCTCACCTCTGTTCCGGTAGCGCATAGATAGTAGGTGCACACGTTTGCGTGACACCTAAACAAGAAACGCCAGAACAAGAACGAGGCAAAAACCGTGCGTACGTACACCCCGAAGCCCGGCGATATCAACCGCCAGTGGCACGTCATTGACGCCACAGACGTTGTCCTTGGTCGTCTTGCCAGCCAGACCGCAATCCTGCTGCGCGGCAAGCACAAGGCCACCTTTGCGTCCCACATGGACATGGGCGACTTCGTCATCATCATCAACGCTGAAAAGGTAGCCCTGACCGGCGCCAAGCTGGAGCAGAAGCGCGCCTACCGGCACTCCGGCTACCCGGGCGGCCTGACCTCCGTCAACTACGCGGAACTCCTGGAGTCCAACCCGGTCCGCGCCGTTGAGAAGGCCATCAAGGGCATGCTCCCCAAGAACTCCCTCGCTGCCCAGCAGCTGGGCAAGCTGAAGGTGTACCGCGGTGCAGAGCACCCCCACGCCGCCCAGCAGCCCAAGACTTTCGAAATTACCCAGGTCGCCCAGTAGTCCTGGCCACCAAACAACTTATCTATACAAGGAGAATCGTGGCTCAGAACGAAGAGACCACCGAAGCCGTTGAGGCTGAGGAAACCCTGACCAGCTACACCTCTGAAAGTGGAGCTGCGGAAGCTGCTGCGCCAAAGAAGGAGCGCCCGGCCCTGACCGTTGCCGGCGCAGCTGTTGGCCGCCGCAAGGAAGCTGTTGCCCGCGTACGCGTCGTGCCGGGGTCCGGCAAGTGGACCATCAACGGCCGCGCGCTGGACAACTACTTCCCGAACAAGCTGCACCAGCAGGACGTCAACGAGCCCTTCAAGATCCTTGATCTTGACGGCGCCTACGACGTCATCGCCCGTATCCACGGTGGCGGCATCTCCGGCCAGGCCGGTGCACTGCGCCTCGGTATCGCCCGTTCCCTGAACGAGATCGACACCGAGAACAACCGCGCCACCCTGAAGAAGGCCGGTTACCTGCGCCGTGACGCCCGCGTCATCGAGCGTAAGAAGGCCGGTCTCAAGAAGGCCCGTAAGGCTCAGCAGTACTCCAAGCGCTAAATCCGCTTGCACAGAAGCCCGTCCCGCCATCTGGCGGGGCGGGCTTCTGCCGTTAACTTCGCTTCTTATGACAAGCGGACAGTCCACCTGACCAGTCATTTCAAGCCCTGAACCTCTCATCCCCTAGACTTGACCCCGATGTCTAGATTATTTGGAACAGATGGAGTCCGGGGCCTGGCTAACGGCCTGTTGACGGCGGAGCTCGCCATGCAGCTTGCCCAGGCAGCCGCCGTCGTGCTCGGGCATGACCGTAATACCAACGGGACCCGGCCCCGCGCCGTGGTGGCGCGTGACCCACGCGCGAGTGGCGAATTCATCGCCGCGGCCGTCGAGGCCGGGCTCTCCAGCTCCGGCATTGACGTGTACGACGCCGGAGTCCTCCCGACGCCGGCCGCTGCCTACCTCGTGGCTGATCTCGACTCTGACTTCGGCGTAATGATCTCCGCGTCGCACAACCCTGCTCCGGACAACGGCATCAAATTCTTCGCCCGTGGCGGCCAGAAGCTGCCTGACGAGGTTGAAGACGCCATCGAGCAACAGATGAGCAAAGAGCCCACCCGGCCCGTCGGAGCTGACGTAGGCCGCATCCAGCGCTTCTCGGACGCCGAGGACCGCTACATCGTCCACCTCCTGGGCACGCTGCCGCACCGTTTGGACGGGCTCAAGGTTGTTCTGGACTGCGCCCACGGTGCCGCCAGCGGATGCTCGCCCCAGGTCTTCAGGGACGCCGGGGCTGACATCGTCGTCATCGGCGCGGAACCCGACGGCCACAACATCAACGACGGCGTGGGCTCCACGCACCTGGGCCAGCTCAAGGCCGCCGTGATCAAGCACAAAGCCGACCTGGGCATCGCCCACGACGGCGACGCCGACCGCTGCCTCGCCGTGGACCACGAAGGCAACGAGGTGGACGGCGACCAGATCATGGCGATTCTTGCCGTGGCACTCAAGGCCTCGGGCAAGTTGATCGACGACGTTCTGGTCGCCACCGTCATGAGCAACCTCGGCCTCAAGATCGCGCTCCGCGAGGCCGGCATCAGCATCCGCGAAACGGCAGTGGGGGACCGCTATGTCCTAGAGGGTATGCGCGACGGCGGCTATAACCTTGGTGGTGAACAGTCCGGCCACGTGATCTTCGCCGACTACGCCACCACCGGCGACGGGGTCCTTACTGGCCTGCAGTTGGCCGCGCAGATTGCCCTGACTGGCAAACCGCTCAAGGAATTGGCTGCCGTGATGACCAAGCTCCCGCAGGTCCTCATCAACGTCAAGGGCGTTGACCGCAGCCGCGTGAACAGGTCCGCAACCCTCGCGCAGGCAATAACCGTCGCCGAAGCAGAGTTGGGCGACACCGGACGCGTCCTGCTCCGGCCGTCAGGCACCGAGCCCGTCGTCCGGGTGATGGTGGAGGCCGGGGATGAAGCCACGGCCGAATCCATCGCCGAGCGGCTCGCACAGGTGGTCCGCACAGAGCTCGCGCTGGAACTCGTCACCGACTGACCCAGACTTCTAACAACTGTGGCCCGCCTCCGTCAGGAAGCGGGCCACACGTGGTTAGTGCCCAGGCGAAACTCAGAGTACCCGGTTCTGCAGCGAGTCGCGGATTTCGGTGAGCAGGGCGATCTGCGGATCCTCCGCGGCCACTTCCTTGACGTCCGGGTTGATGCCGAGCCTGCGGTTGCGGCGCTCGATCATGTGGTTCATCGGCATGATGACCACGAAGTAGACGGCGGCGGACACCAGCAAGAAGGAAATGATAGAGGAGATGACGGATCCATACATGAATCCCTCCCACTGCATTTCTGCAATCCCTTTGGCACTGAACAGACGGCCGATCAGCGGTGTGAGGAGGCCCTCGACAATTGAGGTCACGACGGCGCCGAATGCGGCACCCATCACGACGGCGGCGGCAAGGTCTACGACGTTGCCCTTCAAAATGAAGTTCTTGAATCCTGTCAACATAGAACCCAAAACTAGCGCACCAAGGTAAGCCGGACATGACTAAACCTGTAAATTCCTGCCACCGTGTCAGGAACTACATACGCACCGGTTGCGGTCAGGCGTACCCAGGCGCCGCTTCCACCCCGAAGTACTCCTCAAGAGTGACGATGCCGCGGTTCGCCATGTCCGTGGCGGCCTCCACGCCGATGTACCGCAGGTGCCACGGCTCGTAGTAGTAGCCGGTGATCGGGTGGAACATCAACGGATAGCGCACCACAAAGCCGAAGCGGTGGCCGTTCGCTTTCGCCCACACCGCGGCCGGCTGATCGGCGAAGCAGGAATCGAAGCCGCAGGCCCCGCCGCCGTCGCCAATGTCGAGGGCCCACCCGGTCTGGTGCTCCGAGTAGCCGGGCCGGGCACTGGCGGTGTCGGCATCCGCCTGGCCGCGGGCCGCCACATAGCCGTTGTACGTCACCACCTGCGTGCCATACGAGCGGTAGCCGCTCGCCAGCGTCATCACCACGCCATCCTGCGCGGCGGCGGCGAACATCGTTTCTGCGGCAGCCGCCGTCGGGCTGTTCAGCAGGGCCGCCTCGCCGGATACAGCCAAGTTCACGTTGGGCCGGACAAGGTCCGCCGGGGCATAGTCCGCCGGCGAGAGCGGGCGGTGTTTGTTCACCACCACCCAGGGGCTCGCCGGATCCGTCAGCGAGAACTGCCGCGGCAACGCCGCAGCTGCTGACGGCGAAACAGGAACCTGCGCACTCGGCGCAGCTGCCGCCGTCGTACTTTCCACTGCGGGGACGCCGGACGCGGACGTCACCGCGGGAACGGGGGAGGACGACGGCGCCACCGTCTCGGGTGCCACCGGCGTGCACGCTGCCAGAACAGTCAGTCCGGCTCCGGCGGCGAGGAAGCGGGCGAAGGACCGCCGGCTGGCCCCCGCCGTACGACGGCCTGCCACGCAGTCATGGCACACCTGGGTTAAACCTTCCGCAGGAGCATACGGCGGATGGAGTGATCCGCGTCCTTGGTCAGCACCAGCTGGGCGCGGCCACGGGTGGGGAGGACGTTTTCCTCCAGGTTGGGCTCGTTGATGCGCTTCCAGATATCCCGGGCGGTGCTCTCCGCTTCGGTGGGGGACAGCGATGCGTAGCGGTGGAAGTAGGACTCCGGCTGCGCGAACGCCGTGCTCTGAAGCCGCCGGAACCGCTCCACATACCACTCCTCGATATAAGCGGTCTTGGCGTCCACATAGATGGAGAAGTCGAAGAAGTCGCTCACGGCCAGGCCCTGCCGGCCGTCATGCCGCGGGCGGGCCGGGGCCAGCACGTTCAGGCCCTCCACAATCAGTACGTCCGGGCGGCGGACCACCACTTCCTTGTCCGGCAGGATGTCATAGGTGACATGCGAGTACCACGGGGCCCGGACCTCCTCCGCGCCGCCCTTGACCTCGCTGACAAAGCGCAGCAGCGCCCGGCGGTCGTAGGACTCGGGAAAACCTTTCCGGTCCAGCAGCTGGCGCCGCTGGAGCTCGGCCAGGGGATAGAGGAACCCGTCCGTGGTGATCAGCTCAACGTTCGGTGTCCCGGGCCAGCGCCGCAACATCTCCCGGAGCACCCGCGCAATGGTGGACTTGCCCACAGCCACCGATCCGGCCACGCCGATGACAAACGGGGTGCGCTGCGTCTTCTCGCCCAGGAACGTGGTGGTGGCCGAATGCAGCTGGCCGGCGGCCTCCACATACAGGTGCAGGAGCCGGGACAGCGGCAGGTAGACCTCGCGGACCTCCTTCATGTCCAGGGGATCGCCGAGGCCACGCAGTCGCACAATGTCCTCTTCGTTAAGGGGCTGCTCCATCTGGGCGGCGAGCCGGGACCAGGTCTGCCGGTCCAGCTCAACGAACGGGGAGACACCCTCGCCGTTCGCTTCGTTGCGTTGCAAAGTCACGTTAGAGATTCTGCCCCTCCCGCGGCTGAGAGCGAAATGCGGCGGCGAAAGTTTAAATCTCCTCCCGCCTGCCGATAGGCTGGTGCGCATGTGTGGAATCGTTGGATATGTGGGCCATTCTGCTGGCCGTGGCAATGCCGGTCACAGTGCGTTGGATGTGGTCCTTGAGGGATTGCGCCGCCTCGAGTACCGGGGTTATGACTCTGCAGGGGTGGCGGTGGTCTCTGAGGGGTCCATCCAGTCCCGGAAGAAGTCCGGCAAGCTGAGCAATCTCCTGGCCGAGCTGGAGGAGCACCCGCTGCCGGAGACGCTGACCGGGATCGGCCACACGCGCTGGGCCACGCACGGCGGCCCCACGGACCAGAACGCGCACCCGCACCTGGCCGACGGCGGCAAGCTGGCCCTGATTCACAACGGCATCATCGAGAACTTTGCCGAGCTGAAGCTGGACCTGGTGGAGAAGGGCTACACGTTCGAGTCCGAGACGGACACCGAAGTCGCGGCCGTGCTGCTGGGCGATATCTTCCGCACCAAACTCAACGGGGATGTGTCCGACGGCGGCCTGACGAAGGCCATGCAGCTCGCCTGCCAGAGCCTCGAGGGTGCGTTCACCCTCCTCGCCGTCCACGCCGACCAGCCCGACGTTGTGGTGGCTGCCCGCCGCAACTCGCCGCTGGTGGTTGGCCTGGGCGAGGGCGAAAACTTCCTGGGCTCGGACGTGTCCGGGTTCATTGACTACACCCGCCGCGCGGTGGAGCTGGGCCAGGACCAGATTGTCACCATCACCGCCGACTCCGTGGAAATCACTGACTTCTTTGGTGCCCCGGCCGAGGGCAAGGAGTACCACGTTGACTGGGATCCGGAATCGGCGGAAAAGGGCGGCTTCCCGTCCTTCATGGAGAAGGAAATCCATGACCAGCCGGACGCCGTGGCCAAGACCCTGCTGGGCCGTTCCGACCTCGACGGCCGGCTGACCCTGGATGAGCTGCGGATCGATCCGGAGCTGCTCAAGAGTGTCAACAAGATCATTGTGCTGGCCTGCGGCACGTCCGCCTATGCCGGGCAGGTGGCCAAGTACGCCATTGAGCGCTGGTGCCGGATCGCCACCGAGGTGGAGCTCTCCCACGAGTTCCGTTACCGCGACCCGATCGTGGACGCGAACACCCTGATCGTCTCCATCTCCCAGTCCGGCGAGACCATGGACACCCTGATGGCTGTCCGCTACGCCAAGGAACAGGGCGCAAAGACGGTGTCCATCTGCAACACCAACGGCTCCACCATCCCGCGTGAATCTGACGCCGTGCTCTACACCCACGCCGGCCCGGAAATCGCGGTGGCTTCCACGAAGGCGTTCCTGGCGCAGATCACCGCCGCGTACCTGTTGGGCCTGTACCTTGCTCAGCTGCGCGGGAACAAGTTCCAGGGCGAGATCAAGGACATCCTCGCGGACCTGAACAAGATCCCCGCCAAGATCCAGACCATCCTGGACAACGAGGGCCCGATCAAGGACCTCGGCAAGTCCATGGCCGATGCGAAGTCCGTGCTGTTCCTGGGCCGCCACGTCGGCTACCCGGTCGCGATGGAAGGTGCGCTCAAGCTCAAGGAGCTCGCGTACATCCACGCTGAAGGGTTCGCCGCCGGTGAGCTCAAGCACGGCCCCATCGCGCTGATCGAGGAAGGCCAGCCCGTCTTTGTGGTGGTCCCGTCCCCGCGCGGCCGCGACTCGCTGCACGCCAAGGTGGTCTCCAACATCCAGGAAGTCCGGGCCCGCGGCGCCAAGACCATCGTCATCGCCGAGGAAGGCGACGAAGCCGTGAAGGCCTACGCCGAGCACGTCTTCTACATCCCCGCAACCGACACCCTCCTGGCACCGCTGCTCAGCACGGTCCCGCTGCAGATCTTCGCCCTGGCCCTCGCCTCGGCCAAGGGCTACGACGTGGACCAGCCGCGCAACCTCGCCAAGAGCGTCACCGTAGAGTAGTGCCATGATTGTTGGCATTGGCGTAGACGTTGTAGACATTGAGCGGTTCGGCCGCCAACTCGAGCGCACCCCCGGCCTCCGGGACCGGCTGTTCGTCCCTGCGGAACGCGAGTTGAACACCCGGTCCCTGGCCGCACGGTTCGCCGCCAAGGAGGCCGTGGCCAAGGTTCTTGGTGCGCCGGCCGGCATGAACTGGCAGGACTGCTGGATCGGCCTGGACCAGCACGGCCCCACCATCCAGGTCAAGGGCACCGTCCTTGCGGTGGCCGAGTCCAAGGGCGTCAAGCGCTGGCACGTGTCCATGAGCCACGACGGCGGGATCGCCACCGCCACGGTCCTCGCCGAAGGCTGAGAACCGCAACGGCTGAGACGCCAACGGTCCTGACACGATGATCAGCGCCTACACCGGAACCCAGATCAGGGCGGCCGAACAGCCACTCCTGGCGGCCGGCATGGGCGGCGTCCTGATGCAGCGCGCTTCCTACGGGCTCGCCAACGCCATAGTCCACGAGCTGCAGGCCCGCGGCTGGCGGCTCTACGGCGCCAGCGTGGCCGTCCTCGCGGGCAAGGGCAACAACGGGGGAGACGGACTCTTCGCCGCGTCATTCCTGGCCGCCCGGGGCATGCGGACGACGGCGGTGCTCACCGCCGGGGCGGCGCACCCCGAGGCGCTGGCCGCTTTTGAACGCGCCGGCGGGCGCGTGTATCTGCTCACCGAAGCGAATGTCAGCCAGCTGGCGGCTGAAACGGCAAGTGCCGACGTCGTCATTGATGCTGTCCTGGGGACGGGCGCCCAGGGCGGGCTGCGGGGAGCCGGCGGAGCACTGATGGGCGCTCTTCTGGAGGGGCGTTCCGGCGGCCCTGGACTTGTGGTGGCCTGCGACATCCCCAGTGGCGTGGACGCCGATACCGGGGAAGCCCATGCGCCGGTGCTGCCCGCGGACCTGACCGTAACATTCGGCGCCGCCAAGGTGGGCCTGCTCGCAGACCCGGGCGCCGATCACGCGGGCCGCGTTCAGGTGGTGCCCATCGGCATTGAGGACGAGCTGCCGTGGCCCGCCCTGCGCCGGCTGGGGCCGCCTGACCTGTCGCGTCTGCTGCCACGGCCCGGCAGACGGTCGCACAAGTACTCCCGCGGGGTCCTGGGCGTTGTTGCCGGCTCGGCCGGCTATCCCGGCGCCGCAGTGCTCGCGTGCCGCGGTGCGCTTGCCGCCGGCGCGGGTATGGTCCGCTACCTCGGCCCGCCGGAGGTGGCCGGCCTGGTCCGGCAGGCCTGCCCCGAGGTGGTCTGCAGCACCGGCTCCGTGGCGGACACCCACGTCCAGGCGTGGCTGGTGGGTTCGGGCATGGGCCCTGGCGACTCGGATCAGCTCCAGCGCGCCCGGGACGCCGTGGGGTCCGGCCTGCCAGTGATTGCCGACGCCGGTGCGCTGCCGTCCCTGCCCGACGTCCTGGGGCCGCACGTGGTGCTGACCCCGCACGCCGGCGAACTGGCGTCCCTCCTGGGACGGCTCGGCGCTGAGTATGACCGGTCCGCCGTGGAGGCCAACACATTAGGCGCCGTCCGGCACGCCGCCGTGCTGACCGAGGCCACCGTCCTGCTCAAGGGTGCCACCACGCTGGTGGCCTCGCCCTTCCAGGACTTCTACAGCCAGGCCGACGGCACGCCGTGGCTCGCCACCGCCGGGAGCGGCGACGTCCTGGCGGGAATCATCGGTGCGCTGCTCGCCCAGGCGGGGTCCGACGTCGGGCGCTTCCGTGACGCGGGCATCGATCCGGACGAGCGCTGGGCGGCGATTGCAGCCCTCGGGGCAAGCCTCCACGGCCTCGCAGGTACTGCCGCAGCCGCCGGGGGACCGTTAAGCGCAGGGCGGATTGCGGACGCCATACCAGAGGTTTGGGGTAAAGTCAGCGTGCTTAGTAAACACGGGGTCCGGAAACGTAATAGTCACACCCACCCGCTACCGTAGGCATAGGTTCTGTACCGGCCGGGGTGGTGCGGCGATGTTTCGCGGGCCCCTGCTGTCGAATAACAATGAGGAGCACGCATGGAAATCTGGCCCGGATCGGCTTATCCGCTTGGCGCCACTTTTGACGGGACCGGCACTAACTTCGCGCTGTTCAGCGAACGCGCCGAAAAGGTTGAGCTGTGCCTCTTCGATGACGACGGCGTGGAAACGCGGTTCGGGCTCGATGAGGTGGACGGCTACGTGTGGCACTGCTACCTCCCACAGATCCAGCCCGGCCAGAAATACGGCTACCGCGTCCACGGACCCTATGACCCCGCCTCCGGGAACCGGTTCAACCCGAACAAGCTCCTCCTGGACCCGTACGCCAAAGCCGTGCACGGGCAGATCGACTGGGACCCGGCCCTGTTCACCTACAACCTGGGCGAAGAGCCGGACACCATCAACAACGATGACTCCGCGGCGCACATGATGATGGGTGTGGTCATCAACCCGTTCTTCGACTGGGACGGAGACCAGAACCTGCGCGTCCCGTACCACAAGTCCGTCATTTACGAGGCCCACGTCAAGGGCCTCACCCAGCTCCACCCCGAGATCCCGGAGGAGCAGCGCGGCACGTACGCCGGGGTGGCGCACCCGTCGGTCATCGCCCACCTCCAGAAGCTGGGCGTCACCGCCATCGAACTGATGCCGGTGCACCAGTTCGTAAATGACGGCACCCTGCAGGACAAGGGCCTGAACAACTACTGGGGCTACAACACCATCGGCTTCTTCGCCCCGCAGAACACCTACAGCTCCACCGGCGACACGGGCCAGCAGGTCCAGGACTTCAAGGCCATGGTCCGGTCGCTGCACCGGGCCGGCATCGAAGTGATCCTGGACGTGGTCTACAACCACACCGCCGAAGGCAACCATCTGGGCCCCACCCTGTCCTTCAAGGGCATCGACAACCAGTCCTACTATCGCCTCATGGAGGGCGACGAGAAGCACTACATGGACTACACGGGCACCGGTAACTCGCTCAACGTCCGCCAGCCCCATTCCCTGCAGCTGCTGATGGACTCGCTGCGGTACTGGGTCACCGAAATGCACGTGGACGGCTTCCGCTTCGACCTCGCCTCCACCCTTGCCCGTGAGTTCTATGACGTGGACAAGCTCTCCACGTTCTTCGAACTCATCCAGCAGGATCCGGTGGTTTCCCAGGTCAAACTGATTGCCGAGCCCTGGGACGTTGGCCCCGGCGGCTACCAGGTGGGCAACTTCCCGCCGCAGTGGACCGAGTGGAACGGCAAGTACCGCGACACCGTCCGGGACTTCTGGCGCGGCGAACCGGCCACGCTGGGCGAATTCGCTTCCCGCATTACCGGCTCCGCTGACCTGTATGAGCATTCCGGCCGCCGCCCGGTAGCTTCGATCAACTTCGTCACCGCGCACGACGGCTTCACGCTTGCGGACCTGGTCTCCTACAACGAGAAGCACAACGACGCCAACGGCGAGGACAACAACGACGGCGAATCCCACAACCGTTCGTGG
Organism: Arthrobacter sp. UYCo732; assembly: GCF_040547265.1. Lineage (NCBI taxonomy): Bacteria > Bacillati > Actinomycetota > Actinomycetes > Micrococcales > Micrococcaceae > Arthrobacter > Arthrobacter sp. UYCo732. The sequence goes on along the minus strand of NZ_JBEPPJ010000004.1, from coordinate 209,162 downwards.
AACTGCGGCGCCGAGGGCCCCACCGACGATCCTGCTGTCCTGGGCATGCGCGCCCGCCAGCAGCGGAACTTCATCGCCTCCCTTCTGCTCTCCCAGGGCGTGCCCATGCTGCTCCACGGTGACGAACTGGGACGCACGCAGCAGGGCAACAACAACGGCTACTGCCAGGATTCGGAGCTGACCTGGATCAACTGGGAGAACATCGACCAGCCACTGATTGAATTCACGGCGGCCGTCAACGCGCTCCGTGCCAAGCACCCCACGTTCCGCCGGAGCAGGTTCTTTGACGGCCGCCCCGTCCTGCGGGGCGAAGGCGAACGTCTGCCCGACATCGCATGGCTGGACGTCGGCGGCGACACCATGAAGCCTGAAGACTGGGACAGTGGTTTCGGCCGCTCAGTTGGTGTGTTCCTCAACGGCGACGGCATCCAGGGCAAGGACCTCCGCGGCCGCCGGATCACGGACGTGAACTTCCTTCTCTACTTCAATGCCCATGACGACATGGTTGAGTTCACTCTTCCGAATGACGAGTACGCGCCGGCATGGGACATCATCATCGACACCGCGGGCCACAATGCCGACACGGAACCCGTCAAAGCCGGTGAGGCCTTGCCGGTGGATGCCAAGTCCCTGGTGGTGCTCCGCGCCCACACGGTGGAGGAGACGGAACCGGACCACTCCGTGGCCGCGTCGCTCGCAGCCCTGTCGCAGACCTCTACCGCGGAAACCGCCGCCCTGAGCACGCCAACCGTGCCGGAACCCAAGAAAACGAAGAAGGTCAGCACGCCAGAGGGGGCAGCCAAGTGAAGGTCCCGGCGTCCACCTACCGGCTCCAGATCCGGAGCAGCTTCACGCTGTTTGATGCGGCCGCCACGGTTCCGTACCTGAAATCACTGGGCGTTGACTGGGTGTATCTCTCGCCCATCCTGACGGCCGCGCAAGGTTCTGACCACGGCTATGACGTGACGGATCCGTCGGCGGTTGATCCCGAGCGCGGCGGGCCCGAGGGCCTGCTGGCACTCTCCGAGGCTGCGCGTGCCCACGGCATGGGGGTGCTGGTGGACATCGTTCCCAACCACGTAGGCGTAGCCACGCCCGTGCAGAACCCGTGGTGGTGGTCGCTGCTGCAGGAGGGCCGCGGCTCGCCCTACGCGGCAGCGTTCGACGTCGACTGGGACTTTGGCGGCGGACGGCTCCGGATTCCGGTGCTGGGCAGCGATGACGACGTTGCCCGGCTGGAAATCAGGGACGGTGAACTGCGCTATTACGATCACCGCTTTCCACTGGCAGTCGGCTCCTACACCGAGGGCGATTCGCCGCAGGCTGTGCATGACCGGCAGCACTACGAACTGATCTCCTGGCGCCGGGCGGACAGCGAGCTGAACTATCGGCGGTTCTTCGCCGTCAACAGTCTGGCGGGCATCCGTGTGGAAGACCCCTGGGTTTTCGATCAGGCGCATGCCGAAGTGCACCGCTGGTTTACTGAAGGCCTGGTGGACGGGCTGCGCGTGGACCATCCTGACGGCCTGGCCGATCCGGTGGGCTACTCGCACCGGCTGAAGGAACTCAGCGGCGGGGCGTACGTCCTGGTGGAGAAGATCCTGGAACCGGGGGAGGAGTTGCCGCCGGAATTCGCCTGCGAAGGCACTACCGGATATGACGCCCTGGCCGACCTGGACCGTGTCCTGGTGGATCCGGCGGGGGAGGCTGGTTTGGACGCGCTGGATGCACAGCTGCGGTCCGGGGAATTGGCGGACTATGCGGCCATGATCCTTGGGACCAAGCGGGCCGTGGCGGACGGCATGCTGCGCTCCGAAATCCTGCGGCTGGCTCGTCTGGTGCCTTCCGATGCGGGCCTGTCTGCCGACAGCTCGGCCGATGCGCTGGCGCAGGTCATCGCGGCCTTCCCGGTGTACCGCACCTACCTGCCTACCGGCGAGGACGTGCTCCGCGGCGCCTGCGTGGCAGCGGCGGAGTCGCGCCCGGACCTGGCCGACGCGTTGGACGTCCTCCTGCCCCTGCTGCTGAAACCGGAAACGGAACTGGGCCGCCGGTTCCAGCAGACCTCCGGGATGGTGATGGCCAAGGGTGTCGAGGACACTGCCTTCTATCGCTACACCCGGCTGGGAACGCTCACGGAGGTGGGCGCTGACCCGGCCCACTTCTCGTTAACAACCGACGAGTTCCACCAGCGGATGGCGGAGAGGCAGGCCACCCTGCCGCTGTCCATGACCACCCTGACCACCCACGACACCAAGCGCAGCGAGGACACCCGGGCGCGGATTTCGGTGATCGCCGAGCGGGTGCCGGAGTGGGCAGAGCTGCTGACGGCGCTGCGTGCGGCCGCGCCGTTGCCTGACGGTCCGTTGTCCGCGTTGCTGTGGCAGGCGGTGGTGGGGGCCTGGCCCGCCAGCCGGGAACGGCTGCGCGGCTACGCCGAAAAGGCTGCCCGGGAAGCCGGGAACTCCACCACGTGGACGGACCCGGACACCACCTTCGAAGCCGCGTTGATGAAGGCCGTGGACGCGGTTTTCGACGACGACGCCGTCAACGCCCTGGTCACCGGGTTCGTGGACTCCCTGGCTCCTTACTGCGCGGTCAACTCGCTCTCGCTGAAGCTGCTCCAGCTGACCATGCCGGGGGTCCCGGACGTTTACCAGGGTACGGAATTCTGGGACCGTTCGCTGGCAGACCCCGACAATCGGCGCCCGGTTGATTTCGACCGCCGTGTTGCCGCCCTGGCGGGGCTGGACGGCGGCGCTCGTCCCGCGGACTTCCAAGACGAGGCCGTCAAACTGCTGGTGACATCCCGGGCGCTGCGTCTCCGCCGGGACCGGCCGGACCTGTTCCGGGGTTACGAGCCCTTGGCGGCGTCCGGGGCAGCCGCCGACCACCTGGTGGCCTTCGACCGCGGCGGCGCACTGACGTTCGCCACCCGGCTTCCCTTCGGACTGGAACGTGCCGGCGGATGGCGGGACACCGCCGTCGAACTTTCCAGCGCTCTGCGGGACCAACTCACAGGCCGGACATACGGTCCCGGCCAGGTGCCGGTGGCCGGCATCCTCCAGACCTACCCTGTGGCGTTGCTGGTGCCCGTGAACGGAGAGAACGCATGAGCCTGACGCACCACGGTTCCGGCCGGTTCGACGTCTGGGCGCCGGACGTTGCGGCGGTTTCGCTGCTCGCTAACGGGCAGCAGTACGCTATGAAACAGGTGGCCGGAGCCCCCGGTGCAGACGGCTGGTGGTCCGCGCCGGACGCCCCCGGGGACGCCGACGTAACCTACGGCTACCTGCTCGACGGCGACACCCACCCGCTGCCGGACCCCCGGTCCCGCCGCCTCCCGGACGGCGTCCATGCCCTGTCCTGCACGTATGATCCCGGCTCCCACAACTGGCAGGACGCTGGATGGGCCGGGAAGGAACTGCGCGGCTCGGTCATCTACGAACTCCATGTGGGAACCTTCACGCCGGAGGGCACTCTGGACGCGGCGGCCGGCAAGCTTGGCTACCTGGCGGACCTCGGCGTCGATTTTGTGGAGCTGCTGCCGGTCAACGGGTTCAACGGCACCCACAACTGGGGGTACGACGGCGTCCAGTGGTTTGCGGTCCACGAAGGCTACGGCGGGCCGGCCGCTTACCAGCGGTTTGTGGACGCCGCCCACGCATCCGGCATGGGCGTGATCCAGGACGTTGTCTACAACCACCTGGGCCCCAGTGGCAACTATCTGTCCCGGTTCGGCCCGTACCTCAAGCACGGCGATGCCAATACGTGGGGGGACTCGGTCAACCTCGACGCCCCAGGCTCCGACGTCGTGCGTGAATACATCCTGGCCAACGCCGCCCTGTGGCTGCGCGACTACCACGTGGACGGCCTGCGCCTGGATGCGGTCCATGCGCTGCGGGACGAGCGCGCGGTGCATCTCCTGGAGGAACTTGGGGCGCTGGGCGACGCGATTGCCGCGGAGACCGGTTTGCCCAAGACCCTCATCGCCGAATCGGACCTGAACAACCCGCGGCTGCTCTATCCGCGGGACGCCAACGGCTACGGCCTTGCCGGGCAGTGGAGCGACGACTTCCACCATGCGGTGCACGTCAACGTCAGCGGGGAAACCGCGGGCTATTACGGCGACTTCGTGTCCCTGGCCGTGCTGGCCAAGGTCCTCAGCGACGGGTTTCTGCACGATGGCAGCTACTCCAGCTTCCGCGGACGCCATCACGGCCGTCCCATCAACACCTCCCTGGTTCACCCCGCCGCCCTGGTGGTGTGCAACCAGAACCACGACCAGATCGGCAATCGGGCAACGGGGGACAGGCTGTCGCAGTTCCTTCCGTACGGGCCGTTGGCCGTGGCTGCGGTGCTGACGCTGACCTCGCCGTTCACGCCCATGCTGTTTATGGGCGAGGAATACGGCGCCACCACTCCGTGGCAGTTCTTCACCTCGCACCCCGAGCCTGAGCTTGGCAAGGCGACGGCGGAGGGCCGGATCCGTGAGTTCGAACGCATGGGGTGGGATCCCGCCGTCGTGCCCGATCCGCAGGATCCCGAAACGTTCCGCCGCTCCAAACTCGACTGGACTGAGGCAACCACGGGCGACCATGCGCGGCTCCTGTCGCTCTACCGGTCGCTGACGGCGCTTCGCCGCGCTTACCCGGACCTGGCCGGGCTGGGCTTCGCCGAGACCCACGTTGAGTTCGACGACGACGCCTGCTGGCTGCGTTTCCGCCGGGGGTCCGTGGAGGTGCTGCTGAACTTCAGCTCTTCTTCTGTGCGTTTGGCTGGTGCGCGGGGAACGCTGCTGCTGTCCACCGAAGAAACCTCCGGCGCAGAGGGCGATTCGTTTCTGCTGGCGGCACACAGTGGGGCGGTTCTGACCAGTGGGAGAGAAGTAGCCTCGAGTTGACGTAGACACTGGAGTTACCCGGGCGTACCATGCGCTTACTGGCCAGCCGTGATGTACGGCTCGGCGGCATGGTGCGGGCGATGGAGGCCGTCATGGGTGACAGTGTGGATGGCACGCCGAAGGTCCCGGCCACGCTTGAACTGCGGATCCATGGCATCCGCAATACGCCGCCGCACGAGCTCCTCCAGTGCGAAGTCGCAGACGTTGACCGGGTCCAGGGCGACGAGCTCGGCGGTTTCTTTACTGCAAAGGCACCCTCTCCCGGACCGACCCTCGTGGAGGCCTACAGCTGGGGGAAATTGGCTCGTAATTCGCCGGTTGCCAGCATTTTTGGCAAGGTCGGGGTCGTTGCAAGCAATCTGGCATGGTTTCTGCTCTTGCCATTTGGTCTTGCGAATGCGGCCTACTGGGCGCGCAGACTACAAAAGGACGGTCCCAAGGGAGGCAGCCAACTCGCCGCAGGAAACGGGGCGGGAACGGTACGGCTGTTCGCCCTGCTTCTAAGTGTGTTCTACACCGCAGCGCTGTGCACGGTGGCCTTCGACCTGCTGGCGGTGCAGTGCTTCCGCCACCTTGAGGGTGTGCCAGGGGTGTCGGTATGCAGCCAACTTCCTGGCCCTGCTGACCTACTTCGGAACCTGACCCGGGGGCAGCGCCATACCGTTATGGCCTCAGTGCCGTTGCTGGGAATGGGACTCCTGTTCACCATTTCCCTTTTGTCCAACGCCAAGTACCGAAGACGTACACTTCGACTCGAAGCCCGCAGCTCCGTGGAAGCTGCAGCCGGCGCCGTCAAACTTCCCATTCTGGCCGCCTCCGGGTTCTGGGATCGAAGGTTTGTTTCTTCGTCCACAGGAGTCCTTCACATCGCGGCATGCTTCGCATTCGTCGCGCTGCTGATTAATGCGGATGCGGTCGCAGCCCTGCGGTCCCCCGTCTGCGGTGACCCAGGCCGGTCGTTCGACCTCGTCTGCCTCACGGAACCGTTGCGCCGCGCCGGGGAACGCACAGTCGAGATGGCGCTCCTCGTCACAGGCGGCGTTCTGCTGCTGATGGTCGCGGTCATTGTGGTGGCGTGGTCATCGGAGGTCCGCGCACCAGTCTCAACTGCGCTCCGGCGAAAGCGGGCCGCGGCCTTAGTCATGGTGGCCGTCGTCCTGCATTTGGCCGGAACACTCAGCGTGGCTTATTTCGCGACCCCGGATGCTTTCGTTACCAGGGGTTTCTCGGGCACTCGTGCGGCGCCTCTTGTGTTGCTGGCGCTGTTGACCATCTTGAGCCTTTCGGCTGCCGTTACGCGTTCAGGGGTGCCGGCGGCCAGGGCGTTCGTATTGATCTCCATTTCCACCGTATCCCTGCTGGCATGGTCGCTCATCCCGGCAACCGACCTCATCCTCCTACTGCCACTGGGCGCCGGGCTTGTTCTGGCCGTAGACATCGTCCAAGTGCGCCGGCGAAGCCTTGCCGATTTCGAACACGAAGGATGGTTCGGCTTTGGACCAGGGGTATTCATGTTCCTGGCGGTCATGTTTGCGTCTTTCCTCAGCGGGAGCCTTGTGGTGGGAGTGGCCGAGTTCCTGAGGAGTCCGCGAATAATCAGCCAAGTTCTGGAGCAAAATCCGGTGTGGCGATCGGTGACCGAGAGCACCGCGCTGGGAGAGTTAACTGTCCCGACGTCATACCGGATGTTTGCGGGTGTCCTGCTGGTAGCCATCGTGGTTGCTTCCGTGGTGGTTGTCCTCTGGGCCGGCGTCAATTTGTTCAAACGCCATATTATTGCTTACCCGCGAGCCTATGACTCTGGCCTTGGGATGCCTCCTGGCGAGCCCGGAGAATTTAAACCCCGCAGGGCGCCCGAATCGCTTGAACCGCGCCTGCAAAGGGTGGCAGACAAGCAGAGATGGTCATCCTTGGCCCAGCGCGGTGAACCTGCCATCTGGATCGTGGTACTCCTTGTGTGGTTGGCCGTGACCGTCAGCCTGGCCGCCAGCACGGCTCGAAGCCGCACAGTCAGCGATTCTGCACTGCACGCATGGCTCTATGACCTTGCCGCATTCGTGGACCTGAAACTTGCAGGCTGGGGGGGTTGTGGCGGGTGCAATCCTTGTGCTGGGCCTCGCCATTGGAAACGCGGCCTCGTCCAAGGACCGGCCGCTGTCGCTCATTTGGGACATCATCTGTTTTCTTCCCCGGGCGGCGCATCCATTTGCGCCGCCTTGCTACGGCGAACGGGTAGTACCGGAACTCAGCGACAGGATGGCTGAATGGATACGGCCGGCAAACCGAATGGGCGCCCAGATAGTGCTTTCGGCACACAGCCTCGGCGCTGTTCTAGCCATTGCTGCTTTGTTTCATCTGAAGGCAACGTCGCCGGACCTAGACTTTACGCGGATCCGACTCCTCACTTACGGAGTACAGCTCCGGTCCTACTTTGGGCGGTTCTTTCCCGAGTTGCTGGGTCCTGCCGTGCTCAGTACAGCGCCCTCCTTGGGCCCCGCATTAGGCGCAGCAGATCCGTGGACACGACAGGTCGCCCGGGATTTCGCCCTGTCCAACCACCCGCAGGTTACCGCGTACGAAAAATACTCACTCGCGTCCCTGCTCAACGGGGACTGGGGCAATGAGGAACCCACGCGAGGCGAGGATCACTGGATCAATATCTGGCGGCGCACCGACTATTTGGGCTTTCCCATCGACTCCTTCTGCACCGGCCCGGGGCAGCGGGACCGCATTGCTGAGGAGATCGAGCCCAGCGGTTACATGGAGGAAGTCGCGACTCACTCCAAATACCTGTCGACTGCTGCGTACGAGACGGCCCGGAACGCCTTGATTTCCACGTGATTGGCGGACCGAGGTCCTGTCGCGTGCGTCACAGATGGCAGGATGGAACGCATGACTTATTCAGCCGCGGAAAACCGCTATGAATCCATGCCCTACCGCCGCGTCGGACGCAGCGGCCTGAAGCTCCCGGCCATCTCACTGGGACTTTGGCACAACTTCGGTGACGACAAACCGTTCGACGTGCAGCGCGACATCCTGCGCCGTGCCTTCGACCTCGGCGTCACCCACTTCGACCTCGCCAACAACTACGGGCCGCCCTACGGCACAGCCGAGACCAACTTTGGCCGCCACTTTGCCGATGACTTCAGGCCGTACCGGGACGAACTCATCATCTCCAGCAAGGCCGGCTATGACATGTGGCCCGGGCCGTACGGCAACTGGGGCTCCCGCAAATACCTGCTGGCCAGCCTGGATCAGTCGCTGACGCGCATGGGCCTGGACTATGTGGACATCTTCTACAGCCACCGTCCGGACCCGGAAACGCCGCTGGAAGAGACGATGGGCGCCCTGGACCATGCCGTCCGGTCCGGCAAGGCGCTCTACGCCGGCATTTCTTCCTACACCCCGGAGCAGACCCTCGAGGCGGCCCGGATCCTCAAGGAACTGGGTACGCCGCTGCTGCTACACCAACCGAGCTACTCCATGCTGAACCGCTGGACCGAAAACGACTCGCCTAACCTGTACGAGGCACTTGAACAGGTGGGGGCGGGGTCCATCGCCTTCTCACCGCTCGCCCAGGGGATGCTGACCAGCCGCTACCTCGACGGTATCCCCGCGGATTCGCGGGCAGCGCAGGACAAGTCGCTGGACGAACGCATGATCACGGACGAAAATCTGGACCGGGTGCGCGGGCTCCACCGGATTGCCGAGGGCCGGGGCCAGACCCTCGCACAAATGGCGATCGCCTGGATCCTCCGAGAACAGGGCAAAGGGTCCGCCGTGACCTCAGCACTGGTCGGCGCGTCCAGCGTCCGGCAGTTGGAAGACAGCCTCGCTGCCGTCAACAACCTCCACTTCGGGGACGACGAACTGTCTGCCATCGACGAGTTCGCGGTGGAATCCGACATCAACCTCTGGAAGCAGAAGTAATCTTTATGATGCTCCGGCAAGCAGGGGCCGGGAACAATCCAGGCCCCTGCTTGGTTGGGTAAGATGATAAAGCGCCGATTGGCGCACTGCCAGCACGCCGCCGTCGTATTTTCCGGTGTTGACCGTCCTGGCGGCTGAGGTTGTCTTCAAAGGAGTTCCGTGTCTGCAAATCCGATTCGTGTTGCCATTGTTGGTGTAGGTAACTGCGCCGCCTCGCTCGTCCAGGGTGTGCAGTACTACCGCGACGCCGATCCCCAGGCCACGATCCCGGGTCTGATGCACGTGGAGTTCGGCAAGTACCACGTCAATGATGTCCAGTTTGTTGCCGCCTTTGATGTGGACGGCAAGAAGGTGGGTGTTGACCTCGCCGATGCCATCCTGGCCAGCGAGAACAACACCATCAAGATCGCCGACGTTCCGCCCACCGGCGTGACCGTCCAGCGCGGCCATACCCTTGACGGCCTCGGCAGGTACTACCTCGAGACCATCGAGCAGTCCACCGAAGAGCCCGTGGACATTGTCCAGGCCCTCAAGGACGCCAAGGCTGACGTTATGGTCTGCTACCTGCCCGTCGGGTCCCAGGAAGCGGCCGAGTTCTACGCGCAGGCTGCCATTGACGCCGGTGTTGCCTTCGTCAACGCCCTCCCCGTTTTCCTCGCCGGCACCAAGGCCTGGGCTGACAAGTTCACCGCTGCCGGTGTCCCGATCGTGGGCGATGACATCAAGAGCCAGATCGGTGCCACCATCACGCACCGTGTCATGGCCAAGCTCTTCGAAGACCGCGGCGTCACGCTGGACCGCACCTACCAGCTGAACGTCGGCGGCAACATGGACTTCAAGAACATGCTTGAGCGCGACCGCCTCGAGTCCAAGAAGATCTCCAAGACCCAGGCCGTGACGTCCAACGTTGAGGCCGACATCGCGCCCCGCGACGTCCACATCGGCCCGTCCGACTACGTCCAGTGGCTGGACGACCGCAAGTGGGCTTTCGTCCGCCTCGAAGGCCGCAACTTCGGCGACGCCCCCGTGTCCCTGGAATACAAGCTGGAGGTCTGGGACTCACCCAACTCCGCCGGCGTAATCATCGACGCCATCCGCGCCGCCAAGATCGGCCTGGACCGCGGCATCGGCGGCCCGCTGCTCTCCGCCTCGAGCTACTTCATGAAATCCCCGCCGGAGCAGTTCAACGACGACCTCGCCCGTGAAAAGGTTGAGGCCTTCATCCGTGGTGACCTGGAGCGCTAACCCTCGCCGCACCCCGGACGCTCTCTCACGGAGCCTGGGTTTTTACCAGACGCTCCCTCACTTCGGTGGGGGAGCGTCATGGTTTAAGCGCAGTTCTGGTACCGGTGGATGGCGTGGCTGGCCCTCGTCAGTGACATCCGCCGCGATATCCGATCGCACCTCGGAAACAGGGTGGGCAGCCACATCGGCATTGCCGTGGCCTTCGGTTTTGCCGTTTACGTGCCGGGGCGCGCCCTTCGTGACCTGCTCGCCAGAAACCTCGCCGCAGCGGTCTCCGCTGGCGGGCTCGTTGTGCTGAGCACCGTGGTGATCTATGTTTCGCGCAAGCGGGGCGGCCGGGTGGGCCGGTATCGTCTCCCAGCGCGACGGATCCGGGCCTCGAGGAGGTGACGTTCGCCGCCGTACTGCGACCTGTTTAGGCGCGGGACCTGCCACGGACGAAGTGGAAGATCAGGATGACCACGGCAACGACTAAAAGCAGGTGAATGAACCCGCCGCCGATGTTGGCGAGCAGGCCAAGAAGCCAGAGAACAGCGATAACGACGGCTATCCAGAGCAACATGAGAGTCTCCTTCGTATATGTGGCGTGGACGGAAATGCCTCTCACATTCTAAATAGCGACAGGAACAGGACACAAGGCAAGCATGCTTAGCAAATTCTTTCGCTCGGTAAACCAATGCCCCGGGCCGCAGGCTTAGAAGCCCGATTTGATCGCCGCGAGCAGGGCCGTCCCGTCGGGGTTGCCGAGCCCGGTGCAGGGATCCCAGCCGGCCGCGGCCATGACTCCCTGGTGTGGGCTTCGGAGCAGGTTTGTGTGCCGCCGCACGCCAGTACGTGCGGGCTGGAGGCCGGAAAAATCCGCGTGGTCTTTGCCGTCTGTTACCCCGTCGGTGCTGCCGTTGTCGCCGGCCGCTGCCGTGACGGTCACGCCCAGTGCCGTGGCGTCGGCCAGGGCCTGGTCGAACGCAGTCCGTGCCTGGGCGGTCCAGGCGTCCTCGTTCTGGCCCCAGCTGATGCTAATGGAGGCAGGTGCCGGGGTCGCGTGGGAGGCGTTGATAATCGCGTCGAGGAAGCCGGCGTCGGTGTTCGGGGCGAAGTAGACCAGGATGTCCGCCTTCGGTGCCAGGGCGCCGACCACTTCGACGTGGGAACCCGCGTTAAGTGAGAGAGCGTTGGTGAAAAACCCCTCTACGTCAAGCTGGTTGTGAGTCAGCGTCTGCGGGCGGGCTTAGGAGAGGCCTACGGGGTTGCCGGCGTCGTCCACGTCCATGCGCATGGCAGCCGGGCTGACGGGCAGTCCTGGCATGGTCATGACAGCGCCGGTGAGCGCCACGATGAAGCCTGCCCCCGTCTTGGGGATGAGGTCGCGGACGTGGATGGTGAATCCCTTGGGGGCGCCGAGGCGGGAGGCGTCGTCGGTGAAGGAGTACTGGGTCTTGGCCATGCAGACCGGCAGCCCCTGCCAGCCGTTCTTCTCAATGTCAGCGAGGCGTTTCAGGGCCGGGACGGAGAAGTCCACGCCGTCGGCGCCGTAGATCTCCTGCGCGATGGTCCGGATCTTCTCCTCCACAGGCAGGTCAAGCGGATACAGGTGCTTGAAGCTGTTGGGCGCCACAACCGCCGCAGCGACTCTCGCGGCCAGTTCGTCGCCGCCGTCCCCGCCGCCGCCACGTCCCCAAACATCGGCAACCGCCGCCTGCACACCTTCGGCGGCGCACCACTCCAGCAGCCAGTTCAGTTCCTCATCAGTGTCGGACGAGAACCTGTTGATGGCCACCACCGGCGCCACCCCGAACTTCTCCACGTTGTGCACGTGCCGCCGGAGATTTGCGACGCCCGCCTGCAGCGCGTCGAGGTCAGGCTCCGTGAGCCGGTCCTTGGGCACGCCGCCGTGCATCTTCAGCGCGCGGACGGTGGCTACAACCACGACGGCGGACGGCGCCACGTCAGCCATCCGTGCCTTGATGTCCATGTACTTTTCCGCGCCCAGGTCGGCGCCGAAGCCTGCCTCCGTGACCACGATGTCCGCGAGCCGCCGGGCGGTCTGGGTGGCGATCAGCGAGTTGCAGCCGTGCGCGATGTTGGCGAACGGACCGCCGTGCACCAGGGCGGGCGTGCCGGCGATGGTCTGCACCAGGTTCGGCTTGATGGCTTCCTTCAGGAGCAGGGTCAGCGCGCCCTGGACGCCGAGGTCTGCCACGGTGACCGGAACCCTGGCATAGGTGTAGCCGAACGTGATCCGGCCCAGCCGCTCGCGGAGGTCGGCCAGATCCGTGGCCAGGCAGAAGACGGCCATGATTTCCGAGGCCACCGTGATGTCGAAGCCGTCCTGCCGCGGCACACCCTGCGTGGGCCCGCCCAGGCCGATGATCACCTCGCGCAGTGACCTGTCATTCATATCCAGCACTCGCTTGAACGTCATCCGACGGGGATCGATGTTCAGCTCGTTGCCCTGGTAGATGTGGTTGTCCACGAGCGCCATCAGGGCGTTATTCGCCGAGGTGACGGCGTGGAAGTCACCCGTGAAATGCAGGTTGATCTCGTCCATCGGCAGCACCTGCGAGTAGCCGCCCCCGGTGGCGCCGCCCTTCATCCCCAGGACGGGCCCGAGCGACGGTTCCCGCAGCGCGATCATGACCCTGTGGCCAGCCCTGGCCAGCGAATCGGCCAGCCCCACGGTGGTGGTGGACTTGCCCTCCCCGGCCGGGGTGGGCGACATCGCGGACACGAGCACCACCTTCCCCGCGGGCGCCGGTGCCGTGAGGAGCGACGGATCAACCTTGGCCTTGTACCGGCCGTAAAGTTCCAAGGCTTCGGCGTTGATGCCTGCCGCGGCCGCAATGTCGCCGATGGGCCTGATGGTGGCCTGCCGTGCGATCTCGAGGTCAGTCAGGGGAATCAGGCCAGTCATTCGAGCTCCTTAGGGTGCCGCGACAGCTGCGGCCGCCGCAGCAGCGAGACCGGGAACGGCGGGGGCCAGCCGGCTTGCCAGTTGCTGCTCGACGGCGGTGTGGTAGGTCTCCAGCGTGATGGCGGCCGTGCGGTTCCAGCCCAGGTTCTCCGCCCGGATGGCCGCGGCCCGCCCCATATCGGCGCGGGTGTCCGGATCGTCGTACATGGCTTCGAGGGCGTCCGCCCAGTCTTTGGCATGGTGCCCCTCCACCAGTAGCCCGGTCCGGCCATGGCAGATGGCCCGGGACAGTCCACCCACCCGGGTGCCCACCACGGGGGTACCGCAGGCCTGCGCCTCAATGGCCACCAACCCGAACGACTCGCTGTAGGAAGGCATCGCCACAACGTCCGCCGCCCTGAACCAGGACGCCAGATCACTCGCGCTGACCGGCGGAAGGTGCGTCACGACGTCGTGCAATCCGGACTCCGTGATCAGGTGCCGGAGGTTGAAGTCTTTGTTGCCGCTTAATGCCCCCAGGATGGTGAGCCGCAGATCGATCTCCGGCCGCCGTTTACGCAGCAGGGCTGCGGCCTTAAGCAGGACCTGCGGTCCTTTGAGCCGCTGGATCCTGCCGGCGAAAAGCAGGTGGAACGTCTCCGGCGGCACACCGCGCCCCGCCCGGGACCGCGCCCGGAAGGCAGGCGTGAAGGTGTTGAGGTCCACGCCCGGCGGCGCCACATCGATCCGGTCGGGATCGGCGCCGTAATGGGACACAAGTTCGGTGGCTTCGGTGCTTGTGTTGGCGATCAGGCGGGCCGCGCCGTCGACGATCCGGTGCTCGCCCTCTTCGCGCCGCCGCGGCTCGGGCTGCTCGCCGGGCTGCAGCAGCAGGTTCTTGACCTTGGCCATCGTGTGCATGGTGTGGATCAGCGGCACGCCCCAGAGCTCGGATAGTTCCAGTCCGGCGATCCCGGACACCCAGTAATGCGAGTGGATGACGTCGTACCGGCCGTGCAGCTGCTCCCGGCGGATCTCGTCGATCTTGGCCACCATGCTGTGCAGCAGCGCGGGCAGTTCTTCCTTGGGGATTTTCCGCGCAGGTCCGGCCATCACGTTGTGGACGCAGACGCCGGGGCTGGGATGCTCGACGGCGGGCTGCCGGGCTGAGGTGGACCGCGTGAAGATCTCCACTTCCACCCCGCTTTCGGCCAGGGCAGAGGCCAGTTCGCGGATGTAGACGTTCATCCCGCCGGCGTCGCCGGAACCGGGCTGTTCCATGGGGGAGGTGTGGAGGGAGAGTAACGCGACCCTGCGGATCAGTGTCATGGCTTCCCCTTCCCGCCCCCGGTGCGTCGTCCGCCCCGGCTGTTGTCCACTCGGTAAAACACTACTCCTGCCGCCACAGTGCACCCAGTGCCGGGAACACGCGCTCGTAGCCGGTCAGTAACGCCGGGCCCAGATGCGGTGAGTCCACCAGCGGATGCCGGCTGAAGGCGTCGACGGCGGCCTGCCGGTCGCCGCGCGTCGCGGCCCGGACGGTGAGCTGCTCCACCTCCTTGACCCGGCGCAGCAAGGCAAGTTGCTCCGGTCCGGGGGCCGACTGTGGAAGCGGCACCGCGCCGTCGGGCGTTACAGTGCACGGGACCTCGACGACGGCATCCGCCGGCAATCCCGGGACGGCCGGCTGCGGCGGGGCTTCTCCAGGCGCGGCGGGATTGACCGGAAGGGTGTTGGGTGTGTTGAGGATGAGTTGGGTGCCGCCCGCCAGGGCTGACTCCCCCGCCAGCGCGCGCATCACGGCCAGGGCGACGCGTTCGTAGCCGCCGCCGGCGAGGTCGGCTTCGTCGCGTTGCTCACCAGGGGTCCGCGCCTCCGCGAGGTAGCCTTCCTCGCGGGAGCGCCGGGCAGCGTCCCACAGCCGGTAGGCGTCCGTGCCTGCCGAGGCGAGCCGGGGGTACAGCTCGGCCTGCTGGTGGTGGATGGATTCGCCTCGGGTGACGGCCATGGCCCGCATGGCTGCGGCTGCGGTGTCCCGTTGGTAGTAATAATAAAGGTATTCATTGGGCAGGGCGCCGAGCTGCGCCAGGAACGGCTGGGGAAAGAGCCGGCCTTCCTCGAAGGAGGCCAGGGCAGCCGGGTCGGCGAGCAGCCCCGGCAGCAGATCGCGGCCCTCAGACTCCAGCCGGTACAGCCAGCCCAGGTGGTTCAGCCCGTAGTAGCCCACGCCGTCGAGCCTGCCATCCGGCAGCGACAGGCCGGCCGCCCGGGCCGCCCGGTGCACCAGCCCGCCCGCGGAATCACAGATTCCGATGACCTTCCGGCCCAGGATGGGCACGAGTGCCTCGGTGACCATGCCGGCGGGGTTGGTGAAGTTGATCAGCCCCGCGTCCGGGCAGAGTTCCCGCATCTGCCGTGCCAGGTGCAGCATTTCCGGGATGGTCCGCAGGGCGTAGGAGATGCCGCCGGCGCCGGTGGTCTCCTGGCCGAGCAGGCCAAGATCCTGGGCCACCCGTTCGTCGGCGATCCGGCCGGCCGTGCCGCCGGGCCGGATCGCCGCGAATACCAGGTCCGTCCCGCGCAGTGCGTCCGGCAGGGACGTGGTGGTGCGGACGGCGGGCGGCCGGGCATGCGCGCCCGCCCCGGCGGAAGCACCGCCCGCGGAAGCTCCGCCGTCGGGCATGGCTCGCAGGACCGCGGCGATGGCACTGAGGCGGGCGGGGTCGACGTCGAACAGCACCAGTTCGCTGACCAGCCCGGCGAAAGGGCCCGAGGACAGCGCCCGGTAGACAAGGGGCACGCGGAATCCGCCGCCACCGGCAATCATGAGCCGCATAGCCAGCAGTCTAGGGCGACGGCGGCCGCGCCCCTACCGCAGCGCGGCGGCAGGGCGTAGTCTGCCGGACATGGACGCCAACCCGGACCGCCGCTTCGATCCGCTCGCGTCCGTCCGAACGAAGTCCAACGGCGGCTTCGACCTCATCCTGGCAGGCACCGTTTTCCAGGACATCATCTTCACGGGGTTGAAGCACGCACCCGAGCCCGGCACGGAAATCTGGAGCGAGGGTATGGGCAGCTGCCCCGGCGGAGTCGCGAACCAGGCCATTGCTGCGGCGAGGCTGGGCCTGAAAACCGGGCTTGCTGCCGCATTTGGGGACGACGGTTACGGTGACTACAACTGGAAGATCCTCGCCGGCCAGGAACACGTGGACCTCAGCCTGAGCCGCCGCGTGCCAGGGTGGCATTCGCCGGTCACCGTTTCGCTCTGCGTCCAGCAGGACCGCGCCCTGGTGACACATGGCCACCCGGCTCCCGTGACGGCGTCCGAACTCATTGGCCCGCCACCCGCTGCGCTCGCGGGCATTGCCGAGCTCGGCGTCGAAATTGAACCGTGGGCCAAGGCCGCGCACCAGGGCGGCGTGAAGCTGTTCGGCGACGTGGGCTGGGATCCCAGCGGCGAGTGGGCGGCGGTCCGGCTGGAGAACCTGCAGTACTTCCACGCGTTCCTGCCCAACCAGCGCGAGGCCATGGCCTTTACGGGGAAGGACAATCCGTGGTCCGCGCTGTACGCCCTGGCGGACCGGGTGCCTGTGGCTGTGGTGACGCTCGGCCCGCAGGGTGCCATGGCCGTGGACTCCGAAACGGGGGAGGAAGAGTGGGTGCCGTCGCTGCCGGTGACCGCTTTCGATCCCACCGGCGCCGGCGACTGCTTTGATGCGGCCTTCATTGTGGGCAGCCTCGCGGGCTGGCCGCTGGGGAACCGGCTCCGCTTCGCGAACCTTTGCGCCTCCCTGGCCGTGCAGGAGGTGGGCGGTTCGCTGGCCGCGCCGGGCTGGGGCGACATCGCCGACTGGTGGAAGAAGGCCAACGCCCGGCCGGAACGCCAAAGCAGCCAGTGGCTCCGCCGCTTCGGCTTCCTCGCCGACATCATCAGCGACGTGCCGCAGGCTGCCCAGCGCCGGGCCACCGCCACCATCGCACACCTCTCCGACGCCTGAGAGCACACCGATTATCCGGCCCTGACAGCCCGCACTAGAATCACTAGGGTGACTTACCCCGCAGCAACCGGTGACTTCAGTGTGGCCCCAGGAACGGATCCGCTGTACGAGCGCTCCGCCGTGATCGACCTGGACGCCATCCGGCACAATGTCCGCCGGCTGGCGGACGCAGCCTCGCCCGCCAAAGTCATGGCCGTGGTGAAGGCCGACGCCTACGGGCACGGCGCGGTTCCGGTGGCCAGGGCCGCCCTCGAAGCCGGTGCCTCCTGGCTGGGCGTCGCGCACATCTCCGAAGCCCTGGCACTGCGCGCCGCTGGCATCGAGGCGCCGCTGCTGGCCTGGCTGCACACCGCCGAAAGCAACTTCGCCGCGGCGGTGGCTGCCGGCGTCGACATCGGCTGCTCGGGCTGGGAACTGGACCGCATTGTGGCTGCCGCTCGCGACCAGGAGCGTCCCGCGCGGATCCATCTTAAAGTGGACACGGGCCTGGGCCGGAACGGTGCAACACTCGAGTCCTGGGACCAACTGGTGGGCGAGGCGCTGGAGTACCAGGACGAGGGCCTCCTCCGGGTGGTGGGCATTTTCTCGCACCTGTCCGTGGCGGATGAACCCGACCGGCCGGAGACGGACGAGCAGCTGGCTGTCTTCCGGGAAGTGCTCGCCGTGGCCAAGGACGCCGGCGTCGACCCGGAAGTCCGCCACCTCGCCAATACGCCGGCCACGTTGTCGCGTCCCGACACGCACTTCGACCTGGTCCGCGTCGGGCTGGGAATCTACGGACTCTCGCCCTTCGAAGGCCAGACCTCCGCCGAGCTCGGCCTCCGTCCGGCGATGACGCTGCGCACCCTGGTGTCCCAGTGCAAGGATGTCCCGGAAGGGCAAGGCGTCTCCTACGGACTGCGTTACCGCACCAGCGGTCCCAGCTCTCTCGCGCTGATCCCGCTCGGCTACGCGGACGGTGTGCCCCGCGTTGCTACCGGCGGCCCCGTCCGGGTGGCCGGCCGGACCTACCCTGTGGTGGGACGGATCGCCATGGACCAGATGGTCATTGACGTCGGCAACATCGGCGCCGCGGGTGCGGACCTTTTCGGTGCCGAGGCGGTCCTGTTTGGCAACGGCGACGACGGCGGGCCCACTGCCGACGAGTGGGCGGACGCCGCAGGCACCAACAACTACGAGATCGTCACCCGCATCAGCCCGCGGGTGCCGCGCCGGTTCGTTAACGAAAGTCCCGCCGTCGGGCGTTCCAACACGGGACAGTCCGACGCCGGGCAGGTCGACGCCGGGCAGGTCGCGCCGTGAGCGTGTCCACCCCGGCTGGGCTGCCTGCCTGGGAACAGACGCTAAGGGTCACGACGGCGGACCAGACGCACGCGCTCGGCGCGGCGTTGGGGGCGGTGCTGCAGGCGGGGGATCTGCTGGTGCTGACCGGCGAGCTGGGTGCCGGGAAGACCACGTTTACGCAGGGGCTCGGCGAGGGCCTTGGCGTGCGGGCGGGCATTATTTCGCCCACGTTTGTCCTGGTCCGCATCCATCCCAACCTGCCTGGCGGCCCTCGTCCCGGTGGCCCCGACCTGGTGCACGTGGACGCGTACCGGCTTGGATCGGCGCCGGAAATTGACGACATTGACCTTGAGAACACACTGGACTCGTCGGTGACGGTGGTGGAATGGGGGCGCGGCCGGGTGGAGCACCTGAGCGAAAGCCGGCTCGAAGTGGATCTGCTCCGCGCCATCGGGTTCGAGGCCATAGGCGCCACGGAACCCATCCCCGGCCACACGGAAACCCTGGACTTTGACACCGAGGACGACGACGAACCACGCACCATCGCGATCCGAGGATTCGGTCCCCGCTGGAGCACCAAGCCCGTCCTCGGCGGCGCCTTCGAAGGGACACTCTGATGCTTATTCTTGCCATCGACACCTCCGCCGTGGCCAGCGCTGCCCTGGTTTCGGACGACGCCCTAGAAGGCGTGGTGGCCAGCTTCTCGACGGAGGACACCCGCAGCCACGCCGAAGTCCTGGCTCCCGGCATCGAGGACCTCCTCACCTCCGCCGGGGTCACAGGCCAGGACATTGACGCGATCGTGACGGGCGTGGGCCCTGGCCCATTCACAGGCCTGCGGTCAGGGATCGCGACTGCCCGGACCCTCGCCTTCGTCTGGGACAAGCCGCTCTATGGGCTGATGAGCCTCGACGCCGTCGCGCTGGAAGTGGCGGAATCCACCGATGCCGCCGACGAGTTCCTGGTGGTCACCGACGCCCGGCGCAAAGAGGTTTATTGGGCCCGGTACAGCCTCGCGGCGGGCCAGCTGCCTGCGTTGGTGGACGGCCCGCATGTGGGATCTGCCGCCGATCTCCCCGACCTTCCTGCCTACGGGGCTGGCGCCGGCCTGTACAGCGACGTTCTGCGCGCTGACCCCGGCTTCAGCAACGAACAGCCGGACGCGCTGTACCTCGGGCAGTTCGCCCTGGCCCGGCTCGCCTCCGGCGGACAGCTGCTGGATTCCACACCCCTGTACCTCCGCGAATCCGACGCGCAGGTGCCCGGGCCGCGGAAGCGGGCCCTGTGAGCACGCCGTCCAGCACCGGCCGTTCTAGCACCGATGGTCTGACCTTCCGGGACATGACCCTGGAGGATGTGCCCGCCGTCAACGCCTTGGAACAGCGGCTGTTCCCTGCGGACGCGTGGCCGCTGCAGATGTTCCTGGCGGAACTGTCCCAGCCGGAGACCCGGCGCTACTTCGTGGCAGAAAGCGGCGGGGACGTTGTGGGCTACGCCGGCCTGATGTGCATTGAGCCCATCGCTGACGTCCAGACCATCGCCGTCGTGCCTGAATTCGAGGGACGCGGAATCGGTTCGGCCCTCCTGACCCGGCTGATCGACGAAGCGCGGCTTCGCCGGGCAGCTGACGTCCTGCTGGAGGTCCGTGAGGACAATCCGCGGGCCCAGCAGCTGTACGTACGGTTTGGTTTCGAACAGATCCACGTGCGCCGCAAGTATTACCGCGACGGCGTGGACGCCTTCATCATGCGGCTGCAGCTGGTGCCGGACGGCGCCATCCCGGCAGCCGACCCCACCGCCAATCCCACAACGGAAGCAGGCCAGGCATGAACCGCTCGCAGCCACTGGTGCTGGGCATCGAATCATCCTGCGACGAAACCGGCGTGGGGATCGTCCGCGGCACCACCCTGCTCACCAACACCGTGTCCTCCTCGATGGACGAGCACGTTCGCTTCGGCGGGGTGATCCCCGAGATTGCTTCCCGCGCCCACCTTGACGCCTTCGTCCCCACGCTGCGGCAGGCCTTGGCCGATGCCGACGTGAAGCTGGATGACGTCGACGCCATCGCCGTTACCTCCGGCCCCGGGCTGGCCGGCGCGCTCATGGTGGGGGTCTGCGCGGCGAAGGCACTGGCCGTCTCCACCGGCAAGCCGCTGTACGCCATCAACCACCTGGTGGCGCACGTCGGCGTCGGGCTGCTGGACCGTGCAACGCCCGACGGCGGGTCCCCGGCCGGGGGCCCGGGAGCTGTGCCGGCGGGCGTCCAGGGTGCCCCGCGCCTGCCCGACAACCTCGGCGCCCTGCTAGTCTCCGGCGGGCACACCGAGATCCTGAAAATCAACAGCATCACCGATGACGTCCGGCTCCTCGGCTCCACCATCGACGACGCCGCCGGCGAAGCGTACGACAAAGTGGCCCGCATCCTGGGCCTTGGCTACCCGGGCGGCCCGGCCATCGACAGGCTGGCCCGGACAGGCAATCCCAAAGCCATCCGGTTCCCGCGCGGACTCAGCCAATCCAAATACATGGGCACCGCCGAGGAACCCGGGAAGCACCGCTACGACTGGTCCTTCAGCGGCCTGAAGACCGCCGTCGCCCGTTGCGTAGAGCAGTTCGAGGCCCGCGGCGAGGAGGTGCCGGTTGCCGACGTCGCGGCAGCATTCCAGGAAGCGGTGGTGGATGTGATCACGTCCAAGGCCGTGCTGGCCTGCCGCGAGCACGGCATCAAGGACGTCCTGCTGGGCGGGGGAGTGGCGGCCAATTCCAGGCTGCGGGAGCTTACCGGCCAGCGCTGCGCGTCGGCCGGAATCAGGCTCCACGTTCCGCCGCTGGAACTGTGTACGGACAACGGAGCGATGGTGGCGGCCCTGGGCGCGCAGTTGGTGATGGCGGGGATCGGGCCGAGCGGCATCCGCTTCGCCCCCGACTCCTCGATGCCGGTCACCGCGGTGTCACTGCAGGTCTGAGGCAGGTTCGCCCGGCGAACTCCGCGGGGCACTTTGGGGGCGTCGTCGTCGTAAATCACGACGGCGGCTGGCGTGTCCGTGTTGAAGTGCCCCGTTTCGGGGCAGGGACTGCATTAGCCCGTCGGGCCGTTCCGCATCTGCTTGACGAGGTCCAGCACCACTGCCTGCAGGTCTCCGCCGTGCTCGGCGGCCACACGGCGCTGGCGCTGGTAGCCGGCGCCCCGGCGGATGATCTTTTCGACGTCGGCCAGCTCGTCGGTGCAGCCGAGTTTAACCGCCACCGGCTCCAGCCGGTTCAGGGTCTCCATCAGGTGGTCAGTGACCAGCTGCTCGTTGCCGGCGGCGTCGAGGATAATGATGGCTTCCATGCCGTAGCGGGCGGCCCGCCATTTGTTTTCCTGGATGTGCCAGGGCGGCATGGTGGGGATGGTCCCGCCGTTGTCCAGCGTGGTGGAGAATTCGTCCACGAGGCACTGGGTGAGGGCAGCGATCGCGCCCACTTCCTCCAGCGAGGCCAGGCCGTCGCAGATGCGCATCTCGATGGTGCCCAGGTTGGGGACCGGCCGGATGTCCCAGCGGATCTCGGACAGGGTGTCGATCACGCCGGTGGTGAACATGTCCTGGACGTAGGATTCATATTCCGCCCAGGACCGGAACTGGAAGGGCAGGCCCGCCGTCGGCAGCTGCTGGAACATCAGGGCGCGGTGCGAGGCGTAGCCGGTGTCCTCGCCACCCCAGAACGGGCTTGATGCTGAGAGCGCCTGGAAATGCGGGAAGTAGTTCACCAGCCCGTCCAGCACGGGCAGGGCCTTTTCGCGCCGGTCCAGCCCAACGTGGACGTGTACGCCGTAAATGACCATTTGCCGGCCCCACCACTGGGTGCGGTCGATCAGCTTGGCGTAGCGGGCCTTGTCCGTCACCGGCTGCAGCTGCGGCGGGCTGAACGGATGGCTGCCGGCGCAGAAGACCTCCACACCCATGGGATCGGTGATTTCCCGGACAGCGGCCAGCGACCTGCTGAGGTCTTCCTTGGCTTCGCCGGCCGTCTCGCAAATGCCGGTCACAAGCTCCACCGTGTTCAGCAAGAGTTCCTGCTTGATGTGGGGGTGTTCGTCGTCTTCGTTGAGCTCGGGGTGTCTGGCAACCACGCCGCGGAGGACCTCATTTGCCACCGATGCCAGTTCGCCTGTCCGGCCGTCCACCAGGGCCAGTTCCCATTCCACACCAAGAGTTGATTGCCTCGATGAAGCGAAATCAATCTTCATGCGTTCCCCTAACTGTTCGGTTGACCATGGGCGCACGCCGCGTTCAAGTCTAGTGCAGGGGTAGCATCGTCTTGATGGCTTTGTTCGTGAGCACCCGTGACAGTATTCACAAAATTACCCTCTTTTTCGCGGCTGCGGCTGCCGCATCCGCGTTGGCTGCCTGCACCGCCGTTCCGGCCACATCGCCAGTGCCGTCAGGCTCCGCTTCCGCATCTCCATCTGTCTCGCCACCCGGATCAGAGCGTCCGACGGCGGCACCTCCTTCCGCGGCCCCCGCACCTGACCCCGGGGTGAGGCCGCTGGGCTGGGGCCCGGAGCAGCGGGACCATGATGTGGCAGCCGCCGCTGTGGCGGCAATGTCGGTGGAGGAGAAGGCGGGCCAGGTGCTGATGGCCGCATATGCGGGAACCGACCCGCAGGCCCAGGCCGCCACCATTGAACGACTTCATCTGGCCGGGTCCATCATTATGGGCGACAACATTCCGCTGGACGCGCGCGGCCAGGCGGACCCGGCAGCAATGGCGGCGGTGAATGACCGGCTGGCACAGGCTTTCCGGGCTGACGGAAGGCCATGGCCCGGTCTCATCGGCGTGGACCAGGAGGGCGGGATCGTGGCCCGCTTAGGCGCACCGCTGACCGAATGGCCCACGCCCCTGAGCTACGGGGCAGCCGGCGATGGGAAGGTCACCCAAGACGCAGGCGGGGCACTCGCCGCTGAGCTCGCTGGGCTGGGATTCAACGTGGACTTCGCTCCCGATGCCGACGTCACCATCGGCCCTGCGGATCCCACCATCGGGGCACGGTCGATGTCCGGAAACCCTGACCAGGCGGGGCAACTCGCGGTGGCGTTTTCCCAAGGGATGGAGAAAGCCGGCGTCCTGCCCGCCGTCAAGCATTTCCCCGGCCACGGCTCCGTCACCGTCGACTCGCATCAAAACCTGCCGGTGCAGCCTGCAGGCATCTCCGATCTCGAGGCCCGTGACTGGAAGCCGTTCCGGGCAGCCATCGCCGCCGGTGTGCCGATTGTCATGACGGGGCACATCGCCGTGCCGGCGCTGGAACCCGGCGTGCCGGCGTCGTTATCAGCGCAGACGTACGGAACACTCCGCGGCATGGGCTTCAAGGGCGTTGCCGTGACGGACGCCCTGAACATGGGCGCGGTCCAGCAGCAGTATCCCGGTGGCTCTGCTGCGCCGGCAGCGCTCGCGGCCGGCGCGGACCTGCTGCTGATGCCGGCGGACATCGGGCAGGCCCATGCGGCCATCGTGGGTGCCGTGGCTGGCGGAACCTTGCCGGCGGCGCGCCTGGACGAGGCCGCCACGCGGGTTGCCACCATGATGGCGTGGCGCGGCCGGACGGCGTCATCCCCACAAGGGCCCAAGGGCGCCGCCCCGGGCAGCACCGGCGACATCTCGGCGCGGGTCTCCGCAGCAGCCGTCACGGTCCTGTCCGGACAATGTGCCGGGCCCCTCGCCCCGGCAGGCATCCGGATCGCCGGCGGTTCCAACCAGGACCGGGCAAGGTTCGAAGCGGCCGCAGCGAAGGCCGGGTTGGCCATCGGGCAAGGCCCGCTCGTGACCCTCATCGGCTACGGCGGAAGCCCCGCCGGAGGGGACATCGCGGTGACGCTCGATGCGCCCTGG
Organism: Arthrobacter sp. UYCo732; assembly: GCF_040547265.1. NCBI lineage: Bacteria > Bacillati > Actinomycetota > Actinomycetes > Micrococcales > Micrococcaceae > Arthrobacter > Arthrobacter sp. UYCo732. The sequence continues at coordinate 185,038 of NZ_JBEPPJ010000004.1, read as the reverse complement.
CCACTGGCGGGCTCCAGCGCACCGGTGAAGATCGCGCTCTACGGCCGTACCCCTGGCGCCTTTGACGCGTTGGTCGCCGTGCTGGCGGGCAAAGCGGCCGCCCCGGGGAACCTGCCAGCTGCCGTCGGAAGCTTCCCGGCGGGCACCGGCTGCCCGTAACCCGCCCAACTGACTTGCACTTAACGTCGTCATTCGCCCATTTCAGTGCGTTATCTGCCATTCAGTTGGGGAGTCCGGGTTAAATGGACGGGTGCCCATTCTTAATAAAGACATGACCCTCTGCATCTCGCTGTCGGCCCGGCCCAGCAACAACGGGACCCGGTTCCATAACCACCTCTACGACCAGCTGGATCTGAACTGGATCTACAAGGCGTTTGCCCCCACCGACCTGGCCCAGGCGATCGCCGGCGTTCGCGGGCTGGGGATCCGGGGCTGTGCGGTGTCCATGCCCTATAAAGAGGATGTGATGGCCCTCGTGGACGAGCTTGATCCTTCGGCTAAAGCCATCGACTCGGTCAACACCGTCGTGAACACCGACGGCCATCTCACGGCCTACAACACCGACTACACGGCGATCGAACAGCTGCTCAAGAACAACGCCGTGCCCACGGACTACTCCGTATTGGTCCAGGGTGCCGGCGGCATGGCGAAAGCTACCGTGGCGGCATTGCGCGACGCCGGCTTCCCCGACGTCACCGTCATCGCCCGCAACGGGAACACCGGCCGGGGGCTCGCGGAGCAGTACGGCTTCCAGTGGCGGGCAACGCTCGACGGCGGCACGGCGGACCTGATCATCAACGTCACGCCCATAGGGATGGCAGGAGGCCCCGACGTCGACTCCTTGTCCTTCCCGGCGGACGCCATCGCTGCAGCCAAGGTGGTGTTCGACGTCGTGGCACTCCCCGCCGAGACACCGCTGATCACGGCCGCGCGGGCCGCGGGAAAGCGCGTGATCACGGGCGCTGAGGTGGCCACCATCCAGGCACTCGAGCAGTTTGTGCTTTACACGGGGGTGCGTCCCACCGACGCGCAGGTGCGGGCCGCCGAGGATTTCATGCGCGCCCAGTAGAACGCGCCAGCAGAACAGGTTTAGACGGGTTCCACCGCGATGGCTACCCGGTCCTCCCCGATGCGGGTCAGGACCAGGGTGGCCGTTTTGGCTCCGGCCTTCTTGCTGCCGCCCCTAGTGCCGGCGAGGAGCTGTTTCCGCAGTTCTTCGGGGGTCACGGAGACGCCGCGTTTTTTGATGTCCAGCACCGTGACGCCGTTGTCCTTGACCCAGGCCTTGAGCGCCTTAACGTTGTACGGCATCACCTCCAGCACCTTGTAGGCCCGCGCGAAGGGTGTGTCCAGCAGATCCGGGGCACAGATGTAGGCGATGTGTTCGTCCAAAAGGTGCCCGCCGAGTTGAAGCGCAACGTCGGCAACCATGCCCGCGCGGATCACCGCTCCGTCGGGCTCGTACAGGTAGCCCTCTGCCGGACCCACCTCTGCGGTGGGACCGCCGTCGAAGTCTTCGGCGCTGGTGATCTCCGCAGCTCCCTGCGGCCCGAGCAGCAAGGCGCCCCGGCGGATCCCGGGACGCCTGACGGAGTTGAACCACAGGGCAACCTCGGTGACATCGCCGCCAACAGAAACCCACTGCGCCTCGCACCCGGTGGGCACGGACTCGTGCGGCATGCCGGGACCCATTTTGACCCCGACGGCGCGCCCGGTGGCTGCGAGGGATTCCACAAAAGACAGCGGCGGCGAAAACGCCTCGGGATCCCAGATCCGTTTAGTACCCGAGGTGGAGGTGACCCGGCGCGCGGGATCCAGCCAGACGCCGTCGACCCCCTCCAGCGGAACCGTCATGGCGTCCGAATGCACCACCTTGGCGTTGGGAAACGGGATGAGGTTGACAGTGGCGCAGGCAGCCGTGGTTTCGTCCACCTCCACGGCCGTGACGGTGATGTCCATCGATGCCAGGGCCAGGGAATCAGCACCGAGCCCGCAGCCGAGGTCCGCCACATGGCTGATGCCGGCCTGCGCAAACCGTTCTGCGTGCCGGGCCGCAACGTTGAGCCGGGTTGCCTGTTCAAGGCCCGCCTGGGTGAACAGCATGCTCCGGGCGAACTCGCCAAATTTGAGCTCGGCCTTGGTGCGCAGCCTGGACTGGGTGAGTACGGCGGAGACCAGTTCGGGGGAGTGCCCCGCTTTGCGAAGCGTCGAATTGAGTTCAAAGGCCCCGTCCTCGCGGTACGGCCCCAGGGATGCCAGCAGCTCCCAACCCTCGCTCGTGAGCAGTGGGGCGATCTGTTCCTGCGGTACTGAAGACATGGGTTCAAGCCTAGTGGAGGTGGGCCGGCGCCCTGTTCCGGCTAGGGTTGAAGGCATGGAAGACAGCGCAGGCACCCAGCCGTCCGGACCGTCCCCAACCAGCCGCACGGACCTGGTGAAGATTGCCCGCCCCGCCCTGATTGCAGGATCCGCAGTAGCCGTCGTATGCATCGCGCTGCTGGTGATCATCTTCTTCCTGGACACTTTCAACGCCACTGTCTACTCCGTGGGCGGCAACGATATCCAGGACGCCACTGACGAAGCCCGGGACATCCGCGGACTTTACGCCGGCATACGCGTGGGCGGCACTATCCTGCTGGTGATTTCGCTGCTGGCTGCCGTGGGCGGCGCGGTGGTGCTGTATCTGAAGCGGGGCACTGCAGAGGACGGCGACGACGGCGATGAGGACGTGGATTTTGACGACCTTGCTGGCCGCTGATTCTGTTCGCCGGGGACATAATTCTGGCACTCGCCTTGACCGAGTGCTAACCAGTACATAGAGTCGTCATTAGCACTCTCCCTAGGAGGGTGCTAACACATGAAGAGCTGCCAGCCAGGCTGCTGCCGGCACCGCGACGACGGTTTGCCAGCCACGGCGACACAGCCTAACTGTCCATGAATTTTGCTGACGTAGAAGGAGAGGTCCGAGTGTCGGTCTCTATTAAGCCTCTTGAGGATCGTATTGTTGTCCGCCCGCTCGAAGCCGAGCAGACCACGGCTTCCGGCCTGGTTATCCCGGACTCCGCGCAGGAGAAGCCGCAGGAAGGCGAAGTTGTTGCAGTCGGCCCCGGCCGCTTTGAAGATGGCAACCGCGTTCCCGTCGACGTAGCCGTTGGCGACGTCGTTATCTACTCCAAGTACGGTGGAACCGAAGTCAAGACCGGCGGCAACGAGTACCTCGTGCTGTCCGCCCGCGACGTTCTGGCGATCGTCGTAAAGTAACTCTTTGGATCCCCGCGCTGCTGTTCCGTCCCTGACTGAACAGCAGCGCGGGGTTCTGTCTTGAAAGGACAAAACCATGGCAAAGCAGCTTGCGTTTAACGACGCTGCCCGCCGGTCGCTTGAAGCCGGCATCGATAAGCTCGCCAACACTGTCAAGGTGACGCTCGGCCCCCGCGGCCGCAACGTTGTCCTCGACAAAAAGTGGGGGGCACCCACCATTACCAACGACGGCGTCACCATCGCCCGCGAAGTTGAGCTTGATGACCCGTACGAAAACCTTGGCGCACAGCTGGCCAAGGAAGTAGCCACCAAGACCAACGATGTTGCCGGCGACGGCACCACCACGGCCACCGTGCTGGCCCAGGCCCTGGTCAAGGAAGGCCTGCGCAATGTTGCGGCTGGCGCCGCTCCGGGCCAGATCAAGCGCGGCATCGAGGTTTCCGTTGAAGCCGTCGCTGCCCGCCTGCTCGAGAACGCACGCCCCGTTGAAGGCACCCAGGTTGCCAACGTTGCTGCCATCTCGGCTCAGAGCGACGAAATCGGCGAGCTCCTCGCCGAGGCGTTCGGCAAGGTCGGCAAGGATGGTGTGATCACCATCGAGGAGTCCTCCACCACGCAGACTGAGCTGGTCCTCACCGAAGGCATGCAGTTCGACAAGGGCTACCTGTCCCCGTACTTCGTCACCGACACCGAGCGTCAGGAAGCCGTCCTCGAGGACGCCCTCATCCTGATCAACCAGGGCAAGATCTCCTCCGTGCAGGACTTCCTGCCGCTGCTGGAGAAGGCGCTGCAGAGCTCCAAGCCGCTCTTCATCATTGCCGAAGACGTCGAGGGGGAGGCACTGTCCACCCTGATCGTCAACCGTATCCGCGGCACCCTGAACGTGGTTGCCGTCAAGGCTCCGGGCTTCGGCGACCGCCGCAAGGCCATGCTGCAGGACATCGCCACCCTCACCGGTGCGCAGGTTGTCTCCGCGGAACTGGGCCTCAGCCTGGATACCGTTGGCCTTGAGGTGCTGGGTACCGCCCGCCGCATCACGGTCACCAAGGACAACACCACCATCGTTGACGGCGCCGGTTCCGCAGAAGACGTCGCAGCCCGGGTTTCCCAGCTGCGCGCCGAGCTGACCCGCACCGACTCCGACTGGGACAGGGAAAAGCTCCAGGAACGCCTGGCCAAGCTGGCCGGCGGCATCGGCGTGATCAAGGTTGGCGCAGCCACCGAGGTCGAGCTGAAGGAAAAGAAGCACCGCATCGAAGACGCAGTGTCCTCCACCCGCGCAGCCCTCGAAGAAGGCATCGTGGCCGGTGGCGGTTCCGCGCTGATCCACGCACTGAAGGCCCTCGACGAGGATCCCGCAGTGAAGGCCCTCGAAGGCGACGCCGCCGCAGCTGTGGGCATTGTCCGCCGCGCGCTGGTCCAGCCGCTGCGCTGGATTGCCCAGAACGCTGGCTTTGACGGCTACGTTGTCACGGCCAAGGTTGCCGAACTCGAAACCAACAACGGCTTCAACGCCAAGTCGGGCGAGTACGAAGACCTGATCGCTGCCGGTGTCATCGACCCCGTCAAGGTCACCCGTGCAGCCCTCCGCAACGCAGCCTCCATCGCGGCGCTGGTCCTCACCACCGAGACCCTTGTGGTGGAAAAGCCCGTTGAACAAGACGAGCACGCAGGCCACAGCCACTAATCCCCACCGTCTCCCTTACCTCGCTTCGTCCCCACCGGCTCCCAAATCTCGCTTCGCTCGATTTGGGCCCCTCGCCGGTGTGGGCCCACGGTCAGGGAACGGCGTGGGCCCAGGGCATCTGCGCAAAGTCTCAAGCACAAAGAACCGGTCCAGCTTCGGCTGGGCCGGTTTTTTGTGGCCCTTAGGCGACCGCCATCTCCTGCGTCTCGACGCCGCCGGTGCGCTCGTAGACCAGCGACACCGCGCCCTTTGGGAAGGTGCGCGCCCGCTCAGCGAGGCGGAAGGAAGCGGGGATGGTCCCGGGGTCGAAGAGGCGCTTGCCCTGGCCGAGGGTGATCGGATAGAGCCAGAGGTGGAGTCGGTCGATCACGTCTGCCTCGAGCAGTGAACGAATAAGGACGCCGCTGCCAAACATGTGCACCTGGTCGTATTCATCCCGGAGCCGGCCCGCGGCGGCAGCGTCCGGCAGTACGGTAGTGCCCGCCCACCCCGGAGCGGTCAGGGTGCTGGAGACGACGAACTTGGGTACCCGGTTGAGCGTGCCGCCGATGTCATCTGATTGGTGCGGCCAGTAGGCGGCGAAGATGTCGTAGGTCTTCCGGCCAAGAAGCAGGGCGTCAATGCTTTCAATCCCGGCACCGATGGCCGCGGCGGCCTCGTCATCTGACACCGGCGCCTGCCAGCCGCCGAAGGCGAAATCGCCCTCGGTGTCTTCCTCGCGGCCGCCGGGAGCCTGGTAGACGCCGTCGAGGGTGATGAACAGGTTCGCGACGATGATTCCCATGCGTTCATTCTGGAACTGCGTCCCGGCGCTGTCCATCGTCTGCGGGCGTGGCAGACTGGTGCCATGCTGCTCGACGAGCTCGTCAGAACCACGGCGGCCGTCGCGTCGACCCGCTCCCGGCTTGCGAAGGTCGCTGCGCTGGCCGACCTGCTGCGCCGGCTTGAGCCCGGGGACATCGCGGCCGCCGTCGGCCTTCTCGTCGCCAAGCCGCGACAGGGCCGCGTAGGGGTCGGCTGGCGCGGCATGACAGCAGCCATGGGGGAGCCGGCCGCCGAGCCAAGTCTTACCGTGGCTGACTTCGACGCTGCGCTGGATCGCCTGCTTGTCACCGCGGGCGCCGGATCGGCTGCGGAGCGCGCCGCGACGCTCCGCTTGCTCACGGAGGCAGCCACCGAGCGCGAACAAGCCTTCATCGCCGGCGTGCTGCTCGGGGAACTGCGCAGCGGTGCGCTGGAGGGGGTGCTGACGGATGCCGTGGCCCGCGCCGCAGATCGGCCGGTCGACGCCGTACGCCGTGCGGCGATGCTCTCCGGCGATCTCGGCGGGACCGCCCTGCTGGCGATCACCGGCACGGCGGCCCAACTGGACGCGGTGGGCCTCGTCGTCGGCCGTCCCGTGCAGCCCATGCTCGCCGCAACCGCGGCGACCGCCAGCGCGGCACTGGAGGTCACGGGGGAGGCATCCGTGGAATACAAGCTCGACGGCGCCCGCATCCAGGTGCATCGCGTCGGCGACGATGTGCGCATCTACACACGCACCCTGGCCGAGGTGACCCACCGGCTGCCCGAGGTGGTGGAGGTGGTGCGCGGACTGCCGGTGCTCGATGTGATCCTCGACGGCGAGACCCTCGCCCTCGACGAGGACGGCGGCCCGCGACCCTTCCAGGTGACCATGTCGCGGTTCGGGGCGGATGCTGCGCGCGCCACGGTGCTGCATCCGTGGTTCTTCGACGTGCTGCACATCGACGGGCGCGACCTGCTTGACGAGCCGCTTTCGACCCGGATCGGCGTGCTCGAGCGCATTGCCCCCGAGCACCGGATCCCTGGGGAGATTACGGCGGACGCGGCCGTGGCTGAGAGAGTCTCGCGGGATGCGCTTGCCGCCGGCCATGAAGGCGTGGTGGTCAAGGCGGTCGGATCGGCCTACGCGGCCGGTCGGCGAGGTTCGAACTGGATCAAGGTGAAGCCGGTACTCACGTATGACCTGGTGGTGCTCGCCTGCGAGTGGGGGTCTGGACGGCGCACCGGGCTGCTGTCCAACCTGCATCTGGGAGCCCTGGACCCGGCCGGCGAGTTCGGCGTGCCGGGCGGCTACGTGATGGTGGGCAAGACCTTCAAGGGCCTCACCGACACGCTGCTGCGCTGGCAGACCGAGAGGTTCCAGGAGCTCGAGGTGCGCCGCACGGCGGCCACCGTCTGGGTGGAGCCCGTCACCGTGGTCGAGATCGCGATTGACGGCGTGCAGAAATCGTCGCGCTATCCGGGCGGAATCGCCCTGCGGTTCGCACGCGTCAAGCGTTACCGCGACGACAAAGCGGCGGCAGAGGCCGACACCATTCAGACGCTGCGCGCGCTGCTGCGTTCGTAGCTTGTGCCCGTTCCGCAGCGGGCGTACCGTCTCGCCTGATACCGGCCCGCGCCTGCCGACACGGCGGGCAGACCGAAGGCTCCCCCGAGTTTTTGTCCAGATATCGCGGATTGCACAGCGCTTTCGGCCAATTATCTGGACAAAAACTGCGCGTGGTGGGGCTCGACGTCCTCAGGCTCCCCGACCCTTCCGGCCCACGCCGCGAGTCCGCGCCGGCTGCCAGCTGAGAGGCCATTCTGAATCCCGCCGTGATTGGCCATCCTGAGTCACAGGCAAGTAGGGTGGATGTTTTTGCCAGCGGGTTTTAGGGGTCATGGGTGTTGATTGCGGGAACAGAGGCTGCGCCCGGCGGTCCGGCGGACGCCACCGGCGCCCCCCGCAAACCCACCTTCCGTCCCGAGGTGCAGGGCCTCCGTGCGCTCGCTGTACTCATGGTGGTCACGTATCACGTGTGGCTTGGCCGGGTGTCCGGCGGCGTGGACATCTTCCTCCTGATCTCGGCCTTCCTGCTGACCATGTCCTTTGTCCGGAAGGTCGAAGCCGGTACTTCGCTCAATCTTTTCCGGCACTGGCTGCACCTCTTCAAACGGCTGCTGCCGGCCGCCGTCGTGGTGATCCTCGCCGTCCTCGCGGGCACCTGGCTGGTCCTCCCGCAAGGCCGCTGGCCGGCCGTGCTGGACCAGGCCTGGGCTGCGCTGCTTTACCAGCAGAACTGGCTGCTGGCCGACACCGCCGTTGACTATTACGCCCAAGACCACGCCGGGGCGAGCCCGCTGCAGCACGTCTGGTCCTTGTCCATCCAAGGGCAGGTTTTCATCCTCTGGCCTCTCGTTTTCGCCGGCTCGGCTGTAGTGTGGCGGCTCCTGCGGCGGAGGTTCAACACCAGCTACCGGGCCGTGGCGGCAGCCGTGTTCGCAGCCATCCTCGCCGCATCGCTGGCTTTCTCAGTTGACCAGACGGCCACGAACCAGGCGTACGCCTACTTCGACACGAGGGCCAGGCTGTGGGAATTCGCCCTGGGCTCGCTCCTGGCATTGAGCCTCCCGCTGCTGAAGCCCGGAAAAGTGCTTCGCCTGATCCTGGGCTGGGCCGGGCTTATCGCCATGGTCTCCTGCGGCCTGGTGCTGACCGTGGACCGGGCCTTCCCGGGATTCTTGGCACTGTGGCCCACCATTGCGGCAGCAGCGATCATTGTGGCCGGCCAGAGCGGCGGCCGCTTCGGCGTGGACCGCTTCCTGAGCTGGAAGCCGCTGGTCTCGCTGGGCGACAACTCCTACGCGCTCTATCTGTGGCACTGGCCCGTACTTGTGTTCGCACTGGCCGCCACCGGCGTCGAAACACCCAACCTCAGCGAGGGCGGGGCCATCGTTGCCGCCTCGATCGTCCTGGCCGTCCTCACCACACGTTTTGTGGAAAAGCCGCTCCGCGAATGGCGCTGGCCTCAGTTACGCAGCTGGCGCACCGCCGTCGTCGTTGCTGCCTGCTGTGCCATCCTGGCCGGACCCGTGGCGGTCTGGCAAACCAGCCTGACCGCGGAGGAGGCCGCCACTGCAGCGCAGCCCCGCGAACTGACTCCGGGGGCGGCCCAACTGACGTTTGGGAACGGAGACACGCCGGCCCCCGCGGCGCGGATCATTCCGGCGCCGGCGGTCCTGGACCACGACTGGGCCGGGATCCATGCGCCCTGTATCGATGCGAACGCGACGCCCGATCCGGTTCTGGCTGGGTGCCGGCAGGCTGTCCCGCCCGGCGAAACCACCAAACGGATCATGGTGCTGGGGGACTCCCATGCGCAGCAGTACCTGGCCGCTCTTGCCCCCATCGCGGAAGCCCGCGGCTGGGAACTGGTCACGCTGCTGATGCCCGCCTGCCGTTTTGGGGCGGAATCCGAGGCCCGGAATGCTGAATGCAACGCCTACAACCGGGCCAGCGCGGCGTACGTGCTCGAACACCGGCCGGATGCCGTCTTCACCGTGGCCACCCTGACCCACGAGGAAGCCCCGTTTGAGACAGAGGTACCGGCGTACCTGGAAGGAATCCAGCCGATCGCCGACGCCGGCATCGAAATCCTCGGCATCCGGGACAACCCCAGGTTCACCTTCAACATGCCCGAATGTGTCCAGCGCAAAGGTCCGAACTCCCCGGCCTGCAACCCGCCGCTAAACGAATCCCTGGTCGATCCTTCACCCCTGGAGAGCTACCGCGGGAAGGTCGACGGTCTGCACCTGATGGACGTCAGCGACTTCATCTGCGCCGGCGGCAGCTGCCCGGGGGTGGTGGGAAACGTCTACGTGTACAAGGACGACAACCACCTCAGCCGGACCTACGTTGAAAGCATGATCCCCATGTTTGAAGAGCGGCTGCTGGCCGCCACGGGCTGGACGTGACTCCCGGGGGGCGGGCCCATGCCTGCATGGTTCCCTGTCCGGGCGGGCGGGGTCAGGGAGCGTGCCGTTGCTCACAGTCGGCTGCCGGAATAGGGGGATCGGCTGCGAGGTTCTAATATTTACTCAACGCTTTGCGCATGGCTACCCTGCGTGCGGCACAGACTCATTAGGCCCCTGCACCGACCAGTCCCGTAATGACGGGCTGGTCATCAGCTGCAACCCCTACCCGTGAACGAATACCCAAGGTAAGAGGCGCACTCATGACCCAGCCCGAGCACAACCCTTTCGGCTTCATCGGCCTGACCTACGACGACGTCCTGCTCCTCCCGGGACACACGGACGTTATCCCGTCCGAAGCGGACCCGTCGTCGAGGATCTCCAAGCGGATCTCCGTGCACACCCCGCTGCTGTCCGCCGCCATGGACACGGTCACCGAATCACGGATGGCCATTGCGATGGCACGCCAGGGTGGCCTGGGCGTGATCCACCGCAACCTGTCCATCCAGGACCAGGCGGACCAGGTGGACCGCGTGAAGCGCAGCGAGTCCGGGATGATCACCAACCCGCTGACCATCGGCCCGCAGGCAACGCTGGCTGAGCTGGACGAGATCTGCTCGCAGTACCGGGTTTCCGGCCTGCCTGTTGTGGACGAGGGCCTGCGGCTGCTCGGCATTGTCACAAACCGCGACACCCGCTTTGTGCCCGAAGCAGACTTCCCGCTGCGGCTGGTCAGCGACGTCATGACCAAGATGCCGCTGATCACCGGCCACGTTGGCATCAGCCGTGAGGAAGCCTCCCACAAGCTGGCCACCAACAAGATCGAAAAGCTCCCGCTCGTTGACGAGCAGGGCCGGCTCAAGGGCCTCATCACCACCAAGGACTTCACCAAAGCCGAGCAGTACCCGCTGGCCACCAAGGACGAAGAGGGCCGGCTCCGCGTGGGTGCCGCCATCGGCTTCTTCGGTGACGGCTGGGAACGTGCCATGGCCCTGGTCGACGCCGGCGTCGACGCCCTGTTTGTTGACACGGCCAACGGCCACTCGCAGGGTGTGCTGGACATGATCCGCCGCCTGAAGTCTGATCCGAGGGCTGCGCACGTGGACATCATCGGCGGCCAGGCCGCCACCCGTGAAGGTGCCCAGGTCCTGATCGACGCCGGTGCCGACGGCATCAAGGTGGGCGTGGGCCCGGGATCGATCTGCACCACCCGTGTGGTGGCCGGTGTGGGCGTCCCGCAGATCACCGCCATCTACGAATCCGCCAAGGCGGCCATCCCTGCCGGCGTTCCCCTGATCGCCGACGGCGGCCTGCAGTACTCGGGCGACATCGGCAAGGCGCTGGTTGCCGGCGCCGACACCGTGATGCTCGGTTCCCTCCTGGCCGGTTGCGACGAGTCCCCGGGTGAGCTGATCTTCGTCAACGGCAAGCAGTTCAAGAGCTACCGCGGCATGGGCTCACTCGGTGCCATGCAGTCGCGCGGCAAAAACACGTCCTACTCCAAGGACCGCTACTTCCAGGCCGATGTGTCCGGTGATGACAAGCTCATTCCCGAGGGCATCGAAGGCCGCGTCGCCTACCGCGGCCCGCTCGCGTCGGTGGCGTACCAGTTGGTGGGCGGCCTTCGCCAGACCATGTTCTACACCGGCGCCCCCACCATCCCGGAACTCAAGTCCCGCGGCAAGTTCGTCCGGATCACGCCGGCGGGCCTCAAAGAATCCCACCCGCACGACATCCAGATGACCGTGGAGGCTCCGAACTACGGTTCGCGCTAGTCCCACCGGCACCCTCGCCTCGCCAGCTCGGCCAGGGAACCCTGCCGGCGTGGGCGCACCCACCAAACAGGCCGCGGGAATTGTCCCGCGGCCTGTTCTCGTTGGTGCCGGGAACTAGGCTGGAGCCATGCCTGAACGAAGCCATCCCGTCGAACTGAACCCCCAGCGCGACGCTCGGCGACGTTTGGCCCTGAGGCCGTACGCCCGGGCCGTGGCGCAGGTTCTGCGCGTCAGCTTCCGGGCCTCGCCGGGCGCCGTCGTGATGAAGGTTGTGGGGTCGCTGATCTCGGCAGTGCTGCCGCTGGTGACAACCTTCTTCGCCGCGCTGACCACCACCGCGTTGGCGGCCGCCTACGCGGGCGATGCCGCGGCGGGCCAGCAGGCCATTGTGTACGTCATCATCACGGCAGCGCTGGGACTCTTCTGGGGCGCCTTCAGCAGCGTGGACCGTTACATCCAGCAGCTCATGAGCTTCAAAGTGGGCGCCATTGTGGGCGACCAGATGTATGAGCGCTTTCTGGCGCTGGAGTTCTGGCGCTACGACGATAAGCAGACCGTGGATCTGTATGACCGGGCCAAACGCTTCTCCGATTCCTACGCCAGGGTTTTGGACCGGATCGCCGCAATTTTCACTCAATTGGTCTCGGTGATCCTGGCCGTCGGGGCCCTGCTGCTGGTCAGCTGGTGGATCGCCGTGATTGTCCTCGTGGCGATCGTGCCGAGCGTTTACCTGCAGTTCAAACTTTCCCGGGAGCAGATCGCGCACTGGAACACCCAGGTGGATTCCCGCCGGCAGCGCCGGATGATCGAAACGAACCTGCTCCGGCCGCAGCACATCGCCGAGATGCGCCTGTACGGCATCGTGGGGTACCTGATGGACTTCCGCTCACGCCTGCGCGACGCTGACGAGCGCCGGCGCCTTGACTTCCAGAAGCGCTACATCCCCAGGCAGCTGGCCGCCGACGCGCTGCAGTACGCCGCGGAGGTGGTCTCGCTGATCTGGGTGGTGGGGCAGATCATTGCCCGGGCCCAGCCGGTTGGCCAGTTCCTGTATGTCCAGCAGATCGTTAGCCGCGCCCTGTCCACCGCCAACAACCTGGTGTCCTCGTTGAGTTCCATCGACGAGGACCTGGCGAACCTCAAAGACTACGAAGTGTTTATGGCGGTGCCGGTGCACTCCCACCACGCACCGGCGCTGCTGCAGGCTCCCAAGACGGTGGAGCTGCGGGACATCCGCTTCACCTACACAGGCAGCGACCTGGAGGTGATCCGCGGCATCAGCATGACCATCCGGGAGGGCCAGCACATTGCCATCGTGGGAGAGAACGGGGCGGGAAAGTCCACCCTGATCAGGATCCTGGCGGGGCTTTACGCCCCGGACTCCGGGCAGGTAATGCTCGACGGCGTCGACCTCGCCGCCGTCGATGTCACCTCCTGGCACCGCCACCTGGCGGTGCTGAGCCAGGAATTCCTGAAGTACGAGTTCGCCACTGCCGCTGACAACATCCGCTTTGGCGACGTCGATTCGCCACAGGATGACGACCGGATCCGGCGGGCTGCGGCCGACGCCGAGGCCCTGGAGTTCATCAACAAGCTGCCCAACGGCCTGGACAACCATGTCAGCAACTGGATGGAGGACCCGCGCGGCCGGAAGGGCAGCGGGTTGTCCGGCGGCCAGTGGCAGCGGTTGGCCATGGCCAGGAACTTTTACCGCAGCGCCTCCTTTATGGTCATGGACGAGCCAACGTCGGCCATCGATGCGCTGGCGGAGCACCGGATCTTCACCCGGCTTTTCGCGGACCGCAGCAGCACGATCATCGCCATCAGCCACCGGCTCGCCACTATTGAGAAGGCTGACATCGTCTACATGCTTGAAGACGGCCGGATCGTGGAGCAGGGCACGCACAAGGAGCTGGTGGCGCTGCGCGGCCGCTACTTCAGGATGTTCGAGTCCCAGCTGACGGTGGAAGAGGCCGAAGGGATCTGAATGTCACAGCCCCCTGGCCCGCGTTAGCGGCGACCCGTCCCGGCCACGATTGTGGTCCGGACACGGGCCACGCTGGGCTGGGCCGGCACGCTGCTGAAGCCGAACGTCACGGCAGGCTGGATGGGTGCGAGAGTCCCCTGGTTCCTGCCCTCCCAGGAAATTTCGGCAGTGCTGATGCGGTGGACGTCTGTCACCCCGTAGGTTTCACGCCTCCCGTTTCCGGCAGTGCCGGAGGTCCGGGCTCCGGGACTGAGGAGGCCCGCCAGCGGGTCGACAGCCCGGAGCCACCTTGGATGGACAGCAAGCGGCCGCGGCACTGCCCGGAGGGCGAAACCCAGGGGAGTCCTGCGGCCGATCTCTGCGTTGATCTGCAGCGGTCCGGCATTCACGGCCAGCTTCCGCCGGCCCAGCTGAACGTCTACTGCGACCACCCGCACAACGTCAAAGCTGTAGGTGGCGGAGACGAAGTCCGCCACCTCCACGGCGGGCGCGAGCAGGATCCGCTGCCCGGACGGGAGCTGCACCATCACGTCGGCGAAAGGTCCCAGCGGGGAGGCCTGCCACACTCCAACCACGGCCCGGAGTCCGGATTGCGCGCCGATGCCCGCGATGTGGCCGTCGAAGACCCACTGTTTGCCCATTCGGCCACTCTAGCCATCAGCCGCGGCCAAGGTCCCGGCTGGGATAACCTAGAGCAGTGACTTACGAGATCGAGATCGGCCGTGGCAAGCGTGGGCGTCGTGCCTACTCCCTGGATGACATTGCGATTGTCCCTAACCGTCGTACCCGCGACCCCAAGGACGTGTCTGTCTCCTGGCAGATCGATGCCTACAAGTTCGAAATGCCCGTGATCGCGGCGCCGATGGATTCGGCCATGTCCCCGGAGACGGCCATCGCCCTGGGGCGCCTGGGGGGTCTCGGCGTGCTGGACCTTGAGGGTCTCTGGACCCGCTACGAGGACCCGCAGCCCATTTTGGACGAGATCGCTGCCCTCGAAGATGAGGTCAACAGCCCCACTGTGACGGGCCGCATGCAGGAACTCTACCGCGCGCCCATCCAGCCGCAACTGATCACCTCCCGCCTCGCCGAGATCCGCGCCGCCGGCGTGACGGTGGCTGGATCGCTGACCCCGCAGCGCACGCAGGAATACTACAAGACCGTGGTGGCCGCCGGCGTCGACATTTTTGTGATCCGCGGGACCACCGTGTCCGCCGAGCATGTTTCGAAGGACGACGAGCCGCTTAACCTGAAGCAGTTCATTTACGAACTGGACGTTCCGGTGATTGTGGGCGGCGCGGCCGGCTACACGCCCGCGCTGCACCTGATGCGGACCGGCGCCGCCGGCGTCCTGGTCGGCTTCGGCGGGGGAGCCACGTCCACCACCCGCCGCGCACTGGGGATCCACTCGCCGATGGCCTCCGCCATCTCCGATGTCGCCGCCGCCCGGCGTGACTACATGGATGAATCCGGTGGGCGCTACGTGCATGTAATTGCCGACGGCGGCATGGGCACCTCGGGTGACATCGTCAAGGCAATTGCCGTGGGCGCCGACGCCGTGATGCTCGGCAGCGCCCTCGCCAGGGCCAAAGAGGCCCCGGGCAAGGGCTGGCACTGGGGCCAGGAGGCCCACCACCTGGAACTGCCCCGCGGGGACCGGGCCAACGTCGGAACCGTCGGGCCTCTTGAAGAGGTGCTCTTCGGGCCGGGCCACCACACGAACGGCACGTCCAACCTGATCGGCGCCCTCCGCCGGTCAATGGCCACCACGGGATACTCTGACCTGAAGGAATTCCAGCGCGTCGACGTCGTGGTTTCACCGTACGCCGGTAACTGAGGACAGGTGGACGCCCTGCCCAACTAAGCGGCTAGGAAGTAGGGTGGATCTACTACCGGCAGCAGCGGCAATGGGAGGCGTTCCATGAACAATAGTCCAAACCAAGGCGGGGCCCTGGGGCCTGCAGCGCGGGAAGCGTCGATTGCCCGGCTCAGGGCGACGTCCGAGCCCGGCAATGAGCTGGACATCCTCATTGTTGGCGGCGGAATCGTCGGTACGGGGGCAGCGCTGGATGCGGTGACCCGCGGTCTCAGCGTGGGGATCGTGGAGGCCAGCGACTGGGCAGCCGGCACGTCGTCCCGGTCATCGAAGCTGATCCACGGTGGCCTGCGCTATCTGGAAATGCTTGACTTCGGGCTGGTCAAGGAAGCGCTGCAGGAGCGTGGGCTGCTGCTTTCTGAACTCGCCCCGCACCTGGCCCGGCCAGTGCCATTCCTGTATCCGCTCACGAAGCCTTTCTTCGAACGGCCCTACGTGGGCGCCGGCATCGCACTGTATGACCTGATGTCCGTTTCCAACGGGCACCGGCGCGGCGTGCCGTTCCACAAACACCTCTCCAGGCGGGGCACCCTCAGGGCAGCCCCCAGCCTGAAAAAGGATGCCTTTGTGGGGTCAATCCGCTACTACGACGGCCAGGTGGATGACGCGAAGTATGTGGCCAACCTGGTCCGGACGGCAGCCCACTATGGCGCCCATGCCGTGAACCAGATGGCCGTGGTGGATTTCCTCCGTGAAGGGGAACGCGTGGTGGGGGCCAAGGTGGTCAACCACGAGGACGGTTCGCACTTCAACATCCGGGCCAAGCAGGTCATCAACGCCACCGGAGTGTGGACTGACGAAACCCAGGCCATGGTCACCGACCGTGGCCAGCTGAAGGTCCGGGCATCCAAGGGCATCCACCTGGTGGTGCCGCGCGACCGCTTCCAGTCGACCGTTGGCCTGATCCTGCGGACCGAGAAATCGGTGCTGTTTGTGATCCCGTGGGGCCGGCATTGGATTATCGGTACTACGGACACTGACTGGCACCTGGACAAAGCCCACCCGGCAGCGTCCAGCAAGGACATCGACTACCTCCTCGAACGCGTCAACACGGTGCTCAAGCGGCCCCTCACCAGGGAAGACGTTGAAGGGGTTTACGCAGGTCTGCGGCCGCTCCTGGCCGGTGAGAACGACTCCACCGCCAAGCTGTCCCGCGAACACGTGGTGGCTCACCCCGTTCCGGGCCTGGTGGTGGTGGCCGGCGGAAAATGGACCACTTACCGCGTGATGGCCAAGGACGCTGTGGATGAGGCCACGCGCACCATGGATGAGCGGGTCCCGCCCAGCTGCACCGAAACCATCCCGCTGCTTGGGGCCAGCGGCTTCAAGGCTGCCTGGAACCGCAGGAACAGGACGGCTGACGAATCCGGCGTGCATGTGGCCCGGGTGGAGCACCTGCTCAACCGGTACGGGTCCATGACCCCGGAAGTGCTCGCCATCATCAAGGAGAATCCTGAACTGGCCGAGCCGCTGCCCGGCGCCGACGACTACCTGCAGGCGGAAGCTGTCTACGCCGCTACCCATGAGGGTGCCCGGCATGTCCATGACGTCCTGACCCGGCGGACCCGCATCTCCATTGAGTCGTGGGACCGTGGCGTGTCCGCGGTGCCGGTAGTGGCTAAACTGATGGGCGAAGTCCTTGGCTGGAGCGATGTGCAGCGCGAAAGTGAAATAAAGCACTACATTGCACGCGTTGAGGCTGAACGGCTGAGCCAGGAGCAGCCGGACGACGAATCAGCTGACGCCGCCCGCCTGGGCGTGGATGACATCGTCCCGTTGCGCTAAGGGCTCTGCGCATCACCACTCGCCTCACTGAAGGGACACTCCTTGGCGGAACTACTTGACCGGTACGATGCCGATCTCACCACCTCCGAATTGGTCATGCTGGAGCTGGAGGCAACGGACAAGGCGGATGCGGTGGCCCAACTCGCAGAATGCCTCTTCGCGGCCGGCCGGGTCACGGACCTCCCCGGCTTCCTTGGACACGTCAACGCCCGCGAACACCAGCTCGCCACGGGCCTGCCGGGCGGCATCGGCCTCCCGCACGCCCGCAGCGAATTCGTCTCGCGGACGTCCATTGCTGTTGGAATCACGAAGTACGGCCACGCGCTGGACTTCGGTGCCGCTGACGGTCCCGCCACCGTCATCCTGTTGATCGCCACCCCGGCCAGCTCGTTTTCGGACCACCTCGAGGTGCTGGCCACGCTGGCACGCTCCCTGTCCAAGGAGTCCTTCCGCGAGTCACTGCGGCGGGCCTACGACGCCGAAGTGATCGCCGAGCTCATCAACTCCAGCCTGGTGTTCTTCGACCACTGAAATTGGTGACCCCGGCGGCTCCGTTCCCTGGCCGGAAGCAGGGCGTTTAGTTGTTCTACGGCGGAACGAAGTACCTTTAAGGGGTGTGGAAAACAGCCCTTAAGCCCCGGTGGATCGCTGGCCTGGTGTTCGCGATCGTAGTATCGGGGGTGTTTGTCCTGCTCAGCCAGTGGCAGTTTGGCCGGTCCTTGCAACCCGAGGTTCCGGTCAGCCCTGCCACCGAGGAAACCAAGGCGCTGACGGACACCCTCCGGCCCGGTGGCTTCTTCCCCGGATCCGTGTCGGACCAGATGGTCTCCGCGGAAGGCACGTATGACCCCGCAAAACAGGTCCTGGTGCCGGGCCGCTTGAAGGACGGCAACACTGGCTACTGGGTGGTGTCCGCCTTTGCCGTGAAGGGGGCTCCTGCCCTCAGCGGTGTGGCCGCTTCCCCCGAAACGTGGATTCCGGTAGCCCGCGGCTGGGTGTCAGATCCCGACGACGCCGGCGCACCGCCGTCGGGCGCTATTCAGCTCACCGGACGGCTGCTGCCCTCCGAATCGCCGCTCCCGGCCACGGCGCCGGAATCCGGACGCGCCTCCGCCGTCTCCATCGCCGAACTCATCAATTACTGGGACATCAGCAGTTACCAGGGCTTTGTGGCCGCCACCGCTGAAGCGGCGGACGGCTCCGACGTGAGCGCTGCGGCGGTTGGCGGAGACCTGAAGCCGCTGAACATCGGCCCCCAGCCGCCCGCCCAGCAGGTCAATTGGCTCAATCTCTTTTACTCGCTGGAGTGGGTGGTTTTCGCCGGCTTCGCCCTCTTCATCTGGTGGCGCCTGGTGAAGGACGATTACCGGCGGGACCTCGAAGAGGAGCTCGACGACGACGCCCACCATGACACTCCGCCCACATCTGAACAGCTCCAACAAAAGGTAAAGCCATGATCGAACCGAAACCAGCCGTCCAGTCGGGTTCCGTGCAGGGGAAAAACAAGAAGCGCCGCTTCGGCGGTACCGAGGCGCAGATCCGCTCGGCGCTGAAGTTCTACAAGGTGTTGGCCTACCTGACCGGCGGGATGCTGCTGCTGCTGTGCGCCGAGCTGATAGCACGGTACGCGTTCGGCCAGTACCTGTTCGCCGGCGGGACCAACGCGGTCACAGGCCAGCCCTTCGTCCTGGGCTTCGCGGACGCCGAGCCCCAGGGCGTGCTGGGCGGAGTCAACGTTTCCGTTGGTGTGCTGATCGTCCACGGCTGGATGTACGTGGTGTACCTGATCTCCAACTTCCGGCTGTGGACGCTGATGCGCTGGCCGTTCTTGAAGCTCATCCTCCTGGCGCTGGGTGGAGTGGTGCCGTTCCTGTCCTTCATCGTGGAGAAGAAGTTCCACGCTGAGGTCGAGGCGGAGCTCGCCGCGCACCCGCAGGCCGCACAGCGGTACTGAGCACCGGCGGCCGAAGCCAAAGCGGAGTCTGCTCCGTCACAGCGGGCTTTCTAACGTGCGGCAGGGCAACGCGGCCAAGTAGGCTAGTACGGTGACTACTCCCACTGCATCCCAGACTTCCCAAAAGCCGGTGCTGGTTGTTGACTACGGTGCCCAGTACGCGCAGCTGATTGCCCGCCGCGTCCGGGAAGCAAATGTGTATTCGGAAGTGGTTCCGCATACCTACAGCACCGAGCAGCTCCTGGCCAAAAACCCTGCTGCCATCATCCTGTCGGGCGGCCCGTCCAGTGTGTACGCAGACGGCGCACCTTCAGTCGGCGCCGACCTCTTTGAGGCCGGAATCCCGGTCTTCGGCATCTGCTACGGGTTCCAGGCCATGGCCAACGCCCTGGGCGGCAAAGTCGACAAGACTGGCCTGCGCGAATACGGCTCCACCCAGACCACCATCCTAGGCGAGGGCCGCTCCGTGCTTGAGGGCATGCCGCAGCACCAGAACACGTGGATGAGCCACGGCGACTCCGTGCACCAGGCCCCCGAAGGCTTCGAAGTGCTGGCGACCACGGCGGGCGCCGAAGTGGCTGCCTTCGCCAACGAGGAGAAGTGCCTGTACGGCGTGCAGTGGCACCCGGAGGTGAAGCACTCGGCTTATGGCCAGCAGGTGCTGGAGAACTTCCTGTTTAAGGGCGCCAAGCTGGAACCCAACTGGACCACGGGGAACATCCTCGAGGAGCAGGTGGACCGCATCCGGGCGCAGGTCGGCGAGGCCAGGGTCATCTGTGGCCTCTCCGGCGGCGTGGACTCCGCAGTGGCCGCAGCACTGGTCCAGCGGGCCGTCGGCGACCAGTTGACCTGTGTGTTTGTTGACCACGGACTGCTGCGCGAAGGCGAAGCCGAACAGGTGGAGCGCGACTTCGTGGCCGCTACCGGCGTCAAGCTCTACGTTGCCAACGAGCAGGAGCGGTTCCAGGCCGCCCTGGCCGGCGTCAGCGATCCGGAGACGAAGCGCAAGATCATCGGCCGCGAGTTCATCCGCGCGTTCGAGGAAGCCGAACTGGCCATCATTGCCGAGGCGGCCGCCCACGGTGAGAAGATCAAGTTCCTGGTCCAGGGCACGCTGTACCCCGACGTCGTCGAATCCGGCGGCGGTGAAGGTGCAGCGAACATCAAGAGCCACCACAACGTGGGCGGCCTTCCCGAGGACCTGCAGTTCGAACTCGTGGAACCGCTGCGGGCACTTTTCAAGGACGAAGTCCGTGCCGTCGGCGCCCAGTTGGGGCTGCCGCAGGAAATTGTCGGCCGCCAGCCCTTCCCCGGCCCCGGCCTCGGAATCCGGATCGTCGGCGAGGTCACCAAGGAACGCCTGGACCTGCTCCGCAAGGCGGACGCCATTGCCCGCGCCGAGCTGACTGCGGCCGGCTTGGACAACGAGGTATGGCAGATGCCGGTGGTTCTGCTTGCCGATGTCCGCAGCGTCGGCGTGATGGGCGACGGCCGGACCTACGGCCACCCGATCGTGCTTCGTCCCGTGTCCTCCGAGGATGCGATGACGGCCGACTGGTCCCGCCTGCCCTACGATCTCCTGGCCCGGATCTCCAACCGGATCACCAACGAGGTGGAAGGCGTTAACCGGGTGGTGCTGGACGTAACCAGCAAGCCGCCGGGAACCATCGAGTGGGAATAGCAGTGTGAGTGGCCGGTCCCCGCCAGCGGGGGCCGGCCATTGCTTTTATCCGGCCAAATCCCGCAATTTGGCCTGACCCAGTGTTGCGGTCTCTCATCCCGGCTCGTTTTGCGGCTACCCTCGAAAGTATGCCGGTATGGTCCAGGGCGTCACGTGCAAACGCAGAAAAGAAGGCAGTAGTGTCAGTTGGTCAAGGCCACCCGGAGGGTTCTGAGGAGCTTGGAAAATGGCTGTCCGGGCTTAAACCCGTCACCGGGGCAGACACCATGCTGCGCTTCACCAAGACCCCCGAGGGTTCAATTGACCTGACGCATGCCCACCCGTCGGGGCTGGCCCAGTTGATGGCGGGCCGCCGCACCCGCCTGTCCACCCTGATCCGGGACCACCAGCAGTACGTGGTGGCGGCGCGGGCATCGCGGAACATCCGCTCCAAGATCTTCGAACTCGGAAACGACCGCGGCATTGATGCCGGGTACCTTTCCGCCGGCACTGTGGTGTGGACCTCCGCCGTCGGCGGCAAACCCCAGCGTGTTTCCGCTCCGGTCATGCTTACCGCAATTTCGCTTACGGTCCGTCCCGGCGAGGACGACTACGAGCTTCAGCTCACCGAACAGGCGCACATCAACCCGGCCCTGGTCCGGCTCCTGAAGACCATCCACGGCATCGTTTTTGACGTCAACGCCGTCACCCGCCTCGCCTACAGCACCGCGCGTTTTGACCCGCAGCCCGTCCTGGACCGGCTTGCTTCGCTCATCCGGCCCATCCACGGCGCGGAAGCCCAGCACAACCTGCTGGTGTCCACCTTTGCCGACCTCTCCGGCAACCTCGACGACCCCTGGATCAACGAGGGCAACCCGCTCATGAACGCATTGGCCAAGGCAGCCGGCGGCGAAGTGGTTGACGTTGACCCGCCGGACACGTCCCGCTTTCCCAGCGTTGACCAGCGCCACCCCAGGGACGAATTCCTCCTGCTGGATGCCGACCCGGACCAGCAGTACGTCGTTGATGCTGCGCGTGCAGGGGACTCCCTGGTGGTCAGCACACCGCCGGGCACCGGCCAGACCCAGACAGCCATCAACACCATCGGCGCCCTGGTGGATGCGGGGCGGACGGTCCTGGTTGTTGGTGACCGCCGGGCCAGCCTTAATGAAGTCTCGGCGCAGCTTGAATCGCTGGGCCTGGAATCGATCCTCTTTCAGCTGTCCGGCACCGCCACTCCGCAGCAGCTCAAGACCCAGCTGGTCCGCGCCATCGTGCGGAACGAGAAATCGCTTGAACCGCAGTTGGGGAACCTCCACAAGACCCTGACCGAACACCGGCACGCCCTGATGGACCATGTGGCGTCCCTGCATAACGTGCGCCAGCGCTGGGGTTGCTCGCCGTACCAGGCCATGCAGTCGCTTGCCGAGCTGACCTCCATCCACCCGGCGCCCGCCACCACGGTGCGGCTCAAGCGGAGCGTGCTGGACAGTATCCGCGACCGCAACGAGCTGGCCGGCCGGCTGCGCCGCGCCGCACAGCTTGGCAGCTTCAGCCGGGCGTCCACCACCAGCCCGTGGCACGGTGCCAGGCTCCTCACCCGAAAAGAAACCGAGGAAGCCCAGGAGCTGGCCCGCTCCGTGGCCAAGAACCTGCCGGTCCTGCGCGACCGGATGCACGGTGTGGCCGAGCATGCCGAGATCCGGTTGGGTATCTCCTTCGCTGAATGGGGCGAGCAGCTAGAACTGCTCGTGGCTGTCCGCGAAAGCCTGGACAAGTTCACCCCGGACATCTTCGACCGGCCGGTCAACGACCTGATCTCCGCCACCGCGTCCTCCGCCTGGCGCCGGGAGCGGAACCTAGACATGGCGTCCATGCAGCGTTCCCGGCTGCGCCGTGTGGCCAAGGAGTATGTCCGGCCGGGCGTCCACATTGCTGACCTTCACAGTTCGCTGGTGCTGGTGCAGGAGCAGCGGGCCCTCTGGGCCGGTTATGCCACCTCGCAGCGCCATCCGGCTGTTCCCTCCGGCCTGGCCGAAATGAACGTGATGTACCGTGCCCTCGACGCGGAGCTGACCCAGCTGGGGGCGGCCCTGCTGCACACGACAGCGGGCGGCTCGCTGGCTACGGCCCGCTATGAGGAATTCATGGAACGGCTCGAGCGGCTGGTCGCGGACACGCACACCCTGAAGACCCTCCCTGAACGCACGCTCCTCGTGGAAAACATGCGCGAACACGGACTGGGTGAACTGCTCGCTGACCTTGCCGACCGCGAGGTACCCGCCGAGTCCGTGGCTGCCGAGCTTGAGCTGGCGTGGTGGCAGTCCGCGCTTGAAGCCATGATCAGCGGCGATGATTATCTGGCCATGTCCGACGGCGAAGCCCTCCGGCAGCTGGAGGCCGAATACCGGCTCGCGGACAACGCCCACATCGCCAGTGGTGCTGCGCGGCTTCGCTGGGACCTGTCCGAGCGGTGGCGGGCGGCACTGACCGAGCACCCGCGCCAGGCCCAGTTGCTGCGCAGCCTGCTCAAGGACGGCCGGGTGACCCTCGCCGCGCTGACTGCCCAGGCGCCGGACCTCGTCCCGATGCTTGTCCCCGTGTGGTCGGTCAGCCCGTACCTGATGACCGGGCTCCTGCCTGCGGAACAGTCTTTTGATGCCGTGGTCATCCTGGATGCTGAAGCGACGTCGCTGCAGGCAGTCCTGCCGTCCATAGCCCGCGCGAAGCAGGTTATTGCCTTCGGTGATGCCAGGATCGCCAGCGCGCGGACCTTCACCGTGGGTGTGGAGCGACTGGCCGTTGGCGACGCGCCCCACCAGCGCGTCGGAAGCGCCTACTCGGCGTTGTCGGCCGTATTGCCAGTCTGGCGGCTGAATTTTGTCTATCGCTCAGTGGATGAGGACCTGGTCCTGCAGCTGAGCAAGAACTTCTACGACGGCGGCCTCCGCCGGCTCCCGGAAGGGCAGGCGGCCACTGGCCTGGACCGGGCCCTGACGGTGGAGTACCTGCCCGACGGGACCGGACTGCCCAGTGCTGACCACGAAGGCGTTGAGTCCGTGGTGGCAGAAGTCAACCGGGTGGTGCAGCTGGTCTTCGAACACGCACGCCTGCGCTCCCGCACATCGCTGGCGGTGGTTACCGCGAGCCTGCGCCATGCTGCCCGGATCGGCGAGTCCATCCGGCTCCAGCTGCCCAACCACCCAACCCTTGCCGGGTTCTTCGGCGGCGGGCCGGAGTCGTTCCGCGTGGTTGACCTTGAGAGGGCACAGGGCCTGGTCCGCGACCACATCATCTTCTCGCCCGGCTTCGGCCGCACGCCCCACGGCCGGGCGCTGCACAACTTCGGTCCGCTCTCTGCCGAGGGCGGCCGCGAGAAATTCGCGCTCGCCATGACGCGTGCCCGGCGCTCGATCCACGTCCTGACATGCTTCCAGCCCCAAGATCTCGATCACACCCGGCTTTCGTACGGCGCCGTGGACTTCTATGAGCTCCTCAACCGTGAGATCGCGGGCAAGACGGACCTCGGAACCCCGGCGTCCCGGGCTGCGGCCAGTGAGCAGGCCCTCGGGGCGGACCCCCTCGTGGCGGACCTCGGGGACCGGCTCCGCGCCCGGGGCGCCCGGGTCTGGCACCAGTACGACGGCGTCATTGACGTGGTGGCCGCGGCAGACCCGGTGAGCACCATGGGCCAGGACGACGCAGATACCCCGTGGCCGGTGGCGATTGAATCCGACGGCACGGAGCAGTACCGTACCATGAGCGTCCGCGAGCGGAGCCGCCTCCGCCCGCAGTTGCTGGAACGGATGGGCTGGCGGTACATGCCGCTGTGGACCATTGAAGTCTTCACGGACCCCTCCGCCTGCGCTGACCGCATTGCAGGCTACCTGGGCCTGGAAAATGTTCTGCCACCCGGTCGCGGCACTGCGTCGGGAGGCTTCTTTGACGAGGACGTGGATTCGCCCGCGCAGGGGACGGCAGAGAACTACTGGAACGATGACCAGGCAGAACGCCTGGACCGCGAGGAGGAGGTTGTGGTGAGTACACAGAACCCCGGCCGGGCCGATGCCCAGGGCAATGACGAGCAGGACACCCAGAACGGGGAGCACGCGCCCGCGCCGGAAAGCGAGCAGGCCGGTACCGCAGGCACCCTGCCGAACAAGGCAGCCGAGGACGACCCCCGGAATTGGGGCGACGGCTCGGACACCGATCACGATGCCTGGCTGAAGGAAAACAAGCCGCCGCACTGGGGCTGAGACCGGCCACGCTGCGTCACCCCGCCGCATTCGACGGTCCCACGAGGACAAAAAAGAGCTTGCCTTGTGTGGACGCGCCAGCCAGGCGGGCGGCCTTGTCGGGTGCTGCCGCTACCACAATCAGCCCGTCCGTCTCTCCTGTGCCGAGCCACTGTCCCGTCTTGCCGCCCTGCCCGGACGTCCAGAGGACGGGTACTGCTGAAGCGAGCACTTCGGACGGGGAGTTCTGGTCATAGCCGTTGGCGCCGGTCAGAACCACGTTGACCAGTTGCCCGGGCGATACCAGCTGGATGGAGGAAGGATCTGCCATCCGCAAGGGCACGGCCGCAGAACCTGGCGGCGTTCCGGTCAGGAGGCCTGGCCCCAGCAATTGGGAATCGGTCAGCAACTGGCCTTTCCGCAGCGGAGCCGCCAGTTGCTTGCCCGTGGCTTCACTGGCATCGGCTATGGATCCGGCGTTCACCATCTGCGGGGGGATCTTAACCGGGCTCAGGTCGGCTGCCGCCAAGGCCGTACCGGCGGGCAGGTCCCTCGCTGCGGCCAAGGCCGTCGCTGTGTCGGCAGGCGGGGGAGTGAGCTGATGGACAGTAATCCCGGCAGCGACGCACAGCAGGAGCGCGATGGCGAGACGCCGGTTCCGGCCCAGCCAGGACACAAGTCTGTTGCTGCCGCCGCGGCTTGTACGTCGGGCTGGAATCGGGCGGCGGACGGTGCGTGCGGGCGCGGAGGACCGGCGGCTGGGGCGGAAGAGGGTGGCGGGCATGGAACCCACGCTACGTTCCGGGGACAGCGCCGGACAGCGGCAGAGGTGCCTATGTGGACAACTCTTGTGACGGCGTCGGACGTGGCCCTGGACGGTGCGATGGCACCGGACTTACCCTGGCGGATCAGCTCGTCGGGGGGCGGCAGAGAGGGTAAGGTCAGCTGGCGGCGGCAGGTGCCGGTGCAGCTGCCGGGGCGGGTGCGGCTGGTGCCGCAGAAACCGTGCTGCCCTTGGCGTCCCGGGAATCGGTCCGGTAGAAACCGGAGCCCTTGAACACCACACCAACGCTGTTGAACTTCTTGCGCAATGCCCCCTGGCACTCTGGGCATGACGTCAGGGTGCTGTCGGTGAACGACTGGAAAACGTCGAAGGCGTGGCCGCAGTTCTTGCAGGCGTAGGCGTAAGTGGGCACTGGTGATCCTCCTCTGGGGCAAACGAGAGGTCCTGTGTTGCAATGAACAAATCTTGCAGTCCATTAGCAGTCTCAGGGCCTGAGTGCCAATTCTACCACCCCCGGAAAGTAGCCCTGAGAGTGCCGGAGGGGCCGATCAGGAACTGCCGGCCAAGGGAACCAGGCCAGACGGGGTCAGGGCAACAGGAACTGTACGGTCGAACTCTTCGGCAGGAATACTTCCTGCGGGCAGCACTTCGGAATCGAAGACGATGGCTGCCAGCGGGATATCGAGCCCCTCGCTGGCCAACGAGCCCAAAAAGACGTCGTAGTAGCCGCCGCCCTGGCCGATCCTGTTTCCGCTGCGATCCAGGGCAGTCGCCGGGATGAAGAGGCCGGCCACTGAGCGCATGATGGCCAGATCGTGGCGGGGTCCGGCGGGTTCCACGACCGGGGCGAAACGGCTGCGGACGAACTTTGCCTCGGGTGTCCAGGCTGTCCAGCTCAGCCGCCGCCCGGGCTCGCAGACGGGGAGCAGGACGGTGTGGCCACGGGCGTGGAGTTCCCGGATCAGCGGCAGCGTGGGCGGCTCGGGCACTACGCCAAGATAGGCGCAAAAGGTCGACGGCGCTCCGCTCGTCAGCTGTTCGGCCCAGGCTGCGCCGTGGACGGCCAGGGCGCCGCCGGCTGCATCGCGCTGGCCGGGTTCAATGTCGGCGCGATGCTTGCGATGGCGTGCCCGGATGCCTTCCTTGGCCGCCCTGTCGCGATCGGACATACCGTTCCCTCTTTCATGTGCACGTGGCCCGCGGCGCCTTTTGCGGTGCGCCGCTGCGGGCGCCAAGTCTGCATGGCCAATAATTACTGAATGATCGGCCCCTCCGTTAGATTAGTCCAGTGACTACCTCTCAGCAGACTGTACGCAAGGCCGTAATTCCCGCCGCAGGGCTCGGCACCAGGTTCCTGCCGGCCACCAAAGCGATGCCCAAGGAAATGCTCCCGGTGGTGGACAAGCCAGCCATCCAGTATGTGGTTGAAGAGGCCGTCAACGTTGGTCTTAACGACATCCTGATGATCACAGGCCGCAACAAGCGTGCCCTGGAGGACCACTTCGACAGGGTTCCTTCGCTGGAGGACACCTTGGAAGCCAAGGGCGACATGGCCAAGCTTGAGTCCATTCAGGCAGCCAGCAACCTCGGTGACATCCACTATGTCCGCCAGGGTGATCCCAACGGCCTGGGCCACGCGGTACTTCGTGCAAAGCAGCACGTCGGCAACGAACCGTTTGCTGTCCTCCTCGGTGACGACCTGATCGATGCCCGGGATGAGCTCCTCAGCACCATGATCGAAGTCCAGGCCAAGACCGGCGGATCCGTGGTGGCCCTGATTGAGGTTGAGCCGTCCCAGATCAGCGCCTACGGCTGCGCCGACGTGCAAACCATCGACGGTGAAGGTTACGTCAGGATCAACAAGCTCGTCGAAAAGCCGGACGTGGATGAGGCGCCGTCGAACCTGGCCGTCATTGGCCGTTACGTTCTCCACCCTGAAGTTTTCGACGTGCTTGAGCGCACCGGTCCGGGCCGCGGCGGAGAAATCCAGCTGACGGACGCGCTGCAGGAACTGGCAGCCGGCGAAGGCGAGGGCTACGGCGTTTATGGAGTAGTCTTCCGCGGCCGCCGTTACGATACTGGTGACAAACTCAGCTACCTCAAGGCCTGCGTCCAGCTCGCCATTGACAGCGAGGATCTCGGTCCTGGCCTGCGCGAGTGGCTGCCGGGCTTTACTGCCGGTCTCGCTAAATAGCTGCCGTGCGTCCCGGACCAATCTGGCCCACAACCCTGGAGTGCGGCGACGTGATCCTGCGCCCCATCAGGTACAGGGACAAGAGGGAATGGACAGAGGTCCGGTCGCGCAACCGGGAGTGGCTGGCGCCTTGGGAAGCTTCCAACCCGGCACCCGGGGGCCTCTTGCCGGACTACCGGCAGATGGTGCGGTCATTGAAGATCCAAGCCGCCCAAGGCACCGCCTTGCCGTTCCTAATCACCGAGCGTAGGTCCGGTTCCGGCTCGCCGGTCATAGTCGGCCAGTTAACCGTGTCATCGATTGTGTGGGGCTCGGCCATGATGGCAACGCTGGGTTACTGGGTTGACCAGGAACGGGCCGGCCATGGCATTGCTCCCACATCGGTGGCCCTTGCCACGGATCATTGCTTCCAGGCCCTTGGTTTGCACCGGATGGAGATCAGCATCCGGCCCGAGAACGGTCCCAGCCTGCGCGTGGTTGAAAAGCTTGGATTCCGCGACGAGGGCTACCGGCCGCGGTACCTTCACATTAACGGGGAGTGGGCTGACCACCTGTCGTTCGCCTTGACGTCGGAGGACGTTCCCGAGGGGCTGCTGAACCGGTGGATGGCCTCCCGGGCCTGAGCCGGGGGCTCGCGCTGGGTCATAAATCCATTGATTTGTGACGTTGCCCGCGACACACCGAGGCTAATGCGGGTGTGGCTGACTTTCTACTCATACGGTTTTGATTGTGGACTTCCCCCTAAGCAGCTCAGTGATCCTTGTGGTTGCCGTTGTGCTCTGGATTGTCTGGGTTGGGCCTTACGTCCTGCGGAACGGCCGTCACCAGGCCCAGGCCGCGGGTGAGTACTTTGCGGAAGTGCCAGCTATTGAAGCATCGGACCCGAGAGCCCGGGCGGTCATGAACATCACCGCCCAACAGGAGAAAGCCATGGATATCAGGAAGAGCCACGGAACCGCAGCCGAGACATCCGGCAGTGCGACGACGGGCGCGTTCCGGATCCGATACGGCCGGACAGCCATCGCCCTCGCCGGGGTGGTGGGTTTGCTGACCGCCTTTGTTTCAGGCATCCTGCTGCTGTTCGGGCTTGGCACGGCATTGCTGCCCGTTGCCAGCTTGGCTATTACTGTTGCCGCCCTTGCGTTGCTGCGCTCTCTTGCATTGCGAGACCGCAATTCCAAGGTGAACGCCGCCTTTCGCTCCGCGATGAGCGCGCCGGTCGGCCGCCAGGAACCCACTGCCGCGGCTGCCACCCGGCCCTCAGCTCAGCCGGAACCTCGGCTCTTTGATGCCGAGGCCCACCAGCCCGCCCCGAAGCCCCTCACCGCCATGGAGCTCAGGGAAGCCGCTTTGGCAGTCGCAGTTGCGGCCGGAGACACGAGCGCCAGCCCTGCACCGTCAGCCGTGCCTGTCACCACTACCTGGGACCCAGTGGACGTGCCGAAGCCCGTGTACATCGAGGCTGCCAAGGCCGAGCGACCGGCTCCCCAGCCGCTTGACCTCCCCGAAGCGCCGAAGGCCGTGGGCAAGCCCTCTCTGAAGCAGGGCACTCTCGCAACCGAGCCCGCCACAGCGGCAGCCAGGCCACTCACGAAGGCCCAGAGCGCCCTCAGCAACCTCGACGACGTCCTGCAGCGCCGCCGCGCCTGATCCGTCAATTGGCAATGCGCGGGGAAAATTTGTAGCCTAAGTGCACCGGTGCCGCCGTTCCACACCAGGGAGCGGACTGTTCCGGGGCTATAGCTCAGTTGGTAGAGCGCTTCGTTCGCATCGAAGAGGTCAGGAGTTCGAATCTCCTTAGCTCCACAAAGAAAGCCCTCTGACCTGCGGAAACGTTGGGTTGGAGGGTTTTTTGATTGCCTCGAGATGGATCAACCCCACGGAAACCACACGCTTTCGAAAAATTTGGGTTGGGCTTGAGGTATTGCATTCCACGCGTCCGGACTCCGTGACGGTGGCCGGCATTCATCTGGACATGCCTTCCGGACCGGATAGTGATTCTGTTCCAAACTTTTGGAGGGCCTCCGTGAGGTCCGGTGATTCGGTTGCCTTGGCGATGTAGTGCTTCTCTGTGATGGCCGTTCCGGAGTGACCCAGCTGGGCGGCGGCTTGCTTGGAACTGTATTCCCGGTCGATGAGAGTGGCAACGGACTTGCGGAAGACGTGCGGTGTGACCCATTCATAGGCGGACCCGGCCCGGGCGTCCCGCCATTGCCTACGGAAGTTATGTGGGCTGCGCACAGTTCCTGTGGAGGACGGGAACAACATGTCTTCGGCCTTGGGCTGCTCGGCTGAATGCCTGCGTTGGAGTGTTTGCACGGCAAAGGGAGGCACCTTCATGGTGCGGAAGCCGGCTTTTGTTTTTGGATGGTCTTGGCGATAGGCGCCGCGGCCTTTCTCCATGACGACAGTTCCCGAGATGGTGATGGTTGGCGGTTCCGCTTGGAGGTCGATGTCCTGCCAGCGGATGGCCAGGACCTCGCCTATTCGGGCGCCGGTGGCAAGGAATATATCGAGAACGTCAAGTAGGTCTGTTGCGCGTGGCCGTCCTTGGTGTGTGGGGTCCTCCTGCCACCTGCCAATGACAGTCCGAAGCGTCTGGACGTCTTTGACTGACAGGGCCTTGACGTCCTTCGTGGCGATCTTGATTGGTCCGACATCCCGGATTGGGTTGCTCTGAAGCGCATCATGCCGGACCGCGAGGCCGATCATGCCGTTAAGAACGATTTTGGAATGACGTGCAGTGGCCGGATGGTCGGCGGCGACGTTCTTGAGGAACCGGTCAATACGGCCGGTGCTCAGTTCGTGCAGTCGGAGGCCGGCCAGCGCGGGTTTGATGACACGCCTGTACGTGTCGCGATAGCCGTCGACGGTCCTTCGGCCTGCGCGACCGTTGTTCTCAATTTCGTCGAACCACAGCTCGCTGAGCTCGGATAGGCGAGTGTTTCTGGAAATCTCACTCGAGGTAGGGGCTTGCCGATCCTGGAACGAAGTGACGAGGTTTCGTTCTGCCGCCGCCCCGCTATTGCCCCAACCCTCCACGGTGCGGGTGATGCCATCGGAGTCACGGTACCTCGTCGCCGCACGCCAGCGGCCATTCGAGTGTTTCTTCCGACTGATCTTCCCCCATGTGCCGAGGGGAAGAGGAGGTCTTGGAGCCATCTACGCTTCCAGTCGCGAGGACAACCACGAGTCGTAGTCGGTCCGGCTGATCCGCAAGTGCCTACCGATTCGGTAGGCGCGGGGGCCGACGTGTTTGACCCGCCACTGATAGAACGTCTGCTCTGGGATCTGTAGCTGAGTGCAAATGTCCTTTGGGGTGAGCCACTGAACGTCAGCAGTTTCTGCAGGGCTGCTTTCTGGGTTGGTAGTCATGAGGTTCTCCGTCGTAGTTGCCGGTCCAGCGGCAAGTTGTGTTCCTGGTTCATGGGACCACAGCACCCGGGCGGCATGACGGAGTCGTGGAAGCTTGCCGCGAGATCCGAGGCGTAGCGTTGGACGCGCTCGGGAGAGGCGCTGAACTGCGTCGATGCGTGTTGCACCAGGCCTGCGTCCCGAAGGAGGCTGAGGTGCCACCGGACGTTCGACGGCGTTGTGTGGAGTTCGCTTCCGATCTGGCCACAGGTTGAGGGGCCGTTCCTGAGTAGGAAACGGATGATTCGGCTTCGCGTTCGGTTCATCAAGATGCTCGACATGGATACCACAACCTGAGGAAAGGTGAGGGATTTGCTTATGTAGACGGGTCTACACGAGCAGGTTACCCCCGTAGGCGTCATGTTGGAAGAGCGCGGCCGTGGAAATGATCCCCTACGAATGAGGAGATTGCCATGCAGGATCACCCGCAGATCAAAGCGTTCCACGAAGCCGCCTCGATGCTCCGTTCCGAACGCTACTGGGACCACGGGGCAACAGTCGATCGTGTGGAGTTTCTGCAGGCACTCGGCGAGGTGTTGACCGAGGTTTGCTACCACCTGGACGCGAATGAGGTGCTGCCGCGGGAATTGCTTGAAGTGGGTCAGGGCTTGGCGGGTCCTGCGACGCGGAGGCTGCCGGTACGGCCGTCGGCCGAGCTTCTCCTGATGACGTGCCTCGACCGTCGGATTGAGCAATTGATTGCCGCGCCGTACGTCTCACGGAATACTGGGGAGGAGTGGAGCTGCAGCACCTGACCGGGGTGCTGGCGCCGGGGTATCTGATCGAGGGGTGGGCAGCGCGGATGAACGGGACGGGCCTCCGTGGCATGGTGTCTCCCCAGGCCCTGCTTGCCCGTCGACTGAATCTTTTGCTCGACGTCGTGGTTGCCGAACGCGGGAAGCCTGTGACGTTCCGGGAGGTCCAAGCTGAACTCGAGGCCAGAGGCATCAAGTTGTCCCGCGCTCGCTGGTTCTACATGAAAGAGGGCACTGGACGCCTGGTCAGCGATCCGGTGCTACTGACAGGGCTGTGCAACCTTTTCAACGTTGATCCCTCTTACTTGATCGGCGACGACGCTGCCTTGCCGGAGCGGATCGACTCTCAGCTGGAGTTCGTGAAGTCCCTCCGTGCGGCCCGGGTAAAGTCCTTCGCCGCCAGGACACTGGGGGATGTCTCGCCGGACACGCTGAGGGCAATCTCTGAATATCTGAACAAGGATATTGGCCGGCACCCTGGAGGGGAACAGGCCGCTGCTAGCTTTCCAGAAGATACTCAAGATGAGCCGCCAGCAGCTCTTTGATCCTTGCGGGGTTGGCTGAATACCGCGGCGACCTTCCATGCCGCCGGCCCGGTTCCACATCGACGACGATGGCGCTGGTTTCTTCCAGCGCCAGCAGGTGTTTGGCCACGCTCGGCTCGCCGGCACTCACTGCTGCCACGATGTCCCCACGGGTCGCCGGGCCGTGTGCTGAAAGATACCGCAGGATCTCGTTCCGCGACCTGTTGCCAAACGTCGCGACGGCGGCCTCGACGTCGGCGGACCATGCGTCGTCGTGCGGCTGGGTAATCCTTGGCATGGAACCATTCTTACCGAACCATCCTCAAAAAGTAAATCCAGCAGTCTTGACGATACTTTAACTATCCTTGACAATAGCTTCTATAGCTTCTATAGCTTCTATAGCTTCTATAGCGTCTATAGCTTTCGTGTAGTCGTGGTTGGTCCTGATTGTTGAAGCCACGCTTGAGGTGCCAGCCATGCTGGTGCCGGACGTATTGGAATCGTTGAGTCGAAGCGGTGAAGACGCCATGCGAGTCGAATCCCGGGTGAATGACGCCCAAAAAGCACAAGCAATTGAAGGAACCATCGATGTCTCGTTACGCGGTACGCCGGAGGCCACCGCGCTTGCGGTTCCGGTGGATCAGATCATGTTCGCCGTCGACGGGGTGCACCGATATGTCGTTTCGCACCTTTCGCGGATCGGCCGGGCGTGCGATGCGGACGATGTCATGCAGGACGTCCGGGTGGCGGTGTGGGATGGAGTGACGCGGGGTCGTTATCGCCAGCTCCCAGGGGTTCCTTTCGGTGCCTGGGTTCAGGGAGTGTGCGCGAACGTGTGCGCCGCGCACATCCGCCGGGAGCTGAGCCATCAGACGTTTCCTCTGCTGATGGAACCAGCAGATGCCGACGGATCGGCGTCGTTCGATACTCTGGCGATCCTGGGCATCGGCGGCGTGGATCGAAGTGCTGAGAAGATCATCGACCAGGACTGGGCGCGAACAATCATTGAACTGACCCGGGAAAGCCTGCCCGCGGGAGTCTGGAAACTTGCCGTTGACAGTCTGACGGGCCCTCGCCAGTACGGTCCGCCGTCGCCGCAGGACCGACGGCGATGGCATGCCGTGACCGTGGTGCGCCAGACTGCGCGGACCGTGCAAAACGCGCTGGATGTTGACCATGCAGGAATCCGCAATATCGGGGACGTGTGCCAGTGTGCGGCAGAGTGCCTGCCCACACCGGTGCTCCGACGA
Organism: Arthrobacter sp. UYCo732; assembly: GCF_040547265.1. NCBI lineage: Bacteria > Bacillati > Actinomycetota > Actinomycetes > Micrococcales > Micrococcaceae > Arthrobacter > Arthrobacter sp. UYCo732. The sequence goes on along the minus strand of NZ_JBEPPJ010000004.1, from coordinate 151,145 downwards.
ACTGCGGCATCCATCGTACGTCCGGGCGTGAGTGGGCCAGCCCGTACCAAGGCGTTGGCGGCCTTGGCCGCTGAACTAGGCGTCACAGAGCGCTATGTGGCCGTGCAGATCGGCTTCGCCCGACGGCTGTATCAAACCTCATGGCGGATTCTCCAGGCCGGAAGGCGACCTGCCCTCTGAGTCATGTCCTGGGCCCGTCATCTTGCAATGAATGGACGAGGAGGCTGGAAATGTCGTTGACCCGGAAAATCGCATTGCCTGGCTCGAGCAGCCAGCGCCGATGGTTTGTCGCGGTGATCGCGCTGTTGACTCTTGCCACGGTGGTGTTCGCCTTCACGCGGCCTCCCCAAGGACCAACACGTGAACCAGAACCACCCTTACCGGCCGAGCTGCCACAAAGTGCGGCTCCCGCTGTCACCCGGCATCAGGCGCCAGCGCCGACGACGGCTCCCACCGGCCGGGGACCCGACAGGGACGGCGCGCCTCGCACTACGGATTTCCGCTTAGTCGCCTCCGCGGCGGCAATAGCGATTTACACTTGGGACACGCGTACGGCGTCCTACTCCGAGGTCTACTCCCGCCTCCGGAACTGGTGGCATGTGCTTCCTGACGGGTCCAATCCTCTGGCGGTGCTGGTGCAGGAGTTTGAAGCGACTGGTATCAACGCCGGAACCTATCCGTACCTGGCCGGGCAACAGGCAGACCGGTCAGCCACGGTGGCATCCCTGCTGTGCGACGGCGAGCTGGCCAAGGTGCGGGAGCGCCCGGCGCCTTGGGCAGGCCTGCATGTGTGCACGGTGTCCGTTCGTGTCCAGGATCAGTCGATCTCGGCTCGCAACACGTACACGGCCCCGGTCAGCGTGATGGTGAACTGTCCGCCGGCCGCTACTGCTCCCCTGGACCGATGCGTCATGGTCGGCTTCTATGCGGCGGCGAACAGGATCGTCTACTGATGCCGGCCGCCGTGGTGCTGGCCGGGCTTGCCAAGCGTCGCGCCATTTTGAAGGTCGTGGTGGCTGCTGTCATGACCCTGATCCTGGCGGGTGCCTTTGCGTTCTGCGCTGGCGTGGCGGTGCTCGGTGCCAACGTAGCGAATACGGCGACCGTCTGCTCCTCTACTGGCTTCAGTGGCCAGCCAGCCGCCGAGGAGGTCGGCGGCGTGAACATCCGCGATGGCAGCCAGGCGCCGGTCAATCTGACAGCGCGGCAGTTAAGCGTGGCCGAAGACTACATTTCAGTAGGGGAGCAACTGCGGGTGCCTCGAGATGGCCAGATCATCGCGATCATGATGGCTCTGCAGGAATCCAGCCTCAGACTCCTGGCCAACGCGAACATCCCCGCATCGCTTGGCTACCCGCACGACGGTATCGGAAGCGACCACGATTCTCTGGGCAGCGCCCAACAGCGCCCAGCAGCCGGCTGGGGGACCGTTGAGAAATTGATGGATTCCGCGTACAACGTGCGGGCCTTCTACGGCGGCCCCAATGGCCCCAACCACGGCAGTCCACGAGGGCTGCTGGATATCCCGGGCTGGCAGTCCATGACCAAGGGCCAAGCTGCCCAAGCGGTCCAAGTGTCCGCGTTCCCGGAACTGTATGCGCGGTGGGAGGCTGAAGCGACGGCGATCGTTGACGCGCTAGGGAGCGGACTCGCCCCAGTGGCGTGCACTGTGACGCAGGTGGCTCCGGCGGTGAGAATCGGGCGGGCCAATCTGAGCCAGATTCGCAAGGACATCCTGCGGTTTACTCAAGAAGGCGTTGGCGGCAACTATGTTTGGGGTGGGACGTCGTTCAAGGCCTGGGATTGCTCTGGCTATGTCCAGTGGATCTACCGGCAGGTCGGCATCAACCTCCCTCGAGTGGAGCAATGGCGGGTTGGTAAGCGAACGGAGGATCCGCAGCCGGGAGACCTTGTCGTGCAGAACTCGCAGGGACCGAATAACTGGGGACACGTTGGAATCGTCGCGGGGGACGGCATGATGTGGAGCGCCCTCAACCCCGCTGTGGGGACGCTCTTGCATCCAGTAGCTTGGAATTCGGACACGGCGTACTTCGATTTGCTGTCCTGACATCGGGCGCACTTTGGGCGTCCGCTGGTGGTCTTCCGTTTTAGGCGTTTACAAGCCCGTAGCAGCGTGTCACGATAAAGCTGTTGCGCGCTCTGCGGGTCAGTTTCTTTCGCAGAATATGACAAGGAACAGATCACTACAATCACCTCCTCAGAGGCATCTCCGGTACTTAGCGGCTCTCTCGCGAGGAATTCCTCATGTTCGATCTGTTCAAAGACCTTGATATCTACAAAGGGATCCCTCCGTACGCCAGCGAACATTATGGTGTCTATCAGCCTCTGCTGGGGTGGGAATCGCGGCTGACGAAGAAATGGATTCAGCGCGGGGGAATCGTTGTTGATCCGCACATCAAGAAGATCCTGGACGGCCGGTTCAAACCCGGCCCGGAACTCGTGCAAAACGATCATCCCCTCGAATTTCTGGCGTTTCCCCTGCAGCCAGGCTCCGGGATATCTCCCTACTCCGTCGTGTTGACCAAAACGCTCAACAGTGAATTGCTGGTTGTCCTTCGGGATGCCATACAGGGATTTGTAGAACAACATGACGGCCGGCTGCCGCAGGGCGCGGAATGGAATGCGCTGATCGAAATCAACAATCTGATGGACCCCGAGGAAGGGCCGTTCCGAAAGGTCAACGATATACACCGGGCCCGCCTTAATCAGCAGATGATGGCCCAAGCCCAAGGGGGCCAGATCAGCGCAGAGATGCTGGCGACAACAAAGCAAGCCCACCTATCACTTATGCAGTACGAATCTCAGATCGCCGTCTTCCTGCTTGCCCACGCCGAGGCGCAGGAAGGGGCAGATCCCAACGAGCTGGCCAAGCTGTTTTCTGTCGTTACCGCCGCGCCGGCCGATGACATCCTCAGGCCGACCGACCCCTTAGCGAGCATCGACCCCCGCGCCTCGGGTGGAGCGCTCTCTCCTGTGGGCTTTGTGCACTTGTTCCGCCAGTACTTCTTCGATCTGGGAACGTTCCTGGGCGAAAGCGTCGAGCACGTTTGGCTCGCACCCGGAACAACAATCGAGCTCATCGAAGTCAGTACCCGAAGGTCCATCGTGGAGCACCAGGAGGAAAGTGCGACCGAGACCACTACCGCTTCTGAAGAGAGCAGCGCCGTGAAGGATGAGCTCAGTGATGCAGTGAAAGCGGAGAACAGCAGCAGCACCAAACTTGGTGTGTCGACCACCAATACCGTGAATTTTGGTGTCTACCAAGGCACGGCTTCTGCAAACTACGGGGTCGAGAGCAGCCGGAAAGAGGCCCGCGAGGCTACGCACAAGCAAAACCGGGAACAAGCGGAAAAGCTTTCTTCCCAGATCAAGCGGAGCTACAAGTCCATCTTCAAGACCGTGACCGAGACGACAGATGTGCGCAGCCGCCGATACCTGCTGCAAAATACTTCGAACAAACTCATCAACTACGAGCTCCGGCGCAAGATGCGCCGCGTCGGAGTCCAGCTTCAGGACATGGGAAACCAACTCTGCTGGCAGGTTTTCATCGACGATGCAGGAGTGTCCTTAGGACTTTCCGAACTGGTGCATTTTGCGGAATCACCGGACCTAGCCAACCTCAAGGATCCCGATATCGGCCCACCCCCGGCCAACATCGCCAAGAAAGTCACGGTACCAATTCCCTTCACGCCCATCCTCAACTACAGCAACTGGCACGCCAACTACGAGTTCGCCTATCTGGAAACCGGTAACACTGCGTACAAGGACAAGTTCCTTGGCACAGTCAAGGGCGATGACGATGACGACGACAGTCAGATCATCATGGGCCCCTTCACCTTCAAAATTGACCCTCCGCAGAGCAATTACGTCCTCACCGACGACATCCGGATCATCGGGCCCCAAGGTAATAAGCAGGCTGTGGTTAGGACGAAAACCAAGAACGCGGATGGCTCGTTCACCTTGGTACTCCAGTTCATCAACTTCGGCAAAGAAAATGTCCTCAACCTCGATTTAGAGCTCGTCTTCGCCCCTCAGGCTGCCGCCCTCACCGAATACGAGACAAACAAGATGAAGATCCAGGAGAAATTCGACGCCGAGCGGCAGCGCCTGCTGAAGAAGAGTTTCCTGGAAAGCGTCAGGAAACGCATTAAGGACGCGAGCAGTATCAGGTCCCGGGCGGCATGGGATCTTAGAGAAGAAGAGCGCACGGTCATATACCGTCAGTTGCTCCAGCGGCTGATGCTCGACAGCTGGGACATCGCCTCTAAGAATCAAAAAGACACGGACAACCTTCGGCTCAGCCACGTCCGCTCTGAAATCATCCGGGCCATTTTCGACGTTGACGGCATGCTCTACTTTGTCGCCCCCGAATGGTGGATGCCGCGGCGGCACAGAAGCCAGCTCGATCTAAAAGTGCAGGTTGGGGACCCTGCCATCGAATTGACGGATAACGACGTCGTCAAATGGGATGACGTGGAAAAACGGCCCGATAATTATCGGATTACGGAAGACTCTGCTCCCGCAAGATTCGGCAGTTCGCTAGGGTGGCTGCTCCAGCTGGACGGTGACAATCTCCGCAACGCGTTCCTCAACGCACCCTGGGTGAAGGCCGTCATCCCCATCCGGCCTGGGAGAGAGCGGGCTGCGCTCAACTGGCTGAAGAACATCGAAGGCCACGAGAACGATGGATGGAACACGCCCTACATTGGCACGGCTGAAGAGGATGCCGAATTCAACGGGAAGACCATCGGGGAAGTACTGGAGATCATCGCAGGCCGGTTGGAAAAGGAGAACGGCAAGATCGCCAACGTGCTGGAAGCAGACAAGGTCTTTGAAAAAGGGTTTGACCCGCTGGCGTCGGGCTTCGACGCCGGGCTGCCCGCCAACAAGGTCTTCAGTCAGTGGATCTCGATTCTTCCCACAGACCAAATCGTGGCATCGGAGTACGAGCCAAAAGACCTCACACGGTAGCCTCGGCGGGGAAACAAGCGATGGAACTAAGGGATATCACCCGGGAGGCATCACTGCTGAAGTCCTACAAAACAACCTACGTCGACAACCAGAATCATGAGCTTCTCAGGATGTACCGGGACAAGGGCCGACAATTCCCAATACTGACAGACCACCTCTTCTCACCGTTAGGAAGCTCGCCGGAGGAGTTGATCGGCTACAAACTGCGGCGAAACATGGACGACGCCGATGCCGGACGTTTCTTCGTCCTCGAGCGCACCGACAACCCGAGTGACCAGTCGAAAACTAGGCTTTTCTTCGTATGGGTGGCCCCAACGCTGGTCGCGCAATTCAAGACCGATCCGTCAAACGCGCCCCGGGTGAAAGTGAGCGTCATCTTTCATCCGCGAGCCGGTCTGGAAAAGTACCCCGCGTACTGGAAGGGGGGAATAGAGCCGCTCAAGGTACCCAACTTTCTGGAGCTCGGGATCAGATACCTTAGCAAGGAAAAGCACGTTGTTGCCCAGCATTTCTGCGCCGTCGCCGGGCCCCGGACGCCTGGCGCTGCCGGTATCGACAGCCCGAAAAGTTCCCTCGCTGTGATGGTCGTAGTCCCTGTCTCCAGCGCCAACGCGTTCGCCAGCCTGGGGAACCCGCTGGAGCTCGAAGAAGCGCTGCGGCACATTACGAAACGATGCTACGAAGGCGTGACTGCGAAGCTGATCCCGGCGACTGCGGTCACCCTTGAGAGGGTGGCCGTCTCCGGCTACAGCCGCAGCGGGGTGGTTCTTCGCACCCTCCTGGACAACGCCAGGGCAAACGAGCCGTTCATGCGCAACGTAGTGAAAGAGTTCTACGCCTTCGACGTGATGCTAAACGAGAACGACCCGCAGGGCCGCGTAGTCAAAACGAAAAAGCAGGGTTACGAAGAGTTCTGGTCGAGACTCACGGCCTGGCAGGGCGGCGACTCCGACAGGAGGATCCGACTTTACAGCGCGGAGCCGGCAACGGTCGCCTCAATCTACAGCGAGCTACAAAACCGTCTCAAGAAATACGGAGGCGGATATCAAAGCAAAGTTGGCTTCAGCTCCTTCAACGGCAAGATGCGAGGGGACGGTTCTGGAAAATACGCCAACCTAAGCGATGGCTACGAGATCTATTCCACGGACAACTCACGATCCCTCGCCGTCATGCCGTCGGGAAACGCGCTTGTTTACCTGTCGAGCGACAACCTCGTCAATCCCAACGGCTTTGCCACGGGAGGGACCTACGAACCGGCACTGGAGGGGCACAGCTGGTTCATTTCGCGACTACTCTCGCACGCCCTTTTCCACAGCGGTTTCTAGCTGCTCGGACGCGCATCGTCGATGGGTCCGTGGAGCTCAAGTATTGGACGTTCGGTCATCCATTGTCGCGTGAGGGGTGACAAATCAAATCTATCCAGTGAAATGAACTGCTGCCGCAGTCATGTCGCCCCGCCCCATCGCCTCCATGAAGTCGTGAGCCCAAACCCCTCATCCCCTTGGAAGACGACAGATGGAGCGCGCGATGTTTCTGGCAGCGGTGGACCCTGGCATCACCCCAAACGCTAATTTTCCCTTTCTTGAATCGCTGAAGCAGATCGGCGGGGGCATCCTGGTCGGCGCGTTCATCGTCATCGCGATCGTGGCGATCATCGGCGCCGCGATGCTCCTGACGGGGAAACTGAGTCAGTCGTCCCGCCTGGCTTCCGGCGGTGGCATGATCCTGCTCTGGACGGGCCCCGTGGCTGCGATCCTCGGCGGGATCAACGGCTATATCCTCTGGTCCCAGACGGCGTTCCACCTCGGATTCTAGGGCCGGCCTGTCATGCCGGTTCAGTGTGATCTGAACGGATGGTGGCCGCCCGGGTGCGGTCTCGTGTCTCAGGCGAACGACGGCATTCAAGGTTCCATCACGTCGTTCTTCGCGAACATCCTCCAGGGCACCGCATCTTGGATCTGGTCGTTTATCACGGGTGCTTTCAGTGTCTCGGACGTGGATGACTCGCAATGGACAGCGGTCGAAGGGCTGACGAGTTGGTGGGTTGTCGTGATGATGACGCCGCTGGTCGTGGTCATGATCCTCCAACTGCTGTCCGGACTGATCAGCCAGCAGCCCCGCAGGCTGGTGCGGGCCATGGTGGGCGGCGCTGCCGCTATCCCGATGGTGGCCGGTGCCGTCTACCTGGTCCGCCAGCTCACTAAAGTCAGCGATTCGGCGTCGACGGCGCTCCTGGGGTCCATGGGCACGGATCCCTACGTGCTGTTCATGCGTCTCTTCGGCTTCGAAAAGGCCCCGGCGGACTCCGGCAGGGAGTGGAACGTCGTGTCGTTATCTCCAGGTACGAGCGGCGGCGCAGCCGGGGCGGTCGTCGTCACGGCGATGGCGGTCATTGTGGTCTGGGCGCTCGCGTTCGTTCTGATGTGTTCCATGATCTTCCGGTCGTTCGCGCTCATCGTGCTCGCCGCCGTCGCCCCGGTCGCTCTGATGCTGATGCCGTGGGAGAAGACCAAGTCGTTGACCCGCCGGTGGTCAGAGATTGTGGTGGCACTGCTCCTCGCGAAGCCGTTGGCCGCGACGGTACTCGCGGTGGCGATCAAGCTCTTTGCAGACTCGAAGTCGTTCGCCGGACTTGCCGCCGGCGTGGTCGGCATGGCTCTGGCGTGCGGCGCCCCGCTGATGGCCATGCGCCTGGTGAGCTTTGCTGGTGGTGAGTTGGCAGCGGCCGCGCAAACGGCAGGCGGCGGCCACGTTCTGTCCCGGAGTTCTGGCTTCGCTGCGCGACAGGTGAGCCGCCAGACGGGCGGTCGCTTCACGCTGGCCGGTTTGGCGGGCCGCTCAGCGATGAACCGTCCCATTCAGTCGAGCCGGCCGGACTTTCCCACGAGGACGCTGCCGCCCCGGGCGCCGCTGCCGGGGATCGGGACAGGTCCGACGCCGTCGCAGTCTCCCGGCGGTAGCGGCACTGCTGTGATGCCCGACGCCGGTCCGTCGTCTTCGGGCCACATGTCACCTGGTGCGCGGAACGGGCATGATACGCCGCAACCGAATGCAGGCACGTCGCCACGCGGACCGAAGCCCGGTGCGAACCGTGAGCCGCCTCGACCGCCGTCGGCCCAGTCCTCAACTGATCCCAACGTCGTTCCCGCAGCCGTTCCGCCTGTCCGGCCTCCGAGCCCACGCCAACCCATTGTCCAACCACCGAAGGATGGTGATTTCCATGTCTGAAAATTCGCGGGCACTCGAGGCTGTGAAGTTCCCACGCTATGAGCGCCGAGGCCTGTTCATGGGTTTGAAGTGGTACCAGTTGCTCTTCTTGGCCGGCGGTGTCCTGGTGGCCAGCACGGCATCGGCGGTCAGCGGCCCTGCTGGCATATTCGCCTCGGGACCGATGTGGCTGTCACTGCTACTCCTCGGGTTGCTGCAGTACTCTCGGATTCCGTACCCGGTCTGGGCCGGCCAGGCCACGCTGTTTTTCGTCAGAGTAGCAACGAAGCAGACCCGTTTTCTGGTCAGGCCGGAACGGGCAGCGTTGGCTGGTCGTCTGGCACTTCCTGGCGGATTGGGGAACCTTGAGCTGCGCCGGACGACGGGCGGCGAGGCGTTTATCGTGGATGCCCGCGCCCGGGAGGCCATCGCCGTCTTGCGTTGCAGCACCAGATCCTTCGCGCTCCTGGACGGTGACGACAAGGCCTGGGCCGTTCAGTCGTGGTCCCGGGTGCAGGCGGGGCTGGCTCAACGCAGCAGTGTCGCCAGAATCGCTGTGCAGGATTACACGGTCCCGTACCCCTCGTCCGCTCTGCGCGACTTCTATGACCGCACCGTCCCGAAGACTGGCAGCGCTGACAATCTCACCTGGGGGCAGCGCGCGTACGAGGACCTCATCTCCGCAGCCGGCTCTGCGATGAGCCACGACCTGCTGCTGGCGCTTGTTGTGGACACTGCCAAGGCCCGGCGCCGGATCAGGGAGTCCGGTGGCGGACTGGCCGGCGTCGAACGTGTCCTGCGGCTGGAGGTCGAGGCCATGACCACAGCCCTGGGCACCCATAGCGTCAAGGTGGAGGAGTGGCTCCCCGAGGCAGGCCTCCTCGACGTCGTCCGCGGCGCCTTCGATCCGGAAGCCGTGTCAGCGTCTGTCCACCAGAACCACGGCGACCCCAAGGCTGCGGCTCTCCCGCCAGGTCCCATGGCGGTCGAGGAGCACTGGACGTACATACGAACTGATTCCGGCGTTCACCAGACGTTCTGGATCGCTGAGTGGCCACGGCAGAAGGTCTTTCCGGGCTTCCTCCATCCGCTGATCTATGTGGGCGACTTCCGCCATACCGTGACCGAGGTGATCCGGGCAGTGCCCACAACCGAGGCATTGCGGGACATCCGCTCCGCCCAGGAAGCCCATGAGACCAGGCGTCGGATCAACACCCGTTTCGACAGGCCACTGACCCGCGAGCAACGAGCCGAGGAAGAAGAGGTCGCCCAGCGCGAGGAGGAGATCGTCGCCGGGCACGGAGACGTGAGGCCCGCTGCATACGTGACCATCACAGCGGCCACGCTTGGGGATCTGGCGCGGCATCGGCAGGAACTGGAATCGGCCGCCGCAGGAGCTTTCGTCGAGCTACGGCTGTTGGCCGGACAGCAATGGGCGGCGTTCGTCGCCGGCGCATTGCCGTTCGGGCGAGGCTTGCGATGAGGCGGGCAAGTCAGTCGGTTCAATTCGTGCCGGCTGGCGGGAGCCGCGAGGAGCGGAAGGAACGACGGCGGCGCGCTGCTCCGGCTGATAGCTCACCGTGGGTAGCGGCGCTTCACGGCTTGGGCGACGGGATCGGCGGCGGGCTTGATGCCCGCGAACGAGCCGGCGACTGGGGGAGCCGGGAACCCTCCTCGTTGCGCGGTCCGCATCGTCTGCGCCCGGCACCACACCGCGCGTCCACCCTGACCTTCGCCGCGGCGTATCCGTTCATCACCGAATCCGGCTTGGGACATGAGGGCACGTACATCGGCACAGACGTGTTCGGCTCCGGCGCGTTTGCCTACGATCCCTGGATTCTGTATGACAAGGGCGTCATCAGCGGCCCCTCGATCGTGGTCATCGGCACCGTGGGGACGGGGAAGTCGATGTGTGGAAAGTCTTTGGTGGCCAGGTCCATCACGCTGGGGCGAAAGGCCGCCGTCGCCTCCGACCCCAAAGGCGAATGGGTCGCCGTCGCCAACGCCGTTGGCGGCAAGGTCATTTCCGTCGGCCCCGGTCGCGCTGCACGGGTCAACCCACTCGATGCCGGGCCGCGGTCCAGCGCCCTCAGTGAGGCACAATGGCACGCCGTGGTCCGCCAACGCCGCCGCTACCTGCTGGTGGCGCTGGTATCACTGATGCGGCAGGGAATGCCGCTGCGTCCGGTGGAGCACACTGCCCTGGACATGGCCCTCATGGAGACCGTCGCCCAGAACTCGAATCCGACGCTGCCGATGGTCCTGGACCACCTGTTGAACCCGTCAAAGGAAACGATCGGGCTTGTGGGTAAGGACGGGGGACTGGCCGTCAGCCACTCGCTGCGGCGCACTGTTTCCGGTGACCTGGAGGGCATGTTTGACGCGCCCTCTACGGTTGCCTTCGATGCGGACGCGCCCATGATGGTGATGGACACGTCAGCCATGATCGGCGCCTCGGAGCAAGCGCTGTCACTCGCGGCCGCGTGCGGCGCAACCTGGCTGGAGGCAGCGGTGACCAACCCCGACGGCGGCAAACGGCTGGTGGTTTACGACGAGGGTTGGCGCATGCTGGCCGATCCGTACATGCTCGCCAAAATGAGCGAGCAGTGGCGGCTGGCCCGCACCTATGGCATTGCGAATCTGCTCATCATGCACAAGGTCGCCGACCTCAACGAAATCGGAGACAGCACCAGCGGGCACCGCCAGAAAGCCTTGGGACTGCTGACCGAAGCCGATACCAGGATCATCTACCGGCAAAAGCACGACGCTATGCGCCTGACCAAGGAAGCGCTCGGGCTGTCCGAGGCCGAATGCGAGCACGTGGAGAACCTCCCCAAAGGCGTTGGCCTCTGGAAAGTCGGGAACCGCTCCTTCATCGTCGCCAACCGGGTCACCACCGATGAACTCGAAGTCTTCGGCACCGACGACCGGATGATCTGAGGCCGGGCGTGAATCGGCGAAGCACCGACAACCCCCTGGTCACAGCAGGCCTGATGACCGCAGCCGGCTACGTCTGCCTGTGCTTCCTCATCCAGGCAGCCGCCCAAGTCCTGACGCACTGGCGCTGCGGCGACAGCCCGCCGTCGCCCTTCAACCCAGGCGCCGCCGTCGGCCTCCTCATTGACCGGATCGACTGGATAGTGAGCCAACCACCGGGGTGCGACGTCCGGACCGGCGCCGTCTGGTGGATCCTCGGCCCGCTGCTTATTCTGGCGGCTTCGCTCGCCGGCGGATCTTACCTCGCCTGGAGGAGATGGAAGCAATCCGGTGCATGGCTGCGCCAGGACATCCTGAACCGCGACGGGATCGCGCGCCGTGCCGAGATCCGCCAGGATTTTGGGGCAAGGGCCGTTCGGCGGCGCGGCAAGTTCACGCGGCCAGGCCTGGCCAATCCACGGATCCAGGACGTGGCATGGACGTTGGGCCGTTCCCGCGGTGTCACGATTCATGTCTCCACGGAGGAATCGATGGTCATCCAGGGTGCTCCGCGCTCCGGCAAGGGCCTGTACGTGGTCATCAATGCGATCCTCGATGCACCGGGCGCTGTTGTCACCACGTCGACACGGGCCGACAATCTGGTGGTCACCATGAAGGCCCGTGCCACCGGCGGCAGGCCCGTCACCGTGTTCGACCCGCAAGGCATGTCCGGACTGCCGACAACACTGCGGTGGTCTCCCGTCCGCGGATGCGAGGACCCTGACGTCGCGACGCGCCGCGCTCTGGTGATCACCGCTGACACGGAGATGAAGGGAGAGAACGCTGCATGGCAAAAGCGCTCCCTGATCATCCTCCAGTGCCTCCTTCACGCCGCTGCCTTGTCCGGGGAGGGAGTCCGCGCGTTTCGTCGCTGGTCTTCCAGCCCGGTCCTGGCACGTGAGGCGCTGGAGGTTCTCAGCCGGCCGGAGTCCGCCGTTGGTTGGCAGGCCGATCTGATGGGCATCCTCGAGGATGACCCCCGGAACACGTCCAATTCCTGGATTGGTGTCTCGGCCGCCGTCGCGCCGTTGTCCTCGCCAAGGGTACTGGCCGCACTGGACCCTCGGGATGAAACTCACGAATTCGACCCCAAGGAATTCATCCGGAGTTGCGGAACCCTGTATCTAATTGGCACCCGTGCGGGAGCGGCCGCAGCAGGGCCGTACCTTTCGGCCCTGATCGATGACATCGACAACGCCGCACGCGAAATGGCGTTTGTCGCTCCTGGAGGGAGGCTGGATCCGCCCTTGTCCCTTGTTTTGGACGAGATTGCCAATCTGGCGCCGTGGCCGGGCCTGCCCATCGCCCTTTCTGACGGCGGCGGTATCGGCATCTCAACCCTGGTGGTTCTTCAATCCCTGTCCCAGGCCCGTACCGGCTGGTCCATCGATGAGGCAGCCACGATCTGGGACTCGGCCATCATCAAAGTCATCTTCGGCGGCGGCTCCGACGAGCGTGACCTGCGCGCGCTCGCCGGGCTGTTGGGGGAGCGGAGCCTGACCCTGAACACGCGTTCCTGGTCGGCACAGGGCCGGCAGGATGGCGAGCAGATCAGGGAGAGCCCGGTCCTGCCGCTGCATGAGATCAGGCGCTTACCGGCTGGCACAGCTCTCATGCTGGGCCGCCGAACCCGGCCCATCCTTTTGGACCTGCGCGAATGGCACAAACGTAAAGACGCTGCCGAGCTCGGCCGGTCCAAGCTGGAGCTCGAACAGACCTTGGCAGATGGGCACCGTCGGCGACAGACACCAACTGAGGAGCCGGTCGATGACCAGCCGTGACGAGGTCGAACGCTTCGAGATCCCGTCCGGCGGAGCGGATGACGATGACCTGACGGCCGAGCTCTTCCGCTCTGCATTCCGGCCGCCGGCTCGCACATTCGGCGTGACATACCGCTGGCGGGAATTGACGGCTGAGCAGGCCGGTAGCGTTTGGCGTTCTTTGGCGGTCTGGGTCCGATGGTTTGTCGCCACGTACCAGCTGACGGCGTCGGTCATTCCGGATTGCTGGTGGCGGCACTCTGAAATTGTCGCCGAGCTCTACGCTCTGCAGCGGGCGGAGCTGGCTTCGTTCGCCAGCGACGATCCCGGTTTCGGGCCGCTGGCCTTCCACGAACGGCTGCCGCACGCCGTCGAGCGTCTGCGGATGCATAACCGGACGGCCGGGTGCGTCGGCCTGCAGGCGCACAAGGAACCGAGGCTCAGAACCCTGCGTCCTGACGCGCCGGACTTCGCCGGGTGGCAGACGGCTTCCCACCAGATCGGGGACGAATTCTGAAGTCAAGCTGTTAGCGCACAGCAAGGCCAGACGAGCGACACATCTGGCCTTCGGACTCCTGCGGCCTACCGGCCGGAGGCGACGAGACGGAACGGCACGGAGCGGACATGAGATTGCTGTCGATACTCTGGCACCGTAAGCAATGTCAATAGGGGAAAATATGAACAAACCTGGTGCGTGTCAGTTCTTTCGCATCATTGGCCTAGCAATGCAGGGAGTAGGCGGTGCTATCTACTTCGGCGCAGTCTTGAGCTCCCTGAGTTGGACGTCTATCCTCTCGGATGCCAGCGGCTCATCCGTCGGTATGGCTAATGGTGCAATCATTGCGCTCATCGGTTGGATAGTCCCTCTCAGCGGCATAAGTAGGGCCGGCGCGGGCATTGACTATCTCGTTAATGCTGCGCTTGTGGCGCTGATTCCGATTGACGGGCGGGAAACAGGAAAGCAGGGTGGCGAGCAGCGACGAATAGCCCCTGTGGTCCCGGACTGTTTTGAGGCTGTCCGGGACTTCTTAGCCTTACTCGACGGATATGTCGGTTGTCTCTCATTTTATATGAGGGCCGTTTGATTTCCGGGGCTCGGCTAGACAAGGCCAGCTGTGGTGCGGGTTCGGCTACGATGCGATTACCTGCTGCACCGAATTTGGGGGAATTAATTGAACAATGCAGATGCTGGTCACCCTTCAACGCCCAAGGGGAACTTGCCTTATAAGCCCGACCATAGTTGCGGGCTTGGTTGTCTTGGTTTTCTTGTTCTGTGCGGCATTATCGCCGGAATCAGCACGATTTTCACTGCATGTCAGTCCTCACAACCGTCACCCCCATCGTCCAAGACGGAGTACTCTGCCGAGACTTACTGCGAGAAGGAGATAGCGCGGGGTGTCCAGAATGTGTTGAACCAGCGCGGTGACATCCAGTACAAGCACCTGGGCGTGGGTATTTTGGGAAATGAATACAAAGTGACGTCTGTCGTTAACGTCGAGGGCATAGCCAGTGGCAACCGCCAGAGCCGGTGGATTTGCCGGATCGAGTGGACAGAGTCGTCTAAGACCTGGAAAACGCTAGGGGTGACTACTACGGGCTAGGTAATTCGGGGGCAGGACGCCCCGGACAATCACGAACTCGGTCAGGCCACCCACCAGGGGTCCGGCAACTTCACACGCAGGTCCAGCAGGTCCGGTCTGCAGGGAGCTGCCGTGGTCCACCTGACCGGCTGAGCGGACCCGCGCGTACCATGTTGCCTACTCCTACGGCTGTGTGAGCCGTCTGTCTTCGGAGCTGACTGGTGTTGGTTGGTTAGAGTGCGGCCCACTTGCTGGCCCTTGGAGTGTCCGGTCTTTGTCATCTCTGGCCCTTCTTGGTGGGTCTGATTCTCGGTCAAGAGCAACAAAGATCCATCAAAACACCGGCCAAATATTTGTCCATAAATATCGGAAGGCCACGCCCGGGTGCGTGCTTCAAGCTGTGGATGAGGATTTGCGGAAAGAATATTTAACCCGCACGAGCGGTAAAGCGTTTCCGTAGGTGGGAGGGGTGCAATTCGTGGAGAGATTTTTTATCCACAAGGTAAGCAACACGCTGTGCACCAGTGCCCACACTTGTTGCACAGGTTATCCACAGGACTAAGGATTCCGGGGATGGGTTAATCGCCGGTCTTCCAGTTACCGTCTTTCCTATGGACTTCCTTTCCTTCTTCAACGGCTTCTTCGCCTGGAGCCAGACGCCCCTGGGCGCAAACATTGTCGGGCCGCTGGTGGTGGTCCTCGCCACCGCTGTTGGCGTCCTGTTCATCAAGTTCATCCGGTCTATTCCGGACAGGTTTGACCGCTGGCTGAGGAGGAGAGTGGGGCTGATGTGAGCCGTTGGTACCGTTCCAGCCTGACGGAGGGGGCCGCGGTCACGCTGACTCGTAGTGGTGGCGAGCTATCGGTCCTGGGTGGCAGAGCACGACGCGGACAACCTTCCGGCTTTGATCAAGTCCTCGCGGAAGCGCTGGCTGCGGGCATGCCCTTCGTCGGGGCGAGGCTGCTGGCCACGCGGGCGGCCTGAGGATCCACGATGCCCAGGGAGTCCGGTTGGGTGCCGCTTCGTTTACTGTTACACCCGCCAGGGCACGTCCGTGGAGTTTAACTTCACGCGGATAGCAAACCTTCGAGAGGGTGAGTTGGCGGATCCGGCATTGATGGATGCATTCCTTCAACGACGAGCAGATATCCCCGAGCTGACAGCTGCTGCTTCCACTCTGCGGACAAACCGGTTGCGCGCAAGCGACCCAAGGTGCCCCTGTCGTCGTTAACTCCCGACTTAATCCTTTGCCCAGTTGCTGCACTCGCGGCTCTGCGTCAGTAGCCGCTACGCTGCTCCAGGTCGTGGATACAATCCGATGCAGGGCAGGCCGATCCATATAGGGCAGAAAACAACACCCAGCGGATCGCTTTGTGGTGACGTGCGACAAACGCCCGTGATTGAGCGGTGCTCGAATGCTGAAGTCATGCTGTTCCGGCCTCTCAGGACATGAACAGGTATCCGCGGGGTAGTCCGGCGGAATCCGAAGAAGCATGGAGGGTGGCTGTCGTGGCCCCTGAACTTGAAGGCGTATCGAGCGGTGTGGCAACAGTTGCTACGCCAGGCCCGAGCGAGTCTGCCAATCCGCGCATGACGCCGGAAGAGCGCATCTCTGCCTTGACGGAAGGCCTCCATCAGATCTTGGAAAAGGCTGTTGAATCCCCATCCCACTGGCAGGTGCTGCTGGACGCGTCGGCAACGTTGTGGCGATACTCGGGCGGCAATGTTGCCCTGCTCATGATGCAGATGGCCCAACGCGGAACCGAAGAACCCACCTTGGTGGCCGGTTACAAGGAATGGGCTCGCCACGGCCGCACAGTGGTGCGGGGTGAACACGCGCTCTGGGTGATCGCGCCACGCACGGCCAGAGTCCAACAGGTGGCGCTTCCTGACGGTACACGGCAGCGCATCCCTGCAGGTGAGCATGTGCCCCATGGCGCCGTCGAGGATGGAAAGAAGACGGTCATCACGGGCTGGCACGGCCAAGCAGTCTTCGACGTCTCACAAACACAGGGAACTCCGCTGCTGGTGCCCCGCGGCGGTGCCGAATCTGTGGTGGGCGCAGCTGATCTCTGGGGATCTCTCACAACGGTCGCGGGCCGACATGGGTTCAACGTCGACGTGACAGACGCCCAGTACGGGCTGACGAGCGGCTTTACTGACTTCAGCGATCATAGGGTCCAGGTCGGTGCCTGGCTCAGCTCCGAAGAGCGGATGGCCGTCCTTGCTCACGAACTTGGACACGTGTTGCTTCACGGGCCGGACGATGCGGTCGGCCGGCTCTACGGCAGCAGCGCGGATCATCGTGGACTGGCGGAGGTAGAGGCCGAGTCAGTTGCCTACACAGTGCTGAAGGCACACGGGATCGACCGCGGTCCGCAGTCCGCAAGCTACCTGGCCGGATGGGCTGACGCCGTCATCGAAGCGGAAAAGGATGCGATGGCCCATGACCGCAACAGGAAGCTACCGGCATCCCGAGCAGATATTGCGAAGTCCGTACTTGGACGCGTGACCGCTGCCAGTAAGGGAATTCTCGAAATCACACACCCGCCGGGATTCGGCGGCAAAGTCAACAGTTTCGACGCGGACCCACGGTTGAGCCCGGCAGCCGCCTACGCAGGTGTGGAACAACCTTTGCGATCGGCTGACGGGCCGGTGATGGCTGGGCCGTGAGGCCGACCGCAACTATTTTGTCCGGCGGGAGAGTCCCGCCGGCTGTGGAAAGGACAAGAACCATGGGAACTAAAATCCCGATTAGTATCGCTGGCAACCTGGTTGCCGATCCCGAACTCAGCGTCGGCGAAAGCGGTGTGGCTCACGCTAAGCTTCGCGTCGCAGTCAACCAGCGAATTCAGGGCGCGGATGGCAGTTGGCACGACGGAGAACCCGTCTTCCACAACGTCTCTGCGTTCCGTGCACTGGCCGAGAACTCGGCGAGTTCCCTGCGAAAGGGCGACCCGGTCACGGTCGCGGGCGAGCTCGAATTCCGCTCGTATGAGAAGGACGGCGAACGCCGCGAAGCTCGACGCATTGTCGCCGACACCATCGGACCGGATCTCCGCTTCGGCACCACGGTGTACCAGCGCATGTCACATGCGCCAGTTGCGGCGCCGGATGTTGACGTGCGTGCGCACCTTGATACGCCCGTTGCGGCAGAGGCTGCTACGCCGGGATACAACGTCGCGTCAAAGAGCCCGGTGGTGGTGCCCCCTTTCGGCCCAGCAGCGGGGACTGAAATGAGCTACTGAACTGGTTCCGACACATCCCAAACGAAATGGTACGCCGCAGCGCTTTTAGCAGCCCCTTCACGGGGACTGAGTCGGTCTTCCGGTGAGGGGGTTACTCAAGGCCAAGGCGGCTACACGCCAGAAACGATTTCATCGCAACGTGCCTTATTTTTGAACACGTTGGCAGGGTACGAGCCCGCCGGGAAATTCTGTTCTATGACGTCGAGAAGGCGACGAGCTTCGCTTGGGACCTTGTTGAACTTGTCACTGAGGTCCACATCGGGATTTGCCAATTTATTTCGGCCGATGTCACCGAGAACCAAGTGCGATATCAACAGTCGGCCGTGAATTGCAATGCCGCTTCTAATGCCAGAGGCCGCGGCCGCCTCCTTGTCGAGGGTCTTCGCAACTGCGTTTACGACATCGACTGCGCGTTGGACTAGCAGTCCATGGACGGATGGATTGAAGAGTGACTTGTAGGTTCCAGATTCTCGATCGAAAAGTCTTGAAACTTCTCTTTTGGCGAGGACGGCGTCGGCGATGTTGCCAGTGGCGCAGGCAAGGGCCACAGCCACCTGCCGCACATCAAGGATCTTTGCCGCGTCTTTACTTGACGGACGCTCGCCGGAGCGAAGAATGTACTCATAGCCCAATAACCTGAGTTCTTGTCCCAGTCGGTGCTGTTGAGCATCGAGGAAGGCAAAGTCTTGAACAGCGACAACATTTTGCGTATTTGCATACCGCGTTATGTTTCGCGCGAGGAGCTCCTGCTCTTCACTCAACTCGATGATCCGAATTGCTACGTACGCCATATTAAGCTCGGCCTCATGGCCAGCTTTAAGTACCGACCCAAGAGTTGAAACTGTCTGCGCTCCATTCACAATGCTAATTCCTCGTAGACGAAGAAGCGCCGCTTCCGTTGAACCCGCCCCCGCTAAGGCCTTCTCGATTTTGGTGGCCAGGACTGTGATGCCGTTGTTGTAGTACCAGAAATTCTCGGGTTCTGACAATACGGTGCTACGAATGCCGTCGTTGATCTCAGACTTTGGAAGAACCACTCGTATGTTCTCAGCAAAAAGTTCCTGCCCATGAGCTGAGTACCAGGCGGCTATTTCTCGAGCTGAGACCCTACCGAAGTAGGCAGCAACGGGTTCGGACTGCCGTCCCCAGTTCAATAACTGGAGGTCTGCGTCGATTGCAGTATGTGGATTCGAACCTATAGCCCGAAAGAGAACCGACTGGGTAAAGACCGAGTACTCAGCGATCTTATTATCGTCGCCCACGTCGTTTAGGATTCCAAGAAGGTCTTCCAATGGTTGCGCCACTTCTGAGCTCAAATTATCGGTTGCAGTAGTTGCAACAATTATCTTGAGTGAGGCGCCCGGGGTCTGCATAACAGTTTGAACAGCGATCCGCATCTCCTTGGAGCACGGCGGAAGTCCGGTGCCATCGATATCTAGAATGTATTTGACCCCATTTACAAACTTAAGCACGCCGGCCAAGTCTACGGACCCGGTCCCATCGTGTCTCCATTTTGACTGGACAACGACAACTATGTTGTTAGCTGAATCGACGCCGATTGCATCGATCCCTCGGTCTTCAGCTCCGTCGGTGATTTCCACATTGTAGGTCGACGAATCTGGATGATCAGTGAGAGCCATGCCCACAGCATGGAATGCCAGGAGACGTGACAGATTGTTGCGTTCGTCGAGATTAGATTTCCAGTGTTCTTTTTCGTACTCATTACGGAGATGGGTTGCTATCTGACGTACGTGGAGGGTGCTCAAATTTTCACTTTCTGCTTGGAAGGTTGTTACTGCGTTCTACTTCGATACCACCGACCTGCGCCTGCAACTCTTCATAAACCACTTCGCTCAGCATCCCTAGCAGAGCGTGCATTTTAGTCTTATCCCCCAAGGCCTGCAGGCTCAGGTTGTAGTGGCTGTCCATGGAGTTGGAGACTGCTTCCGTGACTGCTGACGCCAGATGCGGGCTGCTGCCGAAGTGTCTCCGGGAGTTGTTTTGAGCCTGCTTTTGTAGGGTCTCGTTCTTCACCAGTTCGCGCCGCACACCCTCGACGAAGTGCGCCACAGCGTCCAGCTCTTCGCCCTCGAACGGCAGGTTGGCCTGCTGGATGACCTCTTCCCAGGTCACCATGATGGGATCCTTGGCCTCGCCGGTTCCCGGATCCGTCAACGGCTTCAACAACTCTCCTTCACCGGAGAGCTGCAGCTGTGCTTTGCCTTTGTCCTTGAGCGCGTACTTGGCCAGGACCACGCCGGAGAGGTCCAGCGCCACCTTGGCGTCGTTCACCCGCAGCACCGGCATCAGGTGTCGGTAGTAGATCGAGCGCTTCTCCAGGTCCGTGTCGGCGTAGTCGTAGATCTGGGAGAGGAAGTCGTAGGCGCGGACGAAGGAGCCCAGATCCTTGCGGAACAGATCCAGCCCATCCTGGGCGGCTTTGTCACCATCGGCCACGGCTTCGTTGTATCGGGTGTTGAAGCGGGACTTGGCAGGTGCCACCCAGCTGGAAAGGGCGTTGTTCCCGGCTTCCAACACATAGGACTTCACCAACCCGTCCACCTCGGACTCGAGGTAGATCTGCGCGGCGTCGAGTTTGGCCTGCAGGTCGTGCACCACGTTCGGGTTGGACACGTCCTCCAGAGCGGCCTCGCGGAAGTACGGCTGGAAGGAGGCGAGAATTTCGTCCGGGTCGTTGACGAAGTCCAACACGAAGGTCTGGTCCTTGCCGACGGCGGTCCGGTTCAGCCGCGACAGCGTCTGCACCGCGGAGACGCCGGAGAGTTTCTTGTCCACGTACATGGCGACGAGCAGCGGCTGGTCGAAGCCGGTCTGGAACTTGTTGGCAACCAGCATGATTTTGTACTCGTCGGTGGAGTACGCCTCGGGCAGCGTCCGGCCCTTCAACCCCGGATTCATGTTCAGCTCGGTGAATGCCTCGGGACCCGACTCATCGTCGGTCACCTCGCCGGAAAAGGCGACCATCGTGCCCAAACCGGTGTAGCCAGCGTCGAGGATGTATTTGTCGATCGCGAGCTTGTACCTCACGGCTTCCTTGCGGGAGCCGGTGACCACCATTGCCTTGGCTTTCCCGCCGAGGCGCCAGGCGACGTTTTCGCGGAAGTGCTCCACGATTACCTGGACCTTTTGGCTAATGTTGTACGGGTGCAGCTTCACCCACTTCATCAGCGACTTCAGGGCCCCGGACTTCTCCACCTGGCTGTCATCCGAGTCGTAATCCCGTCCGTCGTGAGTCAGCCTGTACGCCACCTTGTAGCTGGTGTAGTTCTGCAGCACATCCAGAATGAAGCGCTCCTCGATGGCCTGCTGCATGGAGTACAGGTGGAACGGCTGCGGCAGCCCGTCAGTGCCCTTGCGGCCGAATAGCTCCAGGGTCTTGGCCTTCGGCGTGGCGGTGAACGCGAAGTAGCTGATGTTCTTCGCGTCCGCCCGTTTCGCCATTTCGGCCGCCAGATAGGATTCGACGTCGAACTCGCCGCCGTCGTTGACGTCCGCCAGCTCCTCGGCGGAGAGCACCTGCTTGAGTTTGTTGGCGGTGGACCCGGTCTGCGAGGAGTGCGCCTCGTCCGCGAGGATCGCGAAGTTGCGGCCCTTCAGCGCCTGGGATTCGGCAATGGCTTTCAGCGCGAACGGGAAGGTTTGAATGGTGACGATGATGATCGGTGTCCGCGCTACCAGGGCCTCGGTAAGTTCCGCGGACTTGGAACCGGCGTTGCCGCGGATGGGGACCACGACCCCGGACTTGTGCTCAATCTGGTAAATCGCGTCCTGCAGCTGTGCATCCAGGACGGTCCGGTCCGTCACGACAATCACGGAGTCGAAGATCTTCTTATCCTGGGCGTCGTGGAGGGCGCTGAGCTGGTGCGCGGTCCAGGCGATGGAGTTGGTCTTGCCGGAACCGGCGGAGTGCTGCACCAGGTAGCGGTGTCCCGGGCCCTCGGTGCGGGACGTCTCGATCACCTCGTTGACGACGTCCCACTGGTGGTAGCGCGGGAAGAGCAGGGACTTACGGACTTCGCGTTCGCCGGTGACGGGGTTGGTTTTGTCGCTGATCTGAAGATGCAGGAACTTGCCGAGGATGTTCAGCCACGAGTCGCGCTGCAGGACCCTTTCCCAGAGGTAGCTGGTCGCCGAACCCTTGGGGTTGGGCGGATTGCCGGCCCGGCCGTTGTCCCCGAGGTTGAAGGGCAGGAAGTAAGTATCCTTGCCCTTGAGCTCGGTGGTCATCTGGATCTCGTCGTTGCTGACGGCGAAGTGCACCAGGGCGCGGCGGCCGAAGGACAGGAGCGGCTCGTCCTTGTTCTTCCCGTTCCGCGGCAGTCGGTCCTTGCGGTACTGCTCGACTGCGTCATTGATGTTCTGCGTGAAGTCCGTCTTGAGCTCGATCGTCGCGACCGGCAGGCCGTTGACGAACAGGACCAGATCGATGCTCTTCAGGGTGTCGACGGTGGAGTAGCGGACCTGGCGAAGGACGCGGAGGCGCACCTTGCTGTACTGCTCCAGGGTCTCCGGGTTCAGCCCCATGGCCGGCCTAAACTGGCACATCTCGAACTTGGCCGCGACGTCCTTGAACCCCGTGCGCAGGACGGACAGCATCCCGGCCTCCTTGGCTGCAGGCTTGTCCAGGACCTTGCACAGCCGGTCCAGCAGGAGGCGCTTGGCGACCTCGTGCTCGGCGGGGGAGTCCGTGGGCTTCAAGACCTTCGCCAGCTGCACCGGCTGCGTATCCTGCAGCCATCCGAAGACATCCTCCGGGATGAGCGCGAGCTTTGCATCGTACAGCTCACTCGCTTTCCGGTGCGGCTCGTAGATCCAGCCCTCGGCCGCGAGTGCCTGGCAGATCTCCTCTTCGAAGACTATTTCGTTGTGCTGCGCCATGCTGTTTCCCCCTAGAAACTGTCGAAAAAGTCCTGGTCCAGCTTCTTCACGATCACCGTGCGATCGACCTGGACGCCGACGCCGTACTCGAACATGAGCGACGCCAACCGCTGGCCGTCGATGAGGATCAGGGTGTAGTGCGCTGTGTCGCGGGCAACGGCACGCGCTCCAGTTGTGAACGTCGAAGTTGTGATGAAGATGCCCTTGGTGGCTCGAAACTGGCCCAACGCGCCGCTAAACGCCTGCACCTCGGGTGCCCCGACATTGTTCCCCTCGGAGTAACGCTTAGCCTGGAGATAGACCCGGTCGAAGCCCAGAGCATCCTGCCAGACAATGCCGTCAATGCCCTTGTCTCCGGAACGTTGCGTGGGCTTCAGGTTGTCTTCACGATCTGTTCCGTAGCCAAGCGCTCTTACGACAAACGGAATGAGGCGCTCGAAGGCGTCGGGAGAGAGTTCGAGCAGATTGCGGTAGATCTCGTCGATGACAACTTGGTTGAGTGCGTCCGCGGACGCTTCCAACGACTCAGACGGATCGGAATCCGCCACGGACGACGCGGCAGACTGGGATGCTTCTGAACCCACCGTGAGCCCAACTTTGGGCCGACTCGACTTCTTGCTGTATTGCCGGTAAGACTCGTACTCCATGAGCGTCTGATAAGTAATAGGTGAGGTGGCCGAAACGCGGCGAAGTCCCTCCTCGCTGATCCTGTACTGACCGCGGGCTTCTCTAACAAGCAGCCCAGCCTTCATTGAGTCAAAGACGGCCCAATAGATGCGGTTCGACCACCGGGCCTCGCCAGAGGACATGATTTCGCTCATGTCCTCCTGCGTCAGACGGGTTCGCTTCGCCACCGCTTCGCGAATCTCAGCATTGCGCCGGGTTTGCCCGTCCGTCATTTCTCGAAGTACGGGGTCGATGAATCCATGCCACTGAGGCAACGTCATAACCATGCTGCTCCTTCTCGAACGTCGATTTTGCCGGTGACAGCAGCGGAGATGAGGGCGGAGCGGCGCTCAAGTAGAAGTGATATACCTGCCTTAGCCCGTTGCATCAGACCATCAATCCGTCGGACGGCCGTATCAAGGAAGTCAACGATGCGCTGCTGTTCGTCTCGGGAGGGCGCTGTGAGACGAAGCTCTATGAGTTTGCTGGCCTTGAGGCCTAACGCAGTCGATCCCGTAGCCCGCTCTTCAAGCTGAGCTTGAAAGTACGGGGAATTCGCGGCGTAGGCGGCAAATGCCGGTACCAACTCTGCCTTTGGGCGGAATTTGATGACGCGCTGAGCCAGGGCCACCTTGGGATCGTCGATGAGGGCAAAATTTCCCAGCGGGGCCTCCATGGTCATGAGGATGTCACCGATTGCGGGAATTCCCCGGCTCATAACGCTGTCGTAGTCTTCCACTGCAACGTATTCCGTCGATGCCGAGTAGTCGATGAAGCCCTTCCGAACATTCTTGGCAGTTACAAGGAAGATGCCGTCGTCGGTCTTCTTCGGGGTTGCGCCGCGGTAGTCCACGCGACCGGCCATATAGTGACACATGGGTTTCTGTGTCCAGTGAGCCGGGATGGCGCCGAGCCACGGGATGCCGGAGGGTTTGGTGGGGGCGGTGGGGTCGAGGCCTTTGGTGACGGCGTGGGTGATGCTGGCCTGGCGCTTCTCGGCGAGCAGTTCGATGAGCCGCTCCTGCTTGCCGATCAGGTCGTCGATCTGGGACGTTTCGTGGTCGAGGAAGGCTATGATCTGTTGCTGTTCCGCAAGTGATGGCAGCGGGAAAGAGAAGTCCTTCGTGAAGAGGTCCGGTACGCGCTTCAAACCTCCGGCTCCAGTCATGGCCGACTTACCCAGTTGCTTAAATCGGTCTTCGGTCAGGACGTAGAAGAGGAACCGGTTCAGGATTCGCGAGTTGGCTCGGGCCACTGTGATTTCGGTGGTGCCGAAGCCAACGCCCTCAGTGAGTCCTGACATGATTGCGGCTTTGCCGTTCTCGAAGCATGGAGTGACCTTGGCAAATGCCACATCTCCCTCTTGGAAGAACGAGTATCCGTTTCTAACGGCTTCAACTGGCCGCGTTTGATCCAAGCGGAGAGACGCGTCCTCGCCGATTGCCTCCATCGGCAGAAATGATGCCTCCAATTCGGGGTGGAACGTTAGCCATGCGGGCGCCGTTGGGTTGAGTTCCGCCACATAGCGCACGCGCGTCGAAGGCCAGCTCACTTCTCGATCTCAGCCAGGAGAGTGGTGATCGCGGCGATGAGCGTGTTCAGGTCGGCGTCGATTTCATCCAGCGACCGGGGTGCGACGTACTTGTAGAAGTGGCGGGTGAAGGGGATTTCGTAGCCGATTTTGGTCTTGGAGTCGTCAATCCAGGCGTCGGGAACGTGGGGGAGGACTTCCCTCTCGAAGTAGGCCTTGATGTCCTCGCCCAGGGGCACGTTCTCGGTGTCGCGGAGGTCCGTGTCTGCTTCGGGCGTGCCCTTGGGTCCCTTGCACACGTCGGCGGTGTCGTCGCGTTCGGAGAGCCCGGCGAGGACAGCTTTCAGGACCGGGGCGCCGAGCTTGAGGCCGGCGCCGGCCAGAGCCGGCTTAAGGATCTTGAGGCAAGCGTCACGGTTCTTCCAGAGTTTGGTTTCGCCTTCGCCGAGGCGGGTAAGAGTCTTTTCCAGTAGCTGTCGGTCGTCGTCGGACAGTTTTTCGATCGGTTTCTGCGCCAGGACGGCGTCGATGCGCTCCGGGGTGCAGGCGAAGTTGAGCTTGAGGGGCCGTTCCACGGTAATGGTGGAGTAGCCGAAGTCCTGGTTGTTGAAGATCTTGGAGGTCTCGCCGTCGTCCTCGAAAGTGCCGTAGAGCTGCACGATCTTGGCAATGTCCTTGGGGCCGAGTTCCTTGCGTTTGGAACCGAGGCTTTTGCGCATCTTCTGGAAGAAGTCGACTCCGTTGATGAGCTGGATCTTGCCGGCGCGTTCCGGGTGTTTTTGCTTCTTGCTGTTGGAGAGGATCCAGATGTAGGTGGCGATGCCGGTGTTGTAGAACATGTCCGTGGGCAGGGCGATGATGGCTTCGACGAGGTCGTTCTCGATAACGTATTTGCGGATCTCTGACTCGCCAGAGCCGGCGCCGCCGGTGAACAGCGGGGAGCCGTTTAGGACGATGCCGATGCGGGAGCCGCCGTCGTGCGCGGGCCGCATCTTGCGGATCAGGTGCAGCAGGAACAGTAGCGAGCCGTCGCTGACGCGGGGGAGGCCGGGCCCGAAACGGCCCTCGAAGCCGTGGAGGTCATGTTCCTTCTGGATCTGCGGCTGGATCTTCTTCCACTCCACGCCGAAGGGCGGGTTGGAGAGCATGAAGTCGAACTGCCGGCCAATATTCTGGTCGTTCGCCAGGGTGTCGCCGACCGAGATTTTGGAGATGTCCTGGCCCTTAATGAGCAGGTCCGACTTGCAGATGGCGTAGGACTCATCGTTGATTTCCTGGCCGTACGCGACCAGAGACGCGCTGGGGTTCAGGGAGTGGAGGTGTTCCTGCGCGACGGTGAGCATGCCGCCCGTTCCGGCGGTGGGGTCGTAAATGCTGCGGACGATACCCTCTTTGGTGAGGACGTCGTCGTCGTAATTCAGCAGGAGCTGGACCATCAGCTGGATGACCTCGCGCGGGGTGAAATGCTCACCGGCGGTCTCGTTGGAGGCTTCGGCGAAGCGGCGGATGAGCTCCTCAAACATGAGGCCCATCTCGATGTTGCTGATGGTTTCCGGGTGGAGATCGATCCCCGCGAAGTCCCTGGTGACGTGGTAGAGCAGGTCTGAACTGTCCAGCTTTTCGAGGGTCTTGGCGAACTCGAAGCGCTCGAAGATGTCCCTAGTGTTCTCCGAGAAGCCCTGGACGTAGCTGAGGATGTTGGCCTTGATGTTGGTGGGGTCATCCAGAAGCTTGGCGAAGCTGAACTTGGAGGTGTTGAAGAAGTTGTGGCCGGAGGCCTTCTGCAGGAACGTGTCCAGCGGGATGTTCAGGTCCTTCTTGGCTTCTGCTTCCTTCAGCACGGCGTCCTTGGTGTCGGCGAGGACGCAGTCCAGGCGGCGGAGGATGGTGAAGGGCAGGACTACCGAGCCGTACTGTGCCGGTTTGTACGTGCCCCGCAGAATGTTCGCGATGCTCCACACCAGGTTGGCGTTGTTGTTGCCGGCCACTGCTCCCACTTCCCTTGTCGCAGACAGTGGGGCGCGCTGGCTTCTTGACGTGCCGCCTGCGGCGTCCCCATTGCCGTGCAGCGTTTCTCGGTCACGCACGTACTTGTTATGCATTCTATGTGGACAGACAGACACTATCCGGCGCGTGGCTTTGCACGGTGTGGCATGGGCGACCGAGCTTGCGATGAGGCTCCGGCCGATTGCTACCTCCGACGGGCCGCCCGCTGGTTGGCCGAGAGAAGTTTTCTGTACGAGGACGGCCTCTGGGCGGCCGAGGGAGCCCATGCAAGGAAGTGTGAGGATCGTATGAAATATGCCGGTGGCCACGGTTCGCCCGGCATGACTTGGCCAGAGTCCGGCGCAACTAGCAGAACTGTGCCGGGCCAGATTGGATCGTGCATGGCCTCAAGCCAGGCTGTCTGAACATGGTCGAAACGGTTCCACTTGATGGTGATCCACGACCCTGTGGGTTCTAGTGCGTCAACGCTCAGAACCGTAACGTCTGTCGTTGTCCCACTGGTTCTCTTGACGTCGTCGAAGTGGTTCCACTTTTGGATTGCGCCAGCCATCCATGTGCGTCGCCGGCGTGCTCGGACTAACCAAACTGAGCCAGTAACCGTGCCCGCGAGAACGAAGAAAGCTGCCGACAAAAGCAGGAAAAAATTAGGCGGCCAGTTCGCGGCAACGGATCCAGCAAGGTAAACGACGCAGACGCCTACTGCCACGCTGGTCAGGACCAACGCAGGTGTCGCGAGCTTTGGCTTCAGAACTGGGTTCGCATCCATGGGTTACCTTCTTGACCAGTTTAGAGTTGCCAGCCGACATTGGTGAGGCTCTCTTCCCAAGTCGCTGGGCCGTCGGTCCATGTCGGAGCCTCGAGAGGGCTCGGGGAGGAGGTGGCTGCCTGATCAACGAAGCGATCGATATTTGCATGCTGCTCCATTTGCTCCCATTCGTAGGCCGCCGGAACTGGCCCCAGGGGAAGAGCCGAATCGTCAATGCCCCAGCGGTCCCTGTAGATCGCGAGCTGGTGAAGGACATTAGTGGCCACCTCTGGAGTCACCATTGGGCCCATTCTCTCCAGGAGGTTCCGCTTCCACTCTGCTTCGTTCATCATTGCGGCTCTCGTGACGCGGTCCGTCCTGTGCTGGATCCGTTCCTGTACCTGCTTCATCATGTTGGCGAGGTCGGGGCGCGCCGTGTGGAAGTGCTCGGTCAAGGGATCAATTCCCGCGGTGGGCATCGCGGACAGGAACTTCCGGAGTCGGGAGTGGACGACCGCCGCAGTGTCTCGAGCGGATGCGCTTGATTCCAGCGCTGCGGCAACAACGCGTTGCGTGCTCGGACGGCTGACTGCAACAGATTTGCGCCACGCGGCTACGGCTGCTCCCCACGATGGAGATTCCTGAAGCTCGGAGGTAATGCCTCGCGAGTGGCCCTCGATGAGCGCCGTGAGATCCTCGGCGGCCGCTATTTGAGCGAGGTAGTCGTATTCAGCGTTGAGGCGTTCCAGGCTGTCGGCTTTCGTTTGCTCGGTGTCGAGGACTTCGTGGGCTGTCCGTTCGGCGCCTTCGGCGGCGAGGACTTCGCCCAGGACCTTGCGCCACGTGGTTTGCATGGCGGGATCCAGTGGCTCTTCCTCCAGAGGATCATTCTCGCTGACATACGCGTGGTTTCCCGTGCGTCCCCGGGTCATGCTCACGTACAACAGCTCGCGCGTGAGTCGGCCTTGTGTCACTACGGTGTGGCCGTTGTCCACGGTGATGCCCTGCGAACGGTGGGCCGTCGTCGCGTATCCCAGCTCAACTGAGGCTTCAACGTAGTCGCGGCTCAAGCGAATCGTTGCGCCGCTGTCCCGGCGAACCGCGGTCAGCGAGCCGTCGGCCCTGCCGGTGCGGACGACATCGAGCATGGTCCCGTTCCGGATGAAGTCACCGCTACTATCGGTGACGGCGCGGTCGTTGCGGCGGGCGATGATCGTGTCGCCCGTGCCGGCCTGGAATCCATCGCTGAGCGATGCTGAATGTTCGGCATCCACGGCACCTTGGACAACGCGATCGGCCTGGGCACGCTGGTTGAGCATGCTCACCGTGTCATTGTCGGCCGCGATGAGGATTGACGACTTGCCGGCGTGAATGTCTGCCTGCCAACTCAGATACGCCTGGTTCACCATGTCGAGATACACGCCGTGGTGGATGCGCCTGTGGCCGTCGTAGTCGGCAATGGCGGCGAAGTCCCCAGCGCGAAGCTTCAGCGATGCGCCCTGCTCCCAAGCCTCCGTGAAGCGCCAAATCGTGCTCAGCCGCACCGTCCTGCCCTGCCGATCCAGCCAGCCGAGGACACCGCCAGCGTCAATGGAGTCCAATTGCCCCGGATCGCCCACCAAGAGCACTTTGGCCCCGGCATCCTGGGCCTGCTGTACCAGCGCAGACAGCTGAAGGGTGGACACCATGGAGGCCTCGTCAACGACGACCAATTGATTCGAATGAAAACGCCACCTGTCCTGTTCGGCAGCAAGCCAGGCAGCCCTCTGGGCCAGCCGAGTGAAGCGTGGACCGTCAGCCACATGGTGGGCGAGCCGCTGCTCGGTATCGAAGAACTGTGCAGCCCGGTTCCCGGCACCCTGACCGACAGACTCATATAGCCACTTGGCGACATTCTCCGTGGTCAATGCAAGCTCGCGTCCAAGGATCTCGGCGCTGGCCGCCGCCGGCGCCAAACCGACCACGGTACCGGCGCCAAAAGAAGCTTCCCAGGCAGCCTTGACCGCCCCGAGGGTGGTGGTCTTGCCGGTCCCGGCAGGACCGACGACGGCGTCAAGCCGGTTGCCGCTCAGCAGGACGTTAGCTGCTGCCGCCCGCTGGTCGGAGTGCAGATCGAGCCGACCACCGCGGTTGTAACTGGCCAGCGATTCCATAGCGGCGGCCGCGCTCACGGCCGGGCCGCCGTCGTCGTTCCTTGCGGCCATGACGATGTCCTCATTGGCGAGGGTCGCCGCATCCGTGTAGAGACGGGAGCCGTGGAAATCGAAAATGCTGTGGTCAGCGAAACGGAGATCGGCCTGCGCGTCCGCGGGGACCGTGTACCGGTACTCATTGAGCGGGACAGACTGGGCCTGGGCAGCCGTAGCGACGGCGTCGATCATGGTGTCACGGTCCGCCGGCGTGTGGCAGCGGATTTCGGCGCAGACACGCTCGGCCTCTGCCAAGAGGTTCCACCGATTCCAGGTGGCGCGCTTCGTGGCGACGCGCTCCCGGGTCAGTGACCCGACGGCATCCACCCAGTCCGGGGTGAAGTCGCAGGCACGGAACGGGGTTTTGTGGGAGCGGCGAATGGTGTTAGCGAGAACGTTGAGGGGTTCGAAGCCCTTGGCTGCGGCGCGTGTCCGCCACCGCGCGGAGAGGTCATGTAGCGGCGCGACTGATTCCGGCTTGGCCGTGCGTGTAGAGAGGGTTGCCTGCTGTCTGAGCTTGATTGTGGTGGTCGTGGTTGGGGGAGTGCCGTGAGTTGCGGTCCATTCGGCGACGAGCCGGTCGGTTTCGAGATCGATGAGGCGGGAGCGGTTGGAGAATTCGCGGATCAGGACATCGTCAACGCCGGTGAGTTGCTGGCTGGGGTTGTGCGTGTTGGCGGCTGGCTCGCGGATGTCCGTGTCGGTGCCGAGGTTCCGGTGGAGGGCATCGAAGAGGAGACCGTTGTAGTGCTCGCTGGCAGCCACCGCCGCCTTGTACAGCGTCCGCGAATCCAGGGTGACCCACGCGCCGTCGGTGATGCGCTGGACACGGTTGGCGATGACCATGTGGGTATGAAGCTGCGGGTCCCCGGCTCGTGATTCCCAGTGGTCGAAGGAAGCCGCGATGGCCCCGTGCGTGCCGAGGTGAGCGACGCCGTTGCGGCCGGCCCTCGTATGGATGACTGTTTCCTCGAGCCATTGCAGGGTGGCGTTGACGGCGTCGTGGTGGGTCTGGAGGATTTCGTTCTGGGTGCTCCTTGGGCTGAGTGCCCAGAGGACGGACACGGACTTAGGAACGCTGAAGGTCAGGTCAAAGCCGACGACGGCGTGCCGGGTTTCGGTGCTTCCCTGGCTGTTTTGGACGACCGTGGGTTGGCCGTGGGGGCGGCCCAGGGGAGCGGCCGTGTCCGGGTGGGTGGCGTGGTCGAAGATGGCTTTGGCGTCCGACTCCGTGACGACGTCTCCTTGTGTGCGGTCGATTCCCGGCAGACCGGAGCCGAGCCAGCGACCCTGCGGCGTTCCCGCTTTCATGTAATAAGTGGTGGCATCCGCGGGGGTGATGACGCGATCGTCCATCATGGTGGTCTTGAAGAGATATTTCAGACCCGACTGCGCGGAGAGCCGGGCGATGGACATGGTCATGGCTTCGGGGTTTCCGGGTTCCGGTTGGTGGCCGCCGTCCAGCCGCGGCGCCGGAACATCGCCTTGGTGCTGTCGTGGAGCTCGACGCCGGTGGCTTGGGAGAGTGCCAGCAGCTTGCCGGCGAGATGGACCAGGTCCAGGGCATCGGTGTGCTGGATGGTCTGGAGACGTGCCAGGTCGCCACGGAAGGTACGGACGGCATCGCGTTGCTCGGCGTTCTCGGCCTCGAGACGGTCGATGTCGACGGCTTGATTTCGGAGCTGGGCGCGGAGGGAATCCAGGAGTTGGCTGCTTCTGGCCACGGCCGGCGTCGGTGTGGTTTCCGACTTGCCGTTGCGCGCCATCGGGTCCGACGTCGGGGCAGCGGGCGCGGTTCGAACCAGTGCGCGGGGAGCCGGATGCGATACCGCGCCCCGGCGTCGTCGTCGTCGATCACGCTGTCTGTTAGCGCAGCGCGTCGAACAGAAGCGCTGCGACGTGCGCAACGGCTCAAAATGCTCTCTGCATTCCTCGCAAATCTTTCCGGTCACGATCGTTCATCAGCGTCAACTCAAGTCACGACATGACTTGCCGTGGGTCAGCGCTCACGGCGAAAGGCTTGGATGCCAGAGGTGTGAAGGATTGAGGCTGGAGCCGGATCAGATTAGCGGCGGGGTTAGGATCGGCTGTCGGCGACGGACGTAGGGAGTCCTCGAGGGAGAGCTAGGCACGTGTGGCTGCGATCGGTGCCTGCTCCGAGCCAAGGAAGAAAACCTGCTCGGCGTCTGGTTCCAATGAACAGAGGACGAAATTGTCCGCGGATCGGCCTAGCCCGCAGCGTCAATAGCGTCCGGCGGATACTTGCCCCCGTGACCGCCGCCAGCGCGCTCGACGCCCACGCCGGTCAGAGCTTGATTCCTCTGGTTCGCCAGTGCTGGGTGTCGACGTCGAAAGCTTTGAATCTTTGACCTGGCTCGCGTCCACCGTGCATGAGCTTGTAGCAGCGGGGCCTATCCGACCAGTGTTTCAGGACGGGTACGAGACCTCCGGCGAGTGTTGCCGTTACAGTTGCCATCAGGGGCACGCCCCCCAGGCCCTTGATGTCTTTGTATCCAAGCCAATGGATGCCGTTCTCGTACAGGCTTTGGAGTTCGTGGGGGTTAGCGAGCTGGTTCTTGTCTTTCGTGATGATGGCGTCAAAACCGTAATTGCCAAGACGCTCGAAGACTTTGACGTCGCTTGCGCCCGTCAGGTCCAATGCTTCTGGTGTGACGAATTCATGGGTCATGAATATTTGCCCCAGAGTAGTCACGATCCGTGGAGAAGTGTTTTCATCTACGAAAAACTTCATGCAGCTGCCGCCTTGACCATGCCGGAGAAATCTATCGCGTCTTGGGCGGCGGCCGCGCTGACGTTGGGATAGTAGTAGGCCACGTCCTCCGGCCCGACTGTTTCGCCGTCCACGAGGGATGCGATGGTGTCGTAGGCGATTCGTGAACTGCCGATTGTTGGCCACCCTCCGAGCCGACCGCGGTCGACCTCAAGGTGTGGCTTGGGCCGCCGGAAGTTCACCACCGTTTCGTTGTTGAGATTCGTATAAGGTTCAAAAATTTCCTCGAGAGTGAAGAGCAGCATTTGGCCGACGTTTTTGGAGACGTCCATGGTGACGCCCTCGGGAGTTTGGAAAACGATTGACGTCCCTGATAGCCCAAATTTGTACGTTGTCGGGTGTTCCGTGAACTGCATCAGCCGCATCGAATCGAAGGCTTTACCGATGTTTTGCATCGAAGTCCGAGCCCGGAGGAATGCAATCGTGCGCAGCGCCACGACGTCGCGATACGAGTAGAGCGCGGGATTGTCGCGGCTAACTTCCGGGATAAGGATCCCCCGTCCGCGCCACAGGCGCAGCTGATGGGCTGTGGCACCTGACAGGACTGCCGTCAGTTCGAGAGGGAAAGTCATGGCTTACTCTCGGCCGAGCTTCCATTGGCCTGAAGCGGCTTCCCGTGCATCCGAGAGCGGGCATCGCGGGTTTGTGCACCTGGGTCGAGCAGGCAGCCACTCCGCAGTCGTCGATGCAGAGCTTCGCTCGTCGATCCAGGAGACAGTTCCACGGCTTCCGCACTCCGGGCAATCTGGTGCCCGATAGGCCCTGCGTTCTGCGTCATTCATTCCAACCCCCCCCATGGTGGTTTGTGTGATCACTTGTGAGCACTCACCAAAGAATACAGTCGGATAGGCCCGTCACGACGGCTGCGCATCGGGGGTGGGGACAGGTGCCATTCGGAGCCGACGTCGTAGGGTCGCAATATCACCACCCTGTTTTGGCAAAGCAGTCGATGGCTTGGCCCCGAAAGAGGACAGGAGGCGTCCATGCCCACAACTGAGTAAATTGTAAATTGTTTGGGATTCACATGGGGTCGTCTAACTATTCAAGAACCTGGAAGGGTCCCGTCCGGCCCGCGGCTCCCGGTGCTGGCCAGAGACTGTGAGAAGTCGGCGGATCAAAACCATGGGCAGTTGGACGGTGTGCTGGAAATGCCAGGGGCTTGGCTGGCTCTGGACATGTCCAGAGTATGAGCGTTCAATGGAACTGAGATGATTCTGGACGGTCCTGGAAGAGGGGGCCGTTGGACTGAACGGCGACCGGGCGGCACACATCGGCGGCCGCAGGATGGGGTTCCGATGGACGGCGCAGCTTCCGCCAAATATTCGCCGGCCCGAAGCGCTGCAGAAGGTTTCCTTGCACTTAATCTGCCGAGTCGTCTTTCGTTGGAACGCTTGATATCGATTGTTGAATTCCTCCGGCAGCGGCGGATTGAGGTCGACGTCTCCGAGTCCCTGAACGGGGGATCTGTCTGCGGGTTGTGGCTGTCCACGGATAGCGCGGAGATAATTCTGCACGCGCCCACGCCGTCGGCACTGCATCGCCAGCAATTCATCCTGCACGAATTGGGCCATATGGTGCTCCGTCACGATGAGCTAGTGGTGTCCTCAAACTATGCCGAGACGTTGTTTCCAAACCTCTCCGGCGAGAAGGTGTCGCGGATCCTGAGCCGGAGTGACTTCCTGGACCATATCGAAGCCGCTGCCGAAACCTTGGCAGATCTCTTTGCCGCCGCCATCCGGGACAGCAGCCTCGAGCCGCGCTCGTTTGAACGGATCTTCGGATGATTCAGGACATTGCCGCAGCCGTGATCTGGTGTCTGGCGCTATGCCTCCTGCCGGATATTAAACGGCGCAAGGACCAAAGCATATTGGTGGCGGCCGTTACCATCGCCACCGCACTCACGCTCAACGTCGATAGGATCTACATCGCGGGGGACCAGCTCCTCGGGAACCGCAATCTGTTAGACCTCGTTGCCAATATTTTCATGGTTGTTGGTATCTACTTCCTGTCCCGTGCGATCCTGCGAGCCGCGGATGTCAGCGAGATAGTGGACATCCACAACAGGGTCGGGCAATCGGTTCTCGGGATTGTCGTTGTGGCCTTGATTGTCAGCTTCAGCCTGGTTGATGCTCCGCGGACTTCCACCTCCTTTATGAGGGATTTTGGAAGCCAGTGGCCGGCTGCCGTTTACTCGGGTGTTCAGTTCCTCTACATCGGCGCCGTGGTGGCCATCACCGGCTTTACCTGTTTCAGGTTCCGCGGTGAGATGGCCAAACCGTACTTTCGCGTCGCTTTTGTGTTCATCGGCTTGGGATGTGTCCTGGCTGTGGTGTTGGTTCTTGCCGTGCTGGGGATGGACGTTCTTCATCTCATGGGGGAGTTGGAGGCAATGACGCGTCTCTCCTACGTCTACGACGCCGCCGAAGTGGGCGCCATGGTTTTCCTCTGCGTAGGTTTGGCCTTGCCGCCCGTCGCACGTCGGCTGGAGCGCAGATCTGATGCCCGGGCCACAGCTGTCCTCGTCGAACGACTGTCTGGGCCCTGGGACCGAATCACGTCGGAGCGATCCGAGATCCGACTAAATTTGGCTCAAACTGCGGTCCACCGCCAAGATGCACCCAAGCGCCGACTGCATCGGATGTTGGTGGAGATCCAGGACGCACTGTTCGTGGACCCGCACCTTGCTCAATTGCTGAGTCAAAATGATCTGGATGTTCTCAGGGAAGCGGAGCAGCATCTCGAGAACCGGTTGGCAGGATCCGGACATCGACGACAAAGGTTGTCACGGAAGGGGGACACCACTCCGTGACCGACAGCGACGGTGGGATCTCCGAACAGCCGCAGGCGAAACTCGCGCGGAAACTCAATCTCCTCCTGGATCTTTTTGAGGCCCAGGGCTCATCGCCTCTGACGTATCCGCAGATAAGCAAGCACATGTCAGACCGCGGAACGCCCTTGTCTCGCTCCCGTTGGGCCTACATGCGTGCTGGGGACAGTTCCATGGCGACGGACTCGGTGCTTTTGCAGAACCTCGCCGAATTCTTCGGCGTTGATCCCAGATACCTTTTGGACGACGACGGCGAGGTTCCCGACTTGGTGGATGCACAACTTGAACTACTGCGCACACTGCGGGAAAACCGCGTGAGAAACTTCGCTGCGAGACAACTGGACGGGATTTCTCCGGAGACACTAGTGCGGCTCCGCAAAGCCATCGACGAACGCCTGAAAGTTCCCGAGGACGAGGCCGATGCGTAGGGCCAGTGCAGCTGTGGCCCTTGGTTGTGGCATTGCCGGCGCTGCCGCTTTCCTCGCAGCGGCCTATTTTGCCCGGGAAGTTGTGGTGCCCAAGGCGCAGCGCAGTGAAGATCTGGAAATCCTTCGCGTGTTCCGCGACGCCGACGAAACGCTGATGGTGGAGCTGCCGGCATCGGCACGGACGACGGCTCCAGGCCGCTACAGCATCTGGTTTTCCAACGGCACCGGCCACGCCTGCATTGGAGAGATCGTGTCCACGGACGCTGGCGCCGGGACGGTAGCACGCCGCGTTGAGCGGGTTGACTCCGGCGATCTCGGGACTGCAAAGGCCGGCATCTGGAGCGGATACGTCTATCCGACGCCGCATCCGTTAGGGCTGCCCTACTCGGATATTGAGATTCCCATCGAGAACGGTATAGCGCCCGCCTGGAAGTTCATATCCAAAGATGCCGGGGATGCCTCCACTTGGGCAATCCACATCCATGGCCTGGGCGGATCGAAAGCCGGTGCATTGCGCGGCGTGCCCGTTGCGGACCGGCTGGGATACACATCTCTAGTCGTTTCCTTCCGGAATGATCGGGATGCCCCTGCATCGAGGGACGGCCGGTATCACCTGGGGCAGTCCGAATGGCGGGATGTTGAAGCAGCGGTGTCGTATGCAGTGGGGCAGGGTGCACGCCAGATAGTTCTTTTCGGCTGGTCCCTCGGTGCCTCAATTGCTCTTCAGCTGGCGGCATCGTCAGAGTTTCGGGACCTCATCTCCCGGATCGTTCTCAATGCCCCCGTCATCGACTGGAATAGCACCCTGATGGCCAACGCCCGGTCCAGTATGCTCCCCGGTTGGGTTGCACGGCTTGGACTGCAGATGCTTGGGTCATCCGGAACACGCTGGATCACTGGCCTGGACGCTCCCTTGAGCTTTCATACCCTGGACTTTTTGGCTCGGGCGGACGAACTCAGTGTTCCCATCCTTGTCATCCACAACGAAGGGGACCGCTCGACACCCTTTGCCATTTCCCGCGAGTTCGTCACCCGGCGCCCCGAGCTGGCAACGCTGTTCACTTTTCCCTCCGCGGAGCACACGCAGGAGTGGAATTCCGACCCGGACGGATGGGACGCGGCGGTGGAGAACTGGCTCCGAAACGGCCCGCCGTGGTCTGCCGCCGTAACCCCATGACCGCGGGGCTTATGAAGCTTCGAGTCCCCGATCCCGGTAGGCCGTGCCCTTATCCATGCTCCAGCCAGCGACCATTCCGGTTCCGATCATTTGGTCGCTGAGCCTGGCCAGGCGATAGTTGGGGTCGGCGTCGAGGGCGAGCTGGAGGAACTGGTGGGCCTTGCTGCCTCTGCCTTCCCACCAGTTGATGAAGGCGATGGCGGTCAAGGCCGGAGCCGAGTGTGTTGTGGCACTGTGCGTGTAGGCGTGGACGAGCAGTTGCTCGGCCCATTCGATACGGGACCACTGCGGCTTGCCGTGTGTTTGGGCCAGGAGGATCCGGTCCATGGGTTCGTCGATTCCGGGGATGTCGGCCATGAGTTGGTCGCGGATGGCGGGGAACTGGAGGTTCGCGATCAGGCCGATGGTCTGCTCGTCGTCCGGGTATGTCTTCGCTTCGAGCATTTGTGTCCAGAGCGTCCTGGCTTGCTCCATCGCATCCCAGTGGCTCAGGCTTTGGATTGCGGCGACACGGCTCTCAACGGCATCCAGGGTCTGGGATTCTTTGGTCGATGCTGGCAGCGTGATGCGGTTGGTGGGTTCGATGGTGCTTCCGCGGTAGACGAATTCGGCGTTGATCTGGCTGGATTGGGTGGCACTCAAGGGGAGCCGGACGCCCTTCTCAGGATCGCCGTCGTACTGTGA
This sequence comes from Arthrobacter sp. UYCo732, assembly GCF_040547265.1. Classification (NCBI taxonomy): domain Bacteria; kingdom Bacillati; phylum Actinomycetota; class Actinomycetes; order Micrococcales; family Micrococcaceae; genus Arthrobacter; species Arthrobacter sp. UYCo732. Next base: position 113,437 of record NZ_JBEPPJ010000004.1, on the reverse strand, counting down.
CACCGTCTGGTCTCCGACGAGGAGTCCTTCCCTGATGGTGAGTCCTCGCTCGGCTAGGGCGCCCGTGAGCGCAGCGATAGTTGCTGCGTGTGGCTTGTGGTCGCCATCCCTGGGCTCCGAGGTGTAGACGGCGAAGAGCACACCTTCGGCGCTGGTGTCGTGGCCGAGGTATCCGGCCACCATCTTTGCGTAGCTGATTTCGGTGCTTGGCTTCGGCAGGTCGACCCGGAGGGTTGCCCCTACGTGGTTGTCGGCGAGGGTGATGCAGACCAGGCTTTCTTGGGGCCAAAACCCCAAGGTGTGGCCAATGAAACTGAGGACGTCGGCGGCGGTTTTGATGGTGAGCGTTTCCATGTTCCTTCTCCTTCAGCGACTGGCCGACACCGGGCGTGTCTGTCAGATTTCGGCGTCGTTCTGATAGCGGAGTCACCGCTGGGTTTGAGGGGCCGGAGTGCAACTTGGGGGACCGGGAGCGGCCCGGAATTTCGCGAGGAAATAAGCGACGGAGGAGCGCCGAACGAAATTTTGGTTCGTGACCGGCGCATCGCGCCCTGGTTGCGCGGAGGTCCCGCCCAGCGATGATGGGGATCAGAATGACAAACAGCGATGATGCTTCTGATCATTCATGGATGGGATGCGGCGGCGCGGCATGACGCCATCGAGTTCTCTTGGTCTGTGCGGAAGCTAGGGCGTTTGTTGGGCGCCGGAGCGCGCTTCCAGCGTGCGATCGGCGCGTTCGACGACGGTGCGGTCGTGGGTGTCCAGGTGCCCGCCACTTGCGGGATTGGCCACTTCGCAGTCGCGGATTCCGACAAGGTGCTTGAGCCTGCGGAACCCGGGGTGAAGTGCGGCTGCCGTCTCAGCGGACGGCGGCGGTGGACGGCGTTGCGGATGGCCAGCCCGGATTTGAGGGCGGTCCGGGAAGCCCAGGTGGAACGGGAGAGGCCGAGCGCTTGGGTGAGGCGATCGTCGTCGAGCATGGTGCTGATGAGCTGTTTCGCGAGTGGGCGGAGCGGTGCCGGCAGGCGGCTCTGGAAAACCTGGACGGGGGCGTCCATCAGATGTTGGCCCTGTGGGGAGGGCGCGACGTGCGCTGCCTCGTAGCGGTCGAAGAAATTCTCGGCTTCGGCGTACGTTGCGGTCACGTGTGATATTCATCCGGGAGCCAAGCTCCGTGGAGAATCGCGAGGCGGCCGCGGTTTCTTTGGCTGTGGGTTGGCGCCATGCGTGTTGTTGAATCCATCGGATTTGGGACGACGAGCAGCGTGCGGAGGACGTAGAGGAAGTCGTCTTTGCTGCCGGGGACGTTGCGGTGCACGCGGTTGAGCAGTGCGACCATTTCCTTGCTTGTAGTGAGGTGGCTCGTGGCACAGGTTCGTGGACGGTGCACCAGCCTAGGTTCCCGGCGGGAACGTTAGTGTTCTTGCCTTCCTCCTGATCACCGGTGACGGATGGTCCGCGAGCATGGCCACAATTGGCGCCAGACGGTTCGGAGACGGATCCAACCGTGCCAAGCCCGCCAGAATGTGTTCGGCAGTCCTTGGTTCGCCATCGCTGAGCATTGCCATAAGTGCGCTCACGTAGTCAGGCGTGATCCCGTCGTCGTGACGGACTCGCTGCGCTAAGGCACGTTTCGCGCTACTTGCAACGTTGGTGTTGCCGTCCTGGCACATGGCCATCAGTGTGCCTTCGCCGCCCGGGCGCCGTGACAGGTAGTCGGCGCCATCACACCGAAATGTTTCATCGCCTAGCCGAATGGGGTGCACTCGCGACCACCACGGCCCCGCGAAGCAAGGAGTTTCGCAGGATCGAAGAACAACTCGCCGATGAGAAAGCCAAAACCCGGCGGCTGCGCGACAAAGTCCGGAAGCTCGAAGGACAGCTCAGTTCTGCAGTGAGCGTCATGCTGGAGCTCCAGGCCGTGATCGAGGAACAGAACACTTCCTCGACCGTCAGCGGCATCAGCAGAAGACAGAGCTTAAGGTCGTGACAAACGCCAACGCTTACCGTCGGTGTTCCCTCGGATCGTGGGTTAGTACCGGTCTGGCTCGGGGCCCAGGTCGAAGTGTCGGCCATAGATCCTGGTGGGAGTAATTTCCACATAGGTGTACTTGCGGGTGCGGATCCAAGGCTGGAGCGGCAACTTGTTGGCTTCGTCGATTTCCGTTTGCGATTCCAGGACCCTTGCGGTTCCCTTGACGACGACGCTCCAGGCCTGATCGCTGGTGATCCCGTCCGCTTCGAAGGCGACCTTGTCGTTGATGGTCAGTTCGGCGAGCTTTGTGCCTGGGTTGGTGCGCATCAGCAGCACTCCGTCATGGGCGATGAAGTTGATTGGAAAAATGTCGGGTTCGTTTGCCACGCTGACGGCGAGCCGCCCGTGCTGGCAGTTTTCCAGCAATTTCCACGACTCGGGATCGGATAAGGCTGTACCGGGGCTTTCGTCGGATTCCATGCCACTAGTGTGCCCCATGTATGCCGGTAGCCATCAAGGGGGTAAAGGGAAAATGCGGCACATTATTGGGCCGCCCGAGTTCTCGGCGCCTCGGTGGGTGAAGACGATGAGTGCTTGGTTGTGATTTACCCTCGGCGCGTCCGGGCCTGTGCGGGATGAAAAGTGTCTGACGGAGGGCCCTATCTTGTCCCGGACGGGGACCCTAGGATGAAGGGCATGGCTGCCGGACCGCATGCGGGGTTGGATGGACCCGCATCAGATGCAATGTTGAAGCTGGGCCGTTTTTTTACAAAATGGGACCAGACCGAGGACGGCAGGGCGGTGTTCCGGGAGGGCGGCCGCAAGGGCGATATTTTCTACCGCGACCGCTGGAGCCACGACAAAGTGGTCCGCTCGACGCACGGGGTGAACTGCACCGGTTCGTGTTCCTGGAAGGTGTACGTCAAGGACGGCATCATCACCTGGGAATCCCAGCAGACCGACTACCCTTCGGTGGGGCCGGACAGTCCGGAATACGAGCCCAGGGGCTGCCCGCGCGGGGCGGCATTTTCCTGGTACACCTACTCACCGACCCGGGTCCGTTTCCCGTACGCCCGCGGCGTGCTGGTGGAGATGTACCGCGAGGCCAAGGCCCGGCTGGGCGACCCGGTGCTGGCCTTCGCCGAGATCGCCGGTGACCCGGGAAAGCGGCGCCGCTACCAGCAGGCCCGTGGCAAGGGCGGCCTGGTCCGTGTCTCCTGGAAGGAAGCCGTCGAGATCGCGGCCGCTGCCCACGTGAACACGATCAAGACCTACGGCCCGGACCGTTGCGCAGGCTTCTCGCCGATCCCCGCGATGTCGATGGTCTCGCACGCGGTCGGGACCCGCTTCATCCAGCTGATCGGCGGGGTGATGACGTCCTTCTACGACTGGTACGCGGACCTTCCCGTGGCCAGCCCGCAGGTCTTCGGAGACCAGACCGACGTCCCGGAATCGGGCGACTGGTGGGACGCGGGCTACCTCATGATGTGGGGCTCCAACGTTCCCGTGACCCGGACCCCGGACGCGCACTGGATGGCCGAGGTGCGCTACCGCGGCACCAAGGTGGTGACGGTCAGCCCGGACTACGCGGACAACACGAAGTTCGCCGACGAATGGCTCCCCGCCCAGGCCGGAACGGACGCCGCGCTGGCGATGGCCATGGGGCACGTCATGCTCAAGGAATTCTTCATCGACCGTGACGTGCCTTTCTTTTCCGACTACGTCCGCCAGTACACCGACCTGCCCTTCCTGGTCCGGCTGGAAAGGCGCGACGACGGTTCCCTCACGCCGTCGAAGTTCCTCACCGCCAGGGACCTGACGCTGGAGTCCGGGGCCGAGGACGCGGCGTTCCGCACCGTGCTGTTCGACAAGAAGACCGGCCTCCCCGCCGTGCCCAACGGCTCGATGGGCTTCCGCTACTCGGGCAGCGGCGAGGGCAAATGGAACCTGGACCTCGAGGGGATCGAGCCCGCACTGTCGCTGCGCGAGGTCTCCGGGGAAAGCGCGGAGATCCTGCTGCCGTGCTTCGAGGACGCCGGCGGCGCCGGCAGCGTCCTGAGGCGCGGAGTGCCGGTCCTCGAGGTCGAGGGCCAGCTGGTCACCACCGTGTTCGACCTCATGCTTGCCCAGTACGGCGTCGGCCGCGAAGGGCTCCCGGGGGACTGGGCCTCAGGTTATGAGGACGCCTCGACGCCTTACACTCCGGCATGGCAGGAGGAGATCACGTCCGTCCCGGCGCAGGCCTGCATCCGGGTGGCCCGCGAGTTTGCCCGCAACGCCGAGCAGTCCAAGGGCCGCTCCATGATCATTATGGGCGCCGGGATCTGCCAGTGGTTCCACGGCGACACGACCTACCGGGCGGTGCTTGCCCTCGTGATGCTGACCGGCTGCATGGGCCGCAACGGCGGCGGCTGGGCGCACTACGTGGGCCAGGAAAAAACCCGGCCGGCCACAGGCTGGGTGTCGCTGGCGAACGCGCTGGACTGGTCCCGGCCGCCGCGGACCATGATCGGTACCGGCTACTGGTACATGCACACGGACCAGTGGCGCCAGGACGGCTACTCCGCGGACGCCCTGAAGTCACCGCTCTCCACCGGAGCCCTGGACGGGATGCACACTGCGGACGCGCTGGCCCAGTCCGCGAGGCTCGGCTGGATGCCGTTCTACCCGCAGTTCGACCGCAATCCGCTGGACCTCGCGGACGAGGCGGAGGCCGCCGTCGCCGCCGGCACCTCGAAGGACACTCCCAGCTACATCGCGGACGCGCTGAAAAACCGCACACTGAATCCGGCGATCGAGGACGTGGATGCCCCGGAGAACTGGCCGCGGACCCTCGTGCTGTGGCGCTCAAACCTGTTCGGCTCCTCCGCCAAGGGCAATGAGTACTTCCTCCGCAACCTGCTGGGAACCCACAACAACGTCCTGAAAGACCACGCCGAAGGGCTTAAGCCCAAGGACGTGAAATGGCATGAGCAGGCGCCGGAAGGAAAGCTGGACCTGTTGGTCTCCGCGGACTTCCGGATGACCTCCACCACACTGCTGTCCGACGTCGTGTTCCCGGCTGCCACCTGGTACGAGAAGCACGACCTGTCCTCCACGGACATGCACCCTTTCGTGCACGCCTTCAGCCCCGCGATCGATCCGCCTTGGGAAACCAAGACGGATTTCGACACTTTCCACCTGCTGGCCCAGGAGTTCTCCCGCCTGGCGAAAACCCACCTGGGCGTCCGCCGGGACCTGGTCAGCGTGCCGCTGCAGCACGACACCCCCGGCCAGCTCGCCCAGCCCGGCGGGATCGTCCGGGACTGGCGGGACACGTCCATCCCCGCGGTTCCCGGGCAGAACATGCCCATCTTTTCCGTAGTCGAGCGGGACTACACCGCCATCGCGGACAAGCTCGCCGCCGTCGGGCCGCTCGCCGACAAGCTGGGCTTCACGGTCAAGAACGTCACCTACAAACTCGCGGGCCCGTTGGAGAGGCTCAGCCGCTCCAACGGTGTGATGCTCGGCGGCGCCGCGGACGGCCGGCCCGCGATCGACACCGATGCGAAAATGGCCGAGGCCATCCTGGCCTTCTCCGGCACCACCAACGGGGCGCTGTCCGTGCAGGGCTTCAAGGACCTGGAGATCCGCACGGGCCGGAAACTGGCGGACCTGTCCGAAGGCTCCGAAGAAAAGTTCATTACCTTTGCCCAGACCCAGGCCGGCCCGGTCCCCGTGATCACCTCGCCGGAATGGTCCGGCTCCGAGACGGGCGGCCGCCGCTACGCCCCGTTCACCATCAACGTCGAGCGGCTCAAGCCCTGGCACACCCTGACCGGGCGGATGCACTTCTTCCTAGACCACGACTGGATGATCGATATCGGCGAGGCCTTGCCGATCTACCGGCCACCGCTGGACATGCACCGCCTCTTCGGTGAGCCGAAGCTCGGCCAGGACGGGGCCATGGAAGTGGTTGTCCGGTACCTGACACCGCACTCCAAGTGGTCCATCCATTCCGAATACCAGGACAACCTGCTGATGCTCTCGCTGTCCCGCGGCGGGCCCACGGTCTGGATGAGCCCCGCCGACGCGGCCGCCATCCAGGTCAAGGACAACGACTGGGTGGAGTGCCTGAATATCAACGGCGTCCTCGTGGCCCGGGCGATCGTCAGCCACCGGATGCCGGCCGGTGTGGTCTACGTCCATCACGCGCAGGAACGCACCATCGACGTGCCGAAGTCCGAGGCGACGGGCCGGCGCGGCGGCATCCACAACTCCGTAACCCGGCTGCTGGTCAAACCCTCGCACCTGATCGGCGGCTACGCCCAGCTGGCCTACGCGTTCAACTACCTTGGCCCCACCGGAAACCAGCGCGACATGGTTGCCACCGTCCGCCGTCGTTCACAGGAGGTGCAGTACTGATGCGTGTTATGGCTCAAATGGGCATGGTCATGAACCTGGACAAATGCATCGGCTGCCACACCTGTTCCGTGACCTGCAAACAGGCCTGGACCAACCGCGCGGGCACTGAATACGTCTGGTTCAACAACGTCGAGACGCGCCCCGGGCAGGGGTACCCGCGCCGCTACGAGGACCAGGACAAATGGCAGGGCGGCTGGGAGCTGAACAAGCGCGGCAAGCTGGTGCTCAAGGCCGGCGGCCGGGTGAAGAAGCTCCTGGGAATCTTCGCCAGCCCGATCCAGCCCGAGCTCAAGGACTACTACGAGCCCTGGACCTACGACTACAAGACCCTTGTGGACGCACCGCTGGGCGACGACTTCCCGGTGGCCCGGCCCAAGTCCCTGATCACCGGCGAGGACACCAAAATCACCTGGTCCGCGAACTGGGACGATGACCTGGGCGGCTCCACCGAATACGGCCACCTGGACCCGATCGTGGAAAAGGTCCGCCGCGAGTCCGAGGACAAGATCAAGTTCGCGTACGAGCAGACCTTCATGTTCTATCTCCCGCGGATCTGCGAGCATTGCCTGAACCCGTCCTGCATGGCCTCCTGCCCCTCCGGCGCCATCTACAAACGGGTGGAGGACGGAATTGTCCTGGTGGACCAGGACAAGTGCCGCGGCTGGCGCCAGTGCGTTACCGGGTGCCCCTACAAGAAAATCTACTTCAACCACAAGACGGGCAAAGCCGAAAAGTGCACCTTCTGCTACCCACGGGTGGAGGTGGGGCTGCCGACGGTCTGCTCGGAGACCTGCGTGGGGAGGCTGCGGTACCTGGGGTTGTTCCTGTACGACGCCGATGCCGTCACCGCTGCGGCGTCCGTCACGGACCCCCGGGAGCTCTACGACGCCCAGATGGACGTGCTGCTGGATCCGAACGATCCCGCCGTCCAGGCCGAGGCCCGGGCCCAGGGCATCCCGGAGGACTGGATCGATGCCGCCCGGCGCTCGCCGGTCTACGCCCTGGCCAAGGTCTACAAAGTGGCACTTCCGCTGCACCCCGAATACCGGACCATGCCCATGGTCTGGTACGTGCCGCCGCTTTCGCCGGTGGTGGACCTGCTGCGGGACCAGGGGCACGACGGCGAGGATCACGGCAATTTGTTCGGCGCCATCGACGCGCTGCGGATCCCGGTGGAGTACCTCGCGGAACTTTTCACCGCCGGGGACGCGGACCGGGTCACAGCGGTGCTGAAGAAGCTCGCGGCCATGCGCTCCTTCATGCGCGGCATCAGCATGGGCAACGATCCGGACGACTCCATCCCGGAGGCTGTGGGCATGGACAGCCAGAGCATGTACGAGATGTACCGGCTTATGGCGATCGCCAAGTATGAGGAGCGCTACGTCATCCCGAAAGCCCACGTGGAACAGGCCCATGACCTGGAGGAAATGGGCTGCTCACTGGATTTCGACGGCGGCCCGGGCATGCAGGACTCCTCACCGTTCGGCGAAGCCAGCGGCAGGCCCGTTCCGGTGGCAGTGGAAACGTTCAACGCACTGCGGGACCGGCAGACCTCCGGGTCCGCACCCGGCGAAACAACACTGCGGGGCAGGGTGAACCTGCTCAACTGGGACGGCACCGGGGCCCCGCCAGGGCTGTTCCCGGAGAAGCCGGCACCCGGTTCAGAGGCCCCGCCGGCGGGGGAGCAGCCGTGAGCCGGCGCCAGCAGGTGGTCTACCTCGCGGCGGCCTGGTGCCTGTCCTACCCTGACGAGGAACTGGTGGGCCGGGTTCCGCTGATGCGCGCCGCCGTGGCCGAGTTCCGTGGGGCCGTGCAGGACTTCGCGGAGGTCTTGGACCAGCTGGAGTCCATGCCGCAGATGGATCTCCAGGCCTACTATGTGCGCGAGTTCGATCTCAGCAAGCGCCATGCCCTGCACCTGAGCTACTGGACGGACGGCGACACCCGGCGCCGCGGCGAGGTGCTGGGAAACTTCAAGAACACCTACCGGCAAAGCGACATCCTGGTGGACACCCGCGGCGAACTGCCGGACTACCTGCCGATGGTCCTCGAATACGCCGCAACTGTGGACCTGGCTGCCGGGCGGGAACTGCTGATCCGCTACCGGCCGAGCCTGGAGATGCTCCGCCTCGGGCTCCTGCGGGACGGGCTGCCGCACACCCGGGTCCTGCAGGCCGTCTGCGCCACCCTGCCCGGGAAGTCGCCGGCAGACGAGCAGGCGGTGATGCGGATGGCGGGCTACGGTCCGCCAACCGAAGCGGTGGGGCTGGACCCCTACGATCCGAGACTTCTGCCCGTGAAGGGGGCCTGAGCATGCTGGTATCCGAAGCGGAACCCGCGTCCGCCGTCGATATCTCCGCCTTGGACATTGTGCTCTGGGGCGTCCTGCCGTACGTCATGGCGGTGGTGCTGGTGGGCGGGCTGGTCTGGCGCTACAAGTATGACCAGTTCGGCTGGACCACCAGGTCTTCCCAGCTGTACGAATCGAAGTTGCTCCGGATCGCGTCCCCGCTGTTCCATTTCGGCCTGCTGGCCGTGATTGCCGGGCACTTTTTCGGCCTGGTCATCCCCATGGCCTGGACCCAGGCGGTGGGGATGAGTCAGGATTTCTACCACTTCAACGCCCTGTTCGTCGGCGGAATTGCCGGGGTGGGGACCCTCGGCGGGATCATCCTGCTGATCTACCGCCGCCGCACCACCGGGCCGGTGTTTATGGCCACCACCAGGAACGACAAGGCCATGTACGTGGTGCTCACGGCCGCCATAGTGTTCGGCCTCTGGACCACTCTGGCCAGTGTTTTCGAGGGCGAGCACGGGCACAACTACCGCGAGACCGTGGCCCCGTGGTTCCGCTCGCTCTATGTCTTCCAGCCGGACATCACGGCCATGGCCGCGGCACCGTTTTCCTTCCATCTGCACACCCTGGTAGGCATGGCCTTGTTCGTCATCTGGCCGTTCACCCGGCTGGTCCACGCCTTTACCGCCCCATTGCATTACCTCTTCCGCCCGTACATCGTTTACCGCTCGCGGGACCGGGCCGTGGGCGGGGCACCGGACCGGTCGGCGGGCTCCACCACCTCCGGCGTTCCGGCCCGCCGCGGCTGGTCCGCCGTCGGAACCCGTGACCGGGACACCAAGAACCGCTGAACTGTAGCGCTGAACTGACGTGAGAGAGGCAGCCACCGTGGCCGGATCCGAAACCCTTGCCCCCGCAGGCAGCACCCGGAACCTGGTGCTGGCCACCGCGGCGTCCGTGGCGGGCTTCTGGGCCTGGAACTCCGTGGCCACCCTCGGTTCCTTCTACACGCAGAATCTGCAGCTCAACCCGGCTGCCACCGGCGTCCTGGTGGCCATGCCGGTGTTCGTCGGCTCGCTGGGCCGGATCGTCGTGGGCGCCCTGACTGACAAGTACGGCGGCCGGGCGATGTTCACCTTCGTGCTGCTCGCCTCCATCCTGCCGATCCTCCTCGTGTCAGTGGGCGGCCTCCTCAATTCCTTCGCGCTGGTGCTGGGCGCCGGCCTGCTGCTCGGCGTCGCCGGAACCGTGTTCGCCGTCGGAATCCCCTTTGTCAGCGGCTGGTATGAGCCGTCGCGGCGGGGCTTCGCCACCGGCGTCTTTGGTGCCGGTATGGGCGGGACGGCGCTGGCCGCGTTCCTGAACCCCCGGCTCGTTGCCGCAATAGGGTACTTCCCCACACACCTGCTGATCGCCGGGGTGCTTGCCGTCATGGCTGTCCTGGTCTGGTTCCTGATGAAGGAATCCCCGGGCTGGACCCACAGTAACGCGCCCGTGCTGCCCAAGCTCCTAGACGCCACCAGGACGGCCGTTACGTGGAAGATGTGCTTCCTCTACGCCGTCGTCTTCGGCGGCTTCGTCTCCTTCGCCACCTACCTGCCCACTTACCTGCGGGATGTGTACAGCTTCGACCCCAGCGGCGCCGGTGCCCGCACCGCGGGGTTCGCCCTGGCGGCGGTGCTGGCCCGGCCGGTGGGCGGCGTCTTGGCGGACAAGCTTGGCCCCAAACCGGTAGTGATCACTTCGCTCGCCGCCGTTGCTGTCCTGGCGTGGGTGGTGAATTTACAGCCCGACGGTGAGGTCCCTGCCGGTCTGACATTCGTTGCCATGGCGGCCGCCCTTGGCCTGGGCACGGGCGGTGTGTTCGCCTGGGTGGGAGTGCTGGCGCCGCCGGGCAAGGTGGGCACCATCAGCGGGGTGGTCAGTGCCGCCGGTGGTCTCGGCGGCTACTTCCCCCCGCTCGTCATGGGCGCAACGTACGACGCCGCGACGCACAGCTACTCGATCGGGCTGCTGCTGCTTGTAGCGACAGCGCTAGCAGCCCTGGCCTTCACGCTGTTCGCCGTACAGGGCCGGGCCGGGGCGCCGGCCGTTCCGCCCAGACTCGCGGGTCCAAGCCGCTAGCCAGCAACCGCGTGCCGCCGCTTGCTCATGCTGACGAACGTGGCCGATGATGTCCGCCTACCGCCGAAAGGGCGTTGAAACCGGCCACAACGAGCAGGGTTCGCCTTGCAACTCTTGTCCGAACATCTGCTCGCATGCCAGGCCCGCTTCCTCGTCGCGCTCTCCTCGAGGCCGTCTTTATCCAAACACTACGGGCCCAAACACTACGGTCACAGTATTCGTCGTCGTAATCCGGTGGGGAGACATGCCGACACAGCGCGAGATGCCGAGCTCCCGGCAGAGGTAACCGACTTTTGTCCCGGATAGTCCCATGGATACGTTTGCCGCCAACCCTCGGACCGCAACGGTCTCCGGGGGCGTCGCTGCCGACTCCTTGGCGGCGGGCGCAGCAGCACGCTGGACAGCAGCCGGCAGTCTAGGGCGACCATTTCCGTGCCATCGTGCACGCAGACGTCCCGGCTACGTGCCTCCAGTTGCCCTGTCTCGCGGCAGCCACCAATGTTCAGGCCTTGCGATCACAAACCTGCGCCCGCTAAGTTCCGTTGGCACGATCCGGATCACATGCTCCTTCGCACCTTCTTCCCAGGGGGAGGGAATCTGCTGTGGCAGGTCATCGACGTCCTGGACCTCTTCGGGAAACCCTTTGAGCACAACGCTCCACGCAATGGTGCCTGAAGTGTTCAGGCCGTCTGCTTCCAGTGCCAGGGGCCCGCCCGCCACGATGGCGTCCAGTTTGGTTCCAGGGCCGGTGCGGAAGACCGCCGATCCCTCATCGGGCAGATAATTCACCGGAAAAATCTCAGGAGACCCGCCGATGACAACAGCCAGCCTGCCAACTGATGAGGTCTGTAAATACTTCCAGCAGTCATGGGCGCTGAGCTCATTCCTCGGCGGACTGCTTGCCGCGGATGATTCTGCCTCAGGACTGGTCACGATGCAGAGCCTAAGCCCTAAGGGACTTGGGAAGTAGGGGTGACAAGTCAGGACATTCCGGCTACTCGAAGGAGGCTCTCCGCTGGTCGTTCCACCGGGTGTTCCAAACATCGGGTGCGGCTACCTTGAAGCGCCGGCCGGTCAGAACGTTCGGCTCGAGGCGCACGTAATGGGACTTGGCCCCGGGTTGCCAGGGTTCCAGACCCAGGGCGTCCGCTGCGGACTGCTCCTCCTGGCTGTCGATCAGAGCCGTTGTTCCTCTGGCGACGACGCTCCAGGCCTCCCCGGTACGATCGTCGTATCCGTCGATTTCGAAGGCTGCCGCGACCTCTTTCATGGACTCCCATAGTTTTGTCCCGGCAGCCGAGCGGAAGACGACGCTCCGTCGCTCGACGACGAAATTGACCGGGAAGATTTCTGCATGCCCGTCAACGACGAGGGCCAGCCTGCCGATCACTGCCGAGGCCAGTAACTCCCAGCAGTCGTCGAAGGTGAGTTTCCCGTCCAGCGGTGCGGTGTCCATGGAAACAAATAGTAGACCCGCCCGGTGCGGGGCGAAATCTGTTGCCGGGAATCTCCTTGGATTGGGAGGGGTTCAGTTGGCCGTGGCCTCGCTGTTGTGCATGCTTTTCCGGATTACGTGCCTGGCCGGGACCGAGGTCACAGCGGCGACAGTCACGGCCATGAGCAGGCCGGCCGCCATATAAACTCCGGTGATGACCTCGATTGGTGTGCGCTCATCTACAAGGGGTGAGGGCGCAAGGGTCCACAGGATGCCGGCCGCCCACGCAACCATGTTCCAGGGAATCCAGCGCCAGGCGTTACGGACTGTCCGGCGCAGAACCAGCCACTGCAGAGTCGGGATGGATGCCAGAAGAACCAGCCCGCCAACGAACAGAAGCCCGACCGCAAGGGGCGATAGTTCGAACAAGCCAAGAGTGCTCGGAAGCATACCGATCGCCCAAGCCAACCCCGCCCCAAGAGCCGTGGCGAGGATCCAAGTCCTCGTCCGAAACGGCCGAATGGCACCGAAGCCAATCCCTTGACCTGCCCCCAATAGTGCACCTTCCGCCGTGCCAGCGGCGATCATCGCCGGATAGACGAACTGGGCAGGAAAGGCACCTGCCGTGAGAAGACCACCTGCAATGGCCGGCACCGAGAACCCAACGGTTTCCGCAAGGGTCACCGCGACCAGCCAGCGGACAAAGAAACGCCTGCGTCCCCTACGCTCATCCCGCAAAGCGCTCTCTCCAATTTCTTGGGCACTTCGGGTGTATCCGGCCGCCATCACTGGTCCCCTTACTTCGTTCGTGGCTTCGAGCTGAAGAATGCGGGTCCTGTGCACAAAACCGTCGCGTCACAGACTCTCGAACCATGCCTGGTGCCCTCGGCATGCGCCGGGCCGGGTTGACCTGGCGGGCCTACTCTGGTGCGGACCTCACAGCGCCGCTTAGTTGAGTCCACCAGGTCAGTGGCGGCGCGACTTTGAAGCGCCGCCCGGTGACTGAATCCGGCGTGATTCGGATGAAGTGATCCTTCTTCCCCGCTTGCCAAGGGAAAAGATACAGCGAAGCGGTGTCAAGGACGCCTTCTATCCCGGTGATTCCCGCGGCCTTGCCTTTGACCACGACGCTCCAGGCCATCCCGGTCGTGGCATCCACGCCGTCGGCCTCCAGTGCCACCGGGGTTTCGTTCAAGGCGCCGCCAAGTTTGGTTCCCTCCCCGGTCCGGAAAACCACGGTGCCGTGGTCCACGGTGTAGTTGAGCGGAAAAATGTCCGGATGGTCCTCAATCCAGACGGCCAGCCTGCCGACCGAGACCTGCCGCAGCAGTTCCCAGCACTGGCTGGAGTCGAGATTTTCCACCGGTTCCTGACGCCCTGCAGATGACGGCTCGTGTGTCATGTTCCAGAGCCTACGCTTGCCCACATACGCGGACCAGAGCCCGACGCTGAAAGGTTATTCCAACGTGCACTCCCCGGTCGCCGTCTTCGAAGGTGGGACAGGGCTAACGATTTGCGGCCACCTACCGACGAGCCTGGAGGGCCTTCTATAACCAGTCGGCCGAAAAATCTAGCGGGGGCCACCAGCGCGTTCTCGACCGGACCGCGAACCGGCGTCCGCTGATCTCAGTGGGTCTGATGCAAATCAGATGCTCCTTGATTCCGGGCTCCCAAGGCTCGCGGTTGGCATCTTCGATGAGAGGGCTGACCTGGTTTTCGTCGAAGGGCTCAGGTATTCCCTTCGCCACGGCGCTGGTCAGCAGGGCGCGTGGCTTCGTGCCAGGAGCCGTGCGGAAGAGCAACGTTTTTCCCATGACGACGTAATTCACGGGGAAGATCTCCGGGCCGGCACCGTTTATTACCGCCAACCGTCCGATGTAGGAAGACCGAAGATACGACCAGCACTCGTGAGCTTTCAGAATTTCCACTTGAGACCTGCCGGGGAGCTGCTCATGCTACAGATCCTAAGCCCTGGGCGACGGTCAGGCATCAAGAACGGAAAGTCCTCCCGACCTTCCCGGCCCCGGCACCACTGGGCAGGGTCCCGGGGACGCCAAGACTTATTCTGGGAGATCAGAGAGACGTGGCACAGGCAGCACAAGGCGGGCCTGAGCAGAGGCGAGCGGGCGGCAGACAGGCTCCGGCAACGGCATGGGCAGTTGGGCGTTCGTGGGGGTGTTCATCGCGCTTATGGGCCTGTGGGCGCTGGTGAATTCCTATCTTCTTCTGACGCATGCGTGGGACCCTTACCCTGGTTTCCCAGACGTTTCGGAGGCTGGTGACTGCTGCCGGAATCGGGGCCGACGCGCCCTCCGCCCCCAGAATTCACGATCTAAGACATCGTTTCGCCATTCAAACCTTGCTCGGTTGGTACCACAGCAGTGAGGACGTGCAGGCTAAGATCCCAGCACTGTCAACGTATCTTGGCCACCGCGAACCCGCATCGACCTACTGGTATCTTTCGGCTGCGCCGGAACTGCTTGCCCTGGCCGCCGCACGTCAAGACGCTCAATGGATGAAGGCGCGCTCATGACGCTCATCGCCCCGACCCTGCAACTGTTCTTCACCGACCGCCTCGCTCAGCTGTTGCTTCGTCGGCGCCGGTTCGGCGGCAGGTGGAGCAGCCGACGGCGGGCTGCCGGGCCGGGCGGCGATCACCATGGCGAACCCGATGGCGAGAACCGCCGGGACCAAAGCCTCTGGCGAGGCGGCGCCATGCGGGCGGACACTGAATTCATGGCCGGTGCAACTGCTGCCCCGGCATGTACTGGAGGACCTCGAATGATGTATTGGGACGGCAACATGGGCGGCTGGGGCTACGCCCTAATGGTCATCAGTTTCGTGCTGTTCTGGGGCGCTGTCATCGCCGCCATCGTCCTTTTGGCCAGGGCCGTCGGACCCGGCAACCGAAGCCATGACCCGGCCTCAGGCGCTGGGTATGCTGAGAATCTGCTGGCCGAAAGGTTCGCACGCGGAGAAATCGACGAGAACGAATACACCGCCCGGCTGAACATACTCCGACGCGGTCCCCGCAGATGAGGCCGCGGCCTGCGGGTACTCCCCGTCGGCCTAAATCCGGGGACTTCCAGGGACCGCCATGACCGAGTCACCAACCGCCTCCGCGGCCATGTCGCCTTTCGACGCCGTGATATTTGACCTGGACGGCGTCGTGACAGACACGGCATCAGTGCATGAGGCGGCCTGGAGGCAAGTCTTCGACGGGGTGCTGGCGGATCCTCGATTTCCCGCGGAGGCGCGGAGGGATCCTTTCACCGCCAGTGACTACCTGACATACATAGATGGCAGGCCCCGGGAAGACGGTGTCCAAGCCTTCCTCGGGTCCCGCGGAGTCACCCTCTCTGCAGGCAGCCGCGCCGACGCCGCCGGGGAATGGTCGGTACACGGACTGGCCAAGCTCAAGGACCGGGTGTTCAAGGAGCGGTTGGGACGTGACGGCGTCAGGACCTATCCGGGGACGGTAGCACTGCTTGAAAGGCTGCGGTCGGCGCGGGTCCCTGTGGTCCTTGCAACGTCAAGCCGCAACGCATCCGCCGTCCTGGCAGCGGCCGGCCTCTCGGGAGCATTCGACCTCGTCATGGGCGGTGTCATGGCCAGTGAACTGGGGCTCCCGGGCAAGCCCGACCCCGCAACGTTTCTTGAAGTTGTCCACCGGCTCGGGATTCCTCCTGCCCGCGCCGTGGTGATCGAAGATGCCGTGGCCGGTGTGGAGGCAGCACGACGCGGCGGCTTCGGCCTGGTGGTCGGCATCGACAGGGCCGACAGGAGGGCCGAGCTGGAGGCAGCCGGCGCCGACGTTGTACTGACCGACGTAGGCCAGCTCGATCTGGGGCTTGTCCTCACCGACCCGTGGCGCCTCACCTATGAGGGCTACGATCCTGCCCACGAAGGGCACCGGGAGGCTCTGACCACCCTCGGGAACGGGTATCTGGCTGTCCGCGGTGCTGCTCCCGAGGGCAGGATGAGCGAAGTCCACTATCCGGGGACCTACCTGGCCGGGATCTACAACAGGCTGGTGAGCAGGGTTCAGGGCCAGGATACCGAAGACGAGCACATGGTGAACCTGCCCAACTGTCTGCTGCTGGACCTCCGCCTGGACGGAACGGACTGGTGGTCCCGGGGCGGCCTGAAAATTCGCCGTGAGCGGCGGGTGCTCGATATGCAGCGGGCCTTCCTCAGCCGGGAAATCAATCTGGAGGCAACCGACGGGCGCCGGCTGAGTGTGGTCCAGCGCCGGTTTGTGTCGATGGCGCAGCCGCACCTGATGGCTCTTGAGACGACAATCACCGCCCTGGGCTGGAGCGGGGCTGCCACGATCCGCAGCGGCGTGGACACCGGGGTTACCAACGAGAATGTGCCGGAGGACGCGCTGCTGTCCCACCACCACCTGATCCGGCTGGGAGTGTCTGATCCGGCAGGTCCGATCCCGGTGGTTGAAGTGGAGACGAGTCAAAGCCACATCAGAATTGCCACAGCGTTGCGCACTGACGTCGCCGGCAAGACCGGCAGTGGCGAGCCGGGCCGGGAGGAGGGGCTCTTTTGCTGGTCCTGGGAAGCTGGATTGACCGACGGCGCACCGCTGGTAATCACCACGACTGCCGCGATGGTGACTTCGCGCGACCGGGCAGTGTCCTCCCCGGCGCTGGCCGCGCTGTCCGTGCTCAGGACCGCCGGCGAAGGCTTTGACCGCATGCTCGCGGCACACGAGGACGCCTGGCTGAGGCTGCTGCGGCTGTTTGCCATAGACCTCGACGGCAGCCCCCAAGTGCAGCTGATCCTGAATCTTCATGTCTTCCACGTGCTCCAGGCCCTGAGCCCGCACACGGCTGAACTCGACGCCGGCGTGCCCGCCCGGGGGCTGCACGGCGAGGGCTACCGTGGCCATATCTTCTGGGATGAGCTCTTCGTCCTGCCCCTTCTCACCTTGAGGATGCCCTCGGTTGCCCGCTCCCTGATCAACTACCGCTGGCGCAGACTTCCGGCGGCCCGGGAAGCCGCTGCGGCATCAGGGTTCCGCGGTGCGCTCTTCCCCTGGCAGAGCGGCAGCGACGGCAGGGAAGAGACACCCCGGTTACTTTTCAACCGGCGTTCCGGCCGGTGGGTACCAGACTATTCCCACCTCCAGCGGCATGCGGGCCTTGCCGTGGCTTTCAACGCGTGGCAGTACTTCCTGGCAACGCAGGACAGGGAGTGGCTCCTGCACCGTGGCGCCGAGCTGATAGTGGACGTGGCCCGGTTCGTAGCCTCCATGTCCGAGTATGACCAGGACGAGGACCGGTTTCATCTGCGGGGAATCATGGGGCCGGACGAGTACCACACCGGCTACCCGGATCAGCCCGGCGCCGGACTCGACGACAACGCATATACGAACGTCATGGCTGCCTGGGCCTGTGCCCAGGCCTGCGAGATCATGACACTGCTTCACGGCCACGACCTTCAGGTTCTACAGGCACGGCTATCCGTAGACCACGCCGAAATTGAGGCTTGGCGGCACGTCAGCCAACGGATGGCCGTCCCGTTCCATGACGGCATCATCAGCCAGTTCGACGGCTACGAAAACCTGAAGGAGCTCGACTGGGAGCATTACCGGAACATCTACAGCAACATCGAGCGCCTTGACCTGATCCTGGAAGCCGAAGGCGACAGCACCAACCGGTACCGGCTGGCCAAACAGGCTGATGTGCTGATGCTGCTTTATGTCCTGGGCGAGAACGAGTTGATAACCTTTCTGGCCCGGCTCGGTTACGAAGTGTCCGCGGCGCAGCTGGCAGGCACCGTTGACTACTACCTGGCGCGCACTGCGCATGGCTCCTCCCTGAGCAGGGTGGCCCACGCCTCGGTGCTGGCCGCAAGGGACCCGGAACGGGCCTGGAACACCTTCCGTGAAGCCCTCAGCGCCGACCTCGACGACACTCAGGGCGGCACCACGCACACAGGCATCCACCTTGGTGCGATGGCAGGAACCATCGACGTCGTGCAGCGAAGCTTTGCCGGTCTCAGGATCACACGTGACGCACTCCTCTTCTCACCGAAGATGCCCAAGGGGATAAGAACCGTCTCGTTCCACGTCCGCTACCGCGACCATCTACTCGCCGTCAACCTCGAACACGGGCAACTGACAGTCTCGGCAGCCCCCGGGGATGCCTCCGCCATATGCCTGCGGGTCGGTGCCGAAGAGGTCATCCTCGGCGCTGGCGAGACGCGGCAGTTCCGGCTTGCCAGCCCAGACGTGCCGTCCGCGGAGCAGCTGTGACGCCACCAGGGGGTCCGCCTACACAGGAGCCGGTTGCAACCGGTCTGAGTTCGGAGCACGCCGCAGCATTGTTGATGGAGGCGGGGCCAAACGTTCTTCCCACCGCAAAGTCAGTGCCGCAGTGGAGGAAACTCCTGGGAGAGTTGACGCATTTCTTCGCCCTGATGCTGTGGTGCGCCGCCGCACTGGCTTTCGTCGGAGGGATGCCACAGCTTGGCGTCGCCATCATCGTAGTGGTCGGCGTCAACGGGATCTTCGCCCACATCCAGCAGGAACGTGCCCAGCACGCGGCCGCAAAACTGCGCGCGCTGCTACCTGCTGACGTTTCCGTCCGTCGGGACGGACACATCCTCAGGGTTCACACCAGTGAACTGGTCCCGGGTGACGCAGTCGTCCTGACAGCGGGTGACAGGGTGCCCGCCGACGTCGTCCTGGCCGTTGCCTCCGGCTGCGCCTTGGATGAGTCCATGCTGACAGGCGAAAGTGAAGCTGTAACAAAGGCCAGCGGCGACAGCGCCTGGGGCGGGACGTTCCTCGTCAACGGACAAGCAGACGCCGTGGTGTCCCACACGGGTGGAAACACGCGGCTTGCCGGAATCGCCGCACTGACCAGCGGAACCGTATCTCCGCCGACACCGCTGGCCCGTGAGCTGCGCCGGATCGTCCGTCTCATTGCGACTGTCGCACTGGCAGTCGCAGGGTTCTTCTTCCTCGTGTCCTTGCTGGTAGGCATCCCTTGGCACAACGCTTTCCTCTTCGCCATCGGCGTCGCCGTTGCCCTGGTACCCGAGGGGCTCCTGCCTACCGTCACTCTTTCACTGGCAATGGGGGCCCAACGGATGGCGGCGAGGAACGCCTTGGTCCGCAATCTGGAGGCCGTGGAAACTTTGGGGTCCACCACATTCATCTGTACCGACAAGACCGGAACCCTGACGCAGAACAGGATGAACGCCGTCGAAGTCTTTACACCCGACGGCCGCGTGAGCGTAACGGGGGAAGGTTACCGGCCGGAAGCAACCATCGAGGGAACCGCGGTTCCGACGGCCACCAGGGCCGCGCTCGCGGCACGGGCAGCTTCCCAGGGCAGGGTTGTGCTCCACGGGGCGGAGTGGAGGGCGGAAGGGGACCCGATGGAGGCTGCCATCGATGTCCTGGCGCGCCGGCTTTCCGGATCCGCTCCGGTGGATACAAAGCCTGCCCGGCGGTTCGCGTTTGATCCCCGCCGGCGCCGTGAATCGGTCATCCTGGGCACGACGCTCTTTGTTAAGGGCGCGCCCGAATCGGTTCTGCCGCTCTGCGGAGAGTCCGCAGGCGCCGCGGCGGCGGAAGTCGAGGTGATGGCTTCGCGGGGGCTGCGGGTCCTGGCAGTCGCTGCCCGCGAGCTTCCCGGGCCGGTGCAGGACTGGCTGGAGCGCCCGCCGGCCGAGGCTGAAGCCGAGCTTGCGCTGCTGGGACTGATCGCCCTGCACGATCCGCCCAGGCCGGACGTGGGAGAGGTGATCCAGGCCGCCCGCGAAGCCGGCATCAGGGTGGGGATGATCACGGGCGACCACCCGGCAACCGCTGCTGCCATTGCCCGGGAAATCGGACTGATGGGATCCCCGGAACTGGTCCTGGAAGGATCGCAGTTTCCTGAGGACGAACAGGTCCTCGGCGCCCTGCTCGACCGGGACGGCATCGTGGTGAGCCGGGTTTCCCCGGAACAGAAGCTGCGGGTGGCCAAGGCCCTGCAGGGCCGCGGCCATATCGTGGCCATGACCGGCGACGGCGTCAACGACGGTCCCGCGCTGCAGGAGGCCGACATCGGTGTGGCCATGGGACTCAGCGGAACCGACGTTGCGCGCGAAGCTTCCGACCTGGTGCTCCTGGACGACCACTTCGCCACGATCGTCGCAGCGATTGAACAGGGCCGCGCCACGTACTCAAACATCCACCGCTTCCTGACATACCACCTGACGGACAACGTCGCCGAACTGACGCCATTCGTCATCTGGGCATTGTCCGGCGGCCAGTTTCCGCTTGCCCTTGGTGTTCTCCAGATTCTCGCCCTCGACATCGGCACCGACCTTCTTCCCGCCCTCGCCCTGGGCGGTGAACCGCCAGGAAAGGGAGTGCTGAAGCGGCCACCGGAAAAACGGCACCTCATGGACCGCCGGCTCATGTTCCGGGTCTTCTGCGTGCTGGGACCTGTGGAGGCCGTCATGGAAATGACGGCGTTTTCCGTGGTGCTGTTCGGCGGCGGGTGGACGCGCGGAGACCCGCGGGATGGCGCCCTGTTGATGGCGGCGTCCGGAGCCGCCTTCACCGCCGTTGTGCTTGGCCAGCTTGCAAATGCCTTCGCCTGCCGCAGCGCCACCCTGCCGCCCTGGAAGCAGGGCTGGCTCACCAACCGCATCCTCCTTTGGGCAGTGCTGGCAGAAATCGGAGCGTTGGCCGCGTGCCTCTACGTCGTTCCAGTTGCCTCCGCGCTGGGTCACCTCCCGCCGCCGCTGGTGGGTTTCACCGTCGCGGCTTTCGCTGTTCCTGCAGTGCTGGCAGCCGACTGGGCTTACAAGAAGCTACGTCGGCACGGGAACAAAGGCGCTTAGCCGGCTACCCCTGCCGGGAGTGCGCAGGACCAAAGCCTCTGCTGTTGCCGCGGCGGAACGGGCAGGATCGAGCCATGAATTCCCGGACGACGATGACTGACGTTCACGTGGTGTGGCTGGAAGACGTGGGCATGGCTGATGTGCCTTCCGTAGGCGGCAAGAACGCATCGCTGGGTGAGCTGAGCCGCTCCCTGCTAAGTTCCGGCGTTCAGGTGCCGGAAGGCTTTGCCACCACCGCCTCCGCCTACCGGGCGTTTGTGGCCGCCAACGGCCTCGAGCCTGGGATCCGTGCGTCGATCGGTGAATACCGGGCGGGCCGGACAACGCTGCGGGATGCGGGCGAAGCGATTCGGGAACTGATCCTTGAAGGGCAGTTTCCACCCGAGATCGCCGCCGATATCAGGGAGCATTACAGGGAATTGTCCACACGGACGGGACAGGCCAGGGCCTCCGTCGCGGTGCGCAGCAGCGCAACGGCCGAGGACCTTCCCGACGCGAGTTTTGCCGGCCAGCAGGAGACCTTCCTCAACATCGCCGGCGAGCGCGAGCTGATGGAGGCGTGCAGGAGGTGTTATGCCTCCCTGTTTACGGACCGGGCCATCAGCTACCGGGAGATCAAGGGGTTCGACCACCTGGATGTGGCCCTCTCCATCGGCGTGCAGAGGATGGTGCGTTCAGACCTTGGCGCATCCGGGGTGATGTTTTCCATCGACACGGAGTCCGGTTTCCCGCGCAGCGTCCTGATCAGCGCCGCGTGGGGACTGGGGGAAACGGTGGTCCAGGGCACCATCAACCCCGATAAGTACCAGGTGTTCAAACCGCTGCTGTCTGACCCCCGGTTTGCGCCCATCATCGAGAGGACACTCGGTGCCAAAGAACGGAAGATGGTCTACCGCCGGGGCGGCCACGCGCGCACACGGACCATTGACACGACAGAGCAGGAGCGGCGCTCCTTTGTGCTCAGCGACTCCGAAATTTTGACCCTGGCGCGCTGGGCCGTGGCGGTGGAGGAGCACTACGGGCGGCCGATGGACATGGAATGGGCCAAAGACGGTTCCAGCGGCGAACTCTTCATGGTCCAGGCGCGCCCGGAAACCGTCCAGGCGCGCCGCAGCGGGTCAGTCTTTAAGATCTATCACCTCCGCGAAACGGGACGGCGGCTGGCGTCCGGCGCGGCCATCGGTGAATCGATCGCGCACGGCGCCGCCTGCGTGGTCCGGGACGCCCGGGACATCGACAACTTCCGGGACGGCGCCATCCTGGTGACCCGGATGACCGATCCCGACTGGGTTCCCATCATGCAACGGGCCGCCGGCATTGTCACCGACCACGGCGGTCCGACAAGTCATGCCGCGATCGTGAGCAGGGAGCTGGGCGTCCCTGCCGTGGTGGGCACAGGCAACGGCACCTCGGTCCTTGAAGAGGGAACACCCATCACGCTCTCCTGCGCGGGCGGTGAGGACGGGGAGGTCTACGAGGGCACCCTGGCTTTCGATGTCGAAGAAGTGGATCTCGGGGCGCTGCCTGAGACCCGCACCGCCGTCATGGTCAACATCGCGAGCCCTTCGGCGGCCTTCCAATGGTGGCGCCTGCCTGCGGCAGGGGTGGGCCTGGCAAGGATGGAATTCATCATCAGCAACCTCATCCGGATCCATCCCATGGCGCTGGTCCATCCGGAACGCGTCACGGATCCCGGCGAAGCCGAACGCATCAGGGAGCTCACGCACGGCTACCCCGACCTGCAGGAATACTTCGTCGACGTCCTCGCCACGGGCATCGCGAAGATTGCGGCGCCCTACCACCCGCACCCTGTGGTCGTCAGGCTCAGCGACTTCAAGAGCAACGAGTATGCGCACCTGATCGGAGGCGGCTTCTTTGAAGTCGCCGAGGAGAACCCCATGCTTGGCTTCCGGGGGGCTTCACGCTACTACGACGAGCGTTACCGGGAAGGCTTCGCCCTGGAATGCCGGGCGCTGAAGCGGGTGCGCGAGCGGCTTGGATTCGCCAACGTCATTGTGATGGTTCCGTTCTGCCGGACCCTCCATGAGGCAGACCTGGTAATCAGCGTGATGGCAGAACACGGCCTGGACAGGGGAGAGCAAGGACTCCAGATCTACATGATGTGCGAGATCCCTTCGAACGTCATCCTCGCCTCGGAGTTCGCCCGGCGCTTCGACGGATTCTCCATCGGTTCCAATGACCTGACACAGCTGGTCCTGGGGGTGGACCGCGATTCCGAACAGCTGGCAGGGCTTTTCGACGAGAGGGACGAGGCAGTCACCTCGATGATCGCGCAGGTGATCGACAGGGCGCATGCAGCCGGGATCAAAATCGGCATCTGCGGGCAAGGCCCGAGCAATCATCCGGACTTCGCTGCGTTCCTGGTCAGGCAGGGCATTGACTCGATTTCGCTGAATCCTGATACCTACCTCAGGACGGTTCCGATCATCGCCTCCGCTGAAAAGTCTGAAGCATGAGCCGGCTGGGCATCTTGACCAGCGGCGGGGACTGCCCTGGGCTGAATGCGGTGATCCGTGGCGCAGTGCTGAGCGGCGTCATCTCCTACGGGTACGACTTCATCGGATTCCGCGACGGCTGGCGGGGGGTGCTTGAGCGGGACACGGTCCCCTTGCCGCGGCATGACGTGCGGGGGCTCGCCCGTCTTGGCGGGACCGTCCTTGGTACATCGCGGACGAATCCGCTTCGGGACGGCGGGGCCGAGGCTGTGCGCGACAGCCTTCAGCAATTGGGCGTCGACGGCCTCATAGCCATCGGAGGAGAGGGCACCCTGGCCGCCGCGCAGGAACTCTCGGGCCAGGGAATCAAGGTGGTAGGCGTTCCCAAGACCATCGACAACGACCTTGACGCCACCGATTTCACCTTCGGTTTCGACACCGCGGTCCAGACGGCGACGGA
This sequence comes from Arthrobacter sp. UYCo732, assembly GCF_040547265.1. Classification (NCBI taxonomy): domain Bacteria; kingdom Bacillati; phylum Actinomycetota; class Actinomycetes; order Micrococcales; family Micrococcaceae; genus Arthrobacter; species Arthrobacter sp. UYCo732. The sequence continues at coordinate 89,428 of NZ_JBEPPJ010000004.1, read as the reverse complement.
GGCCATCGACCGGCTCCGCACGACGGGGGAGTCGCACCACCGCTGCATGATCGCCGAGGTCATGGGGCGGAACGCCGGCTGGATAGCGCTCCATTCAGGCATGGCCTCCGGCGCCCACGCCATCCTTATCCCGGAACAAAGGATTCCGTTAGGTCAGGTTGCCGAGTGGGTGCAGTCCGCGCGCGACCGCGGACGGGCACCGTTGGTGGTGGTAGCAGAGGCGTTCGTCCCGGAAGGCCAGGATGCTCCGTACTCACCCCGTGGCCTTGACACCTTCGGCAGGCCACGGCTGGGCGGCATTGGCTGGTTCCTTGAGCGTGAGCTGCAGGAGATGACGGGGATCGAGACGAGGGCTACCGTCCTCGGCCACATCCAGCGGGGCGGCGCCCCCACCGCCTTTGACAGGGTACTGGCGACGCGGCTGGGGATGGCAGCCGTGGATTCCACCGCAAACGGACACTGGGGGACCATGGTCTCCCTACGCGGAACCAACATCGTGAACGTCGGCTTCGAGGCTGCGCTGGGCCGGCTCAAGACCGTGCCTGAGGACCGCTACAGGGAGGCAGCGGTCCTCTTCGGCTGATCCGGGCCGGTCGCCCTTAGGGCACCCTTTAGCCGCGCGTTATCTCGATCTTCCTGGCAGCCGGCTGCTGGGCTTTTTCGGGCACCGGGCTCCGGACCTCCAGCACGCCGTCCTTGTAGGAAGCGGTGATGTCATCCTGCCGGACGCCGTCGGGCAGCGCCAGCCTCCGGACAAAGGAACCGTATCGGAACTCCGACCGGTAGCTGTCCTTCTCCTTCTGCTCGGACTATTCCCTGAACTCGGCTTTGATCTCAAGGGTGCCGTCCACGATGGAGACGCTGACATCCTTTTCCGGATCGATTCCCGGCAGTTCGGCACGGACCACCACTGTGTCGCCTTCAACCGATTCTTCGACCCGGATCCCCGAGGCCGGTATCACCTTCGAAAAGTCTTTCAATCATCTCGACGGGGGAGCACCGGGTGTCAAACCATTTCATCAAATCAGCCATGTCTGCCTCCTTGCTCAGATGACCACCGGGCATCGAAAGCGCCCGACTCCTTAAGGGTCGGCCCACGGGCCGGACGGACCCAGAAGCTTTGGTCCCGGCACACTGATGGAAGCAGCGCCGGACTCACCGCCGGACGCACCGCCGACGCGCGTCAGCGGCGCGGGGCCAGGGGGCTAGGATCAGAAGCATGAGCAGCTCCCCCTCTGAGTCTCAAACGGAAGTCCTCGCCCCGGAAGAGTGCTGGAAGTATCTGCAGGCCTCCTACATCGGGAGGCTCGCGGTGATCAGCGGCGCGTCCCCCGAAATCTTTCCCGTGAACTTCATGACGGTCGGAAGGACCCTGGTCTTCCGCACCGCGCCGGGTACAAAACTCCGTGCTCTGCTCACCGGCGCCGCCGTCGCGTTTGAGGCAGACGGGATGAACGCCTATTCCACCGAAGTGTGGAGCGTTGTGGTCAAGGGAAAGCCGGGATCGTTTGACGGAGATCCGGCGGCCCTCCACGAAGCCGGTCCCGACCGCGAACCCTGGCAGCCCGGACTCAAGGAGCATGTGGTGCAGATCGATCCCACGGAAGTCTCCGGGCGCAGGTTTGCCGTCTCGCCCCGCTCGCGCTGGTGGCCGCCGCAGGATCTTTCGGCGGACTGGACGTAGCGCCCCGCCAGGAGAGCCCCGCCGGCCCGCCAGTCACCGGGGCCGGTCGAGTGGGTACCGCCGCCCATGTACCAGGCTCAGTGCAAGGACACCCATAATGGCGACGGCGGCGGCGCCAAAGGACACGGCCGAAAGCCCGGGTGGGGGCCATTCCAGCATAAAGAAGTCTTGCAGGATGGGGACAGTCATCAGCAGGACAAGGCCCGCGCCCATGGCGGCGATGATGGCCAACCGGAGGGGGCTGACCGGGCGGCTGGCAGCCGCCAGGACGCTCAGGGCGACCAGTGACAGCGTAATCACCGATGCTGTGCGGCTGGCTCCGGCGGTGAAGCCTCCCGCCGCGAAGGAATACACCTGGACGGCAAGGACCGCCGTCGTAATAATGATCCCGGCGGGGACCGCCATGGTCAGTGACCGCTTCAGGAATCCCGCTTCATAGCGGCGGCTGTTGCTCATCAGGGCCAAAAAGAACGCGGGGATGCCGATAGTCAGGCCGTCAGTGGCCGAGAGTTGACGGGGCAGGAACGGAAAGCTCCACATCAGGGCCCCGTACGCCAACGACAGGGCGACGGCGTACGTAGTTTTACTGAGGAACAAAACGGAGACCCGCTCAATGTTGGCGATGACCTGGCGTCCTTCCGCCAGGACAGCCGGAAGCCGGTCGAATCGCCCGTCCAACAGCACCAGCCGCGCCACAGCCTTGGTGGCCGGTGCCGCCGTGTCCATGGCGATGCCCATATCGGCCTCCTTCAGTGCCAGCGCGTCATTGACCCCGTCGCCCGTCATGGCGACGGTGTGCCCCATTCTCTGCAGCGCCAGTACCATGTCTTTCTTCTGTTCGGGCGTGACACGGCCGAACACAGAGAAGCGGTCCAGCGTGTCCTCCAACTGGTCCGACGCCCGGGGTAGGTGCCGCGCGTCGTAGCCGTCGCCGACGTCGATCCCCACCTCGCGTGCCACTACTGTGACCGTCCGGTGGTCGTCGCCGGAGAGGATTTTGACGGAGACGCCCTGCTGACGGAAGTAGGATAGGGTCTGCGCTGCATCCGGTCGGACCTTCTCCCGGAACGTCAGCAATGTGGCCACAGTAAGTCCTGTGGGGAGTTGCGCATCATCATCCGGGTCGCCTTCGGCCATGATGTCCTGCGAGTATGCCAGGACCAGGGTGCGCAGGCCCTGCGACGCCAGCCGCCGGGTCTGGATCAGGACTTCGCCGGAAGATGTGCCGTCCTCTGTGAATACCATCTCCGGGGCACCAAGGACCCACGTTCCAGCGGCAGCGTGGGGCGGATGGAAGCTCGCAGCACTCCACTTCCTGGCGGAAGAGAAAGGAACGACGGCGGCTGGGGCCCGGTTCCCGTTGAAAGCGAAGGTGCCACTAAGGCAGCGGGCGGTCGCGTTGGCGTGCGGGTCGGCGCCGAACCATCCCAGCGCCTCCTTCCACCCTCGGGCAGGGGACCTTCCGGCCGTATGCACGCCGTCGAACACCACCCTGCCCTCCGTCAGCGTGCCGGTCTTGTCGATGCACAGGACGTCTACACGGGCCAGGCCCTCCACCGCCGCGAGCTCCTGTACCAGCACGTTCTGGCGGGCCAGCCGCACACCCCCGACGGCGAAGGCAACGCTGGTCATAAGCACCAGGCCCAAGGGGATCATCGCGATGGCCCCGGCCACCGCGCCAACAACGGCTTCTACCCACGCCCCGGTGCGGAAAGCGACGCCCCAGCCTCCCTTCGCCTGCATCTGGCCATTGGTGACGATCGCCATGACGGGCAAGAGGGCCCATCCGATCCAGTAGAGCACGCGGTCGATCCCGTTGCGTATTTCTGAGTTGACCAGGGAAAAACGTTTGGCCTCCGCAGTGAGCTGGCTGGCGTACGAACCGGCACCCACGGCGACTACCCGCGCCCTGCCCTGGCCGGCCGTGATGGTGGAGCCAGACAGCACTGTGGAGCCCCGGTTCTTGTCCACGGCCTCTGATTCACCGGTGAGGAGGGACTCGTTAACCTCCAGGCCATTTTCGTCGATGATGATGGCGTCCGCCACGACCTGGTCACCGGCCTGCAGCACGGCGACGTCGTCGAGGACTACGTCCGCAACCGCAATTTCCTGTACGAGGCCGTCACGGAGCACCCGGGCCCGAGGGGCATCAAGGACGGCCAGCCGGTCCAGCAGCCTCTTGGCTCTGTACTCCTGGACCACGCCTATGACGGCGTTGCTGACCGCGGCGAATCCGAAGAGCGCGTCTTGCCACTGCCCCAGCAACAGCAGCAGCAGGAAGCAGCCGCCGACAATTCCGTTGAAAAGTGTCAGCACGTTCGCCCGGAAAATCTGCCACAGGCTCCTGCTCGACGTGTCAGGTGCTCCGTTGGCCAGGCCCGCCAGCGTCCGTTCCCTCACATCCTCGGCGGAGAGACCGGATCCAGCGGCAGCGTCAGCTCCGGGCGGATAAGGCGCAGCTGCCGTGCCCACGTGGTCCCTCAAGGTATAGGAGAGAGGGCTGTGCCGAGCGTCTTTCCCCATTCGCGTGCCCGGTCGAGTTCACCCGGCAAGAGCTGGTTGGTGTCATCGACGAGGAAGCTTGCAGGATCGGCTATGAGCTCAAAGCCATGCTGCTTGAGCCGTTTCGCGATGCCTTTGGAAGCGTGACCGGTGAGTAGCTCATTGCCCTCCAGCCGGGTATCGAAGGCAGCCGCTTTCCCGGTGGTCCTGTCCAAGGATTTGAACCATGTGCGCAAGCCCGGTCCTCCGGCCGCGGCGTCCGGGACCAATCCCTTCTCCGGGTGTTCGAGGGCGTCTTTGACTGCCAGTTCCCACATCGGCTTCCTGCTCAGGCCGTGGATATGGGTCGGGCCTCCCACAACCACGAGATCGGTGGCGGCGGGCTGGGTGGTGCCAGCCTCTTCGACGGACATCACCTGGAGTTCGGCCAGACCTTCTAGCCCTTGGGCTATCGCACTGGCGATTGCGTGCGTATTGCCGTAGAGGGATTCGTAAACAATGGCTGCTTTCATGGTGTTCCCTTCTGCTCGAGTGCTGTGGCCAGGCTGTCCGCCCAGCGCGCCGCTTTTTCCAGCTCTCCGTTGCGCAGCGGCCCTTGGGTACCCCGGACGTAGAACGGAGCACGGTTGGAAATGATGTGGGCGCCACCTTCCTTGAGCAATTTGGTCATCTTCTTTGCGGCGTCGCCATGGATGAAGAACCGGACGCGGGTGTCGAACGCTGCTGCCTTGACACCGGTGAGCCGGCCGTTCCCAGGCGGGTCAGCAGCTCCGTGATTTTGAGTGTGGGGCGCCAGCCGTTGATGGGGGAGCCGACGATGAGGAGGTCGTCCGCGGCGAGGTCCTGGGGGTCGAAGTCCGCCACGGAAACCGCCGCAGCGTGAAGAGGCTTGGGGCCTGCTGTGATGGCCTCGGCAATAGCCTTTGTGTTCCCGTAGGCGGAGTCGCAGACAATGTGCGCTTTCATGCCGTGATGACCACTTTCAGGGCGTTCGTCTCTGCTGCACGGGCAAAGGTGTCGTAGGCATCCATGAACTGGTCAAAGCGGAAATGGTGCGTGGCAAACTTTTCCGCCGGCAGCTTTCGCTGGGCGACCAGTTTGAGCAGCATCGGAGTGGTGTTGGCGTTCACGAGTCCCATGCTGATGTTGATGTTCCGGATCCAGAGGTCCTCCACATGCAGTTCCACGGACTTCCCGTGGACGCCAACGTTGGCCACGTTCCCGCCCGGCCGGACGATCTCCGTGCACATGCTGAAGGTCGCGGGAATGCCCACTGCTTCGATGGCCACGTCCACGCCCTGGCCGTCGGTGAGGCCCAGTACCTGTTCCTTCCAGTCGGCGTCCCCGGACAGGACGACGTCGGTTGCGCCAAAACCGCGGGACTTCTCCAGACGGTTCGCGTCAAGGTCCACGGCGATGATGGTGGCCGCTCCGTAGAGCCCCGCAGTGGCGATTGCGGCCAGCCCCACCGGACCGGCCCCGACCACCGCCACCGTATCGCCGGGCTTTACCCGGCCGTACTGCACGCCGATTTCGAAGCCCGTGGGGAGGATGTCCGACAGCATGACGGCCTGTTCGTCGCTTACCCCTGCCGGCAGCAGGTGCAGTGAGTTCTCGGCGTAGGGGACCCGGACGTATTCGGCCTGCGTCCCGTCGATCAGATGGCCGAAGACCCAGCCGATCCCGGGGGCACCCTCGTCACCCATGCAGTGCGAATAAAGCCCGCCCTTGCAGTTGGCGCAGTGGCCGCAGGACTTGATACAGGAAATGATCACGCGGTCGCCCGTCTTCAGGCTGGTCACGGACGACCCCACCTCAGTGATGGTCCCCACCCCTTCGTGGCCCAGGATCCTGCCTTCCGTCACGGCAGGCACATCGCCCTTGAGGATGTGCAGGTCGGTCCCGCAGATGGTGGTGGTGTCCACTCTCACGATGGCGTCGCTGGGGTTCCGGATCACCGGATCAGGAACGTCAGTCCACGACTTCTTTCCGGGCCCGCCGTAAACAATGGCTTTCATAACCGTTCCTCGCTGTTGTTGATGATGGTTTCCACGGTGCGCCCGGAATAGGGCTCCCCTTCAACAATGAAGTCCGGTTGCCACGGCGGTAAGGGACGAAAGTCCCTTCGCTAGGGCTCGGGAGGGCGCCGGGAGACAACGACAGGGCAGGAGGCATGGTGCAGGACGGCGTGCGCTTTTGATCCCAGGGCTCCTCTCACAAGTCCCTGTCCCTTGCTTCCGACGACGATCAGGGCGGCGCCGCGGGCGGCATTGAGCAGGGCACGCGGGACGGACGTGTCATCAGCAAGCACCACTCTGATGTCCCTGCCGGTGGCAAGGCCGCGGGCGCTGTCGGCCGCACTTTCCAGAAGTTGCTGGCCGGCGCGCCGGCCAGCACTTGACGTTGGCGCGTCGGCCGCCCCGCCGAAGTGGGTCCGAAGGACGTGGAGGATGATCAATTTCAGACCCAGGGCGTTGGCCAGGCTGCAAGCATCATGCAGGGCCAATGCGGATCCGGAGGCGTCGATTCCGACCACCACCGGTCCCTCCGGGTTCCTGTCGCGCCGTACCACAGTAACCGGGCACCTGGCGGTTGCCGCCAGCTCCAGACTGACCGAACCCACGAGGAGTCCCATAAAGCCCCCGATGCCGCGACTGCCGAGGACAAGGAGCCGCGCGCCCGCGGAGAGCCGCAGGAGATGGGCTGCTGGCAGCCCGTACAGGAGGCTGGTCCGGATCCTGAGGCCGGAGGCCGCAGCCACGGCTTCGGATTTCCCTTCCTCAAGGATGGCCTGCGCCTGATGCTGCAGGCCGCTGCCGGCTACGCCTTCGACAGGTCCGAGGTTGTGGGTCAGCAGCGGCCACAATGAGCAATGAACCACGTGAAGTTCACAGTCCAGAAGCAATGCGTTACGGGCGGCCCAACGCACGGCGAGGGCTGCCTCAGCCGAACCGTCGTAGCCAACGACCACACGGTCAGGGGAGGGCATGGCTGGCCCCGGCCTCGCCGCCCTCCTCTGCGGAAGCTGGACCGGGAGCATCCGAAAGCCCTGCCGGCAGGTCTGTGCCATGCGCGATGAGGACAGGGCATTTTGCATGTTCAGCCACTGTTGCGCTCACCGCGCCCAGCAGGAGCCCTTCAAATCCGCCGTAGCCGCGGCTGCCCACTACGACCATCTGTGCAGTCGTGCTTTCTTCGACCAGTACCTTGGCCGCCGGACCCTGGGACACCACCATTTCGAGTCCCGCGGGAGGAGCGCCGTCGAAAGCCTTGTCCACTGCCTCGGCACAGATTTTCCGGGCGTCCTCATCGGGGTTCCAGACAACCGGGGTGAACGTGCCGAATGAGATCTGGAACTGCCAGCAGGTCACGGCCCGGATCCGGGCTTTGAGCAGCGGCGCCAACGCGCCGGCCCAGTGCAGTGCAAGGATGGACGGAGCGCTTCCGTCCACGCCCACCGCTATTGCGGGCAGTTCAGCGTTCTGTTGCATGGCGTTCCTCGGCATCCTGGCTTACCACCAGCACGGGGCAATGCGCGTGGGCCGCGCATGCCGCGCTCACGGAGCCCATCAGCTGGCCAAGCAGGCCGCCGTGGCCGCGCCGTCCGACAACGAGCATTTGCGCGTTCCGGCTTTCGTCGACGAGGACCTTTGCAGGCGATCCCACCTTGACGGCGGTGGAGAGGTGTTGCGGGCGTTCCTGGCCGTAGGCCCTGTCGATGGCCTGTTCCATCAGGCGTTTGGCGATTGCCTCAAGCTCGGCCGTGGTGTCGACGTCGCCGGGCGGTAGGTGCGCCGGAAGGTAGAAGTCAGAGAAGCCCAGACAGGTGATGACGTGCAACGGTGCGTCCAGTGCGGTCGCCAGCCGCCCGGCGAGGCGCAGCGCCGCGGGGGAGTACTCGGAACCGTCGATTCCGACTAGGATGCGTTCGTTATCACTCATGGCAGTACCTTCCTCCAGAAGCCTGCGGTGCGCCTAGGGCCGAAGGTCACCAAAGGGCACACGGTTTCCGTGGGTGCGTCAGGCTGACCGAAGCAACACCACGGCCCCTGTGAACCGGTCTCGGGAAAGGTCCAGCAATGCCTGGTCTGCCATTGTCCACGGGTACGGGACTGTTGTGGGGCGGAGTGGTATCTTTTCGGCCAGCGCCAGGAATTCTCGGCCGTCGGCCCTGGTGTTGGCCGTAACACTGCGCAGGTGGCGCTCCTGGAAAAGGGCCTTCTGATAGTCCAGGACCGGGATTTCGCTCAGGTGGATTCCGGCGACGGCGAGTGTACCTCCGCGGTCCAGGGCCCGGAGCGCGATCGGCACGAGTCCGCCCGCGGGGGCGAAGAGGATGGCTGCGTCCAACAGCTCAGGCGGAGCGTCGTCAGCTGCCCCGGCGAACTGTGCCCCCAGCTCCAGGGCCAGTTTCCGGGCCGCCGCCGACCGTGTCATGACGAAGACGCCCGCACCTTCAAAGATTGCCATTTGGGCCGTCAGGTGGGCCGATCCACCAAAGCCGTAGATGCCCAGCCTGCCGCCCGGCGGGAGACCTGAGGAACGAAGCGCCCGGTAGCCGATGATCCCCGCGCACAGCAGGGGCGCCGCCTGCTCATCGGTAAAGGCCTCGGGTATCCGGTACGCGTAATCCTCGTGGACGGTCATCAGCTCCGCGTAGCCGCCGTCGGTGTCCCAGCCGGTAAAGGTCGGGGCGAGGCAGAGGTTCTCGGACCCTCGCTGGCAGAACCGGCAGGAGCCGCAGGTGCGCGCCAGCCACGCGGCGCCAACACGGTCGCCAAGGCGGAAACTGGAGCTGCCAGCTCCCAGCCCCACCACCTCGCCAACCACTTCATGTCCGGGGATCCGCCGGGACCCGTGGGGCCGCAGGTCTCCTTCAGCAAGATGGAGATCTGTACGGCACACGCCACAAGCAAGCACCGAGAGGAGGACTTCGCACGGCCCCGGCGACGGGTCAGGGCGGTCGCCCATGTGTAAGGGGCCCGACGCAATGGGGCCGGGACCCTCAACCCACCATGCCCGCATGAACGGATTACTCCAGTCCGGCGCGGGTGGCCTCATCCAGGGGACCGCCCCAGGTCAGCGGCGCCGCAATCCTGAATCGCCTTCCACTGACGCTCTCCGGGACAATCCGGAGGAAATGGTCCTTGCGGCCAGTCTCCCAAGGAAACAGCACCTGCCCTACGGAGTCCAGGACTTCAGGCGTCCGGGTCAGAGCTGTGGCCGACCCCTTCACCACAACACTCCACGCCACGCCTCCGTCCGTGTCAGCGCCGTCGGCTTCAAGCGCCACCTGCTTGCCTAGTGCGGACGCAAGTTTGGTGCCGGCACCCGTCCGGAAGACCAGTGATTTATGGTCGACCTTGTAGTTGATGGGAAAGATCTCGGGGTGGTCGTTCACCCACACGGCAAGGCGGCCCACCGAATCGCCTCGCAGCAACTGCCAGCACTCCTCAGTTGGCAGCACGGCAGTCTCCGGTATTGATGCATCTGTGGTCATGGCCAAGATCATACGGAGCGGTTCCGCCCCGACGTAGGGCACAAAGACCCCTAATCAGGGCTGTGAGCGTGGATGAAACGCGCCGCGAAGCGTAGTCTGTGTGCAACTGCAACTGCAACTGCAACTGCAACTGCAACTGCAACTGCAACTGCAGCAGCCGGCAGTCCTGCAAGTGCGGGCGAATTCCCCGGAAGGCGTTGTCCGTGAGCGAAGCCACCAGGCATACCGGGGCCGACCGGCAACTTGTCGCCGGCTCCCGGGAGGACGAACTTCTTACCGACTTCGTTGACCGTGCCGAGGAACTGGTCGACACCCAACAGCGGATGCAGGGGCTCCTGAACGCCGTCGTTGCCCTGGCCGAGGACTTGAGCCTGGAGGTGGTACTGCACAGGGTGGTGAGTTCGGCCTGCGATCTCCTCCAGGCCGAGTACGGGGCGTTGGGAGTCATTGGAAGCGACCGCGCCCTGAGCCATTTCATTACTGTGGGGATCGACGACGAACTTGCCCATAAGATTGGCCCCCTGCCCACGGGCCAAGGCGTTCTCGGCCTGCTGATCAGCGATCCAAATCCGCTGCGGCTGCATGATCTTAGCCAGCACCCCGATGCGTACGGGTTTCCCAAGAATCATCCGCCCATGAAATCGTTCCTCGGCTTGCCGATCCGGGTGAGGGACGTAGTGTTCGGAAACCTCTACCTGACCCAAAAAAAGGGTGGCGGGGACTTCACCGACGAAGACGAGGACCTGGCCGAGGCACTTGCGGCAGCCGCCGGCGTCGCGATCGAAAACGCGAGGCTCTATGAAGACTCCCGGCACAGGACCGCATGGCTTCAGGCCTGCATGGATGTGACCGGCAAGATGATGGGGGACGAGGAAGCGCCGGAGGGCCAGGAGGGTGGATTGGACATGATCGCCGCCAGGGCGCTCAGGGAGTCCAGTTCCGCCCTGGCCCTTATCCTCGTCCAGGAGGACCCATCCAACTTGTTCCGCATCGCGGGCGCTGCAGGAAACACCGCCTCAGAATGGGTTGGGAGCCTGGTGTCCTTCGACTCAGCGGAGATCAACACCGTTGTCGCCACTGGAAGGGCCGCCTTGATCGAAGACGCTTCGTCCGCCCTCGGCAGCGGCGAGGGACTGGCCGGGGGCCGGCTGCTGGTCATCGACCTCAGCGCCCTCGGCACCCACCATGGGCTGCTGGTCCTGATGCGGGAACGGGTCGCCGGGACATTCAGCAAGACTGACATGGAAATGGGCACGGTGTTCGGCTCGCACGTGGCGCTTGCCCTCGAACTGGCGCGTGCGCACCGGATGCGGGAGCAACTTGCTGTCTTCACTGACCGGGACCGGATCGCCCGCGACCTGCATGACATCGTCATCCAGCGCCTGTTCGCTGCGGGGCTTAGCATCCAAAGCCTCCGGCATGTCATCACCGGTGACTCGGCCGCCAGGACGCTCCAGACTGTGACCGCCGAACTTGACGAGACCATCCGGGAGCTTCGCAACACCATCTATTCACTGAGTGACTCCGGCATGAACAGGGTGCTACTCAGCAGCCGTGTCCTTCAGGCAGTCCGCACCGGCGGGCGGTCCCTGCCGTTCGTCCCCCTCCTGACTCTGACAGGGCCAATCGACGCGATCCGGGATGAAGAAACCGCCCTCAACATCCTGGCTGTAATCACCGAGGGGCTGAGTAACGCCGTCCGCCACTCAGGGGCGGACTCCATCGGCGTGTCAGTTTCCCTGGAGGACGGATGTGTCTGCGTCCTGATCCAGGATGATGGCGCGGGATTCACAGTGCCACCGCCCGGCAATGGACTGTCGAACATGGAACACAGGGCACGGACGCTCGGCGGCACTTTCGAGGTATCCAGCTCCCCGAAGACGGGAACGGCGCTGAGCTGGAGGGCTCCAGTATTCTGACGGCTACTGGTCAAGGGAAGAATGCTGCGCCATGTGGACGGCCGCCTGGGTCCGCCGCTCGAAACCCAACTTCGCAAGGAGGGACGAGACATAGTTTTTCACAGTCTTTTCCGCAAGAAGCATCCGTTCGCCGATCTGACGGTTCGTCAGGCCTTCCCCGACAAGTTCCAAAACCCTGCGCTCCTGCCGGGTCAGCGACGCGACCCTGGGGTCCACGCGCCTAGGTTCTGCCAGTCCTTGAACGATCCGGGCTTTCAGGTTGGCGTCAAACAGGGATTCCCCCCTGGCAGCACGGCGGAGGGCGCCGATCAGGTCCGAACCGCCTATTTCTTTGAGAACGTACCCTGAGGCCCCGGCCAGGACCGCACCGCGGAGCGCTTGTTCGTCGTCGTAGCTCGTGAGGATCAGGCAATTGATCGTTTCGTCAACCGAATGCACGTCGCGGCAGACTTCAATACCTGTCCCGTCCGGCAACCGCGCGTCAAGGATTGCCACGTCCGGATGCAGCGCTGGAATCCGGCGTGCCGCTTCCGCGGCGGAACCGGACATGCCGACGACGACGAACCCTTCGCTCTCCAGCAGGTCCTGGAGGCCTCGCCGGACCAGTTCATGATCGTCAAGGATGAACACCCGGATGCCGGCGTTGGGTGAGGCAACCCCTTGCCCGGATGCTGTTGTGGTGTTCATCTTTGTCCCTTTCTGCGCCGCCGTTGCTGGCGGACGACGACGTGCTGTGCCCGCGCCTGACTCATTCTTTAGGACCAGCCGGGATGCCACAAGGGTCCATTGACCCGAGTGGAGGCCGCGAGGGTATGACCTATGGCCCTACGCCCGTGCCCGGAACCCGGGGGAACACCGAATGTGGCTCCGCCGTCGGTGGAGACGACAAGCCCGGCGGTCGTGGCGGCCCAGATCGAGGGGCCTGCCTCCGGGCCCTTCACTGCCGCCACAGCCTGAACAGTGCGTTGGATTTGGCCCTTTCGGGTCCAGGTCGCGCCGGCGTCGGCGGAGTAGTGGACTGTCCCGTCGGGTTCGACTCAGATGGCCTCGGCGGGGCTGGCGAAGGCGGCGAACTGGACCACTGGTCCGGAGTTCACCGTGTCCCAGGTTTTCCCGTCAGGGCTGGTGCGCAGTGTGCCCTCGAAGCCGACGAGTCCAGATTTGGTGGCGGTGAGCGAGTCGAAGTCGGATTCGCCCTGTCGGGGAGAGCTGTTCCCAGGTCTTGCCGGCGTCGGTGGATCTGATCAGCCCGAGCGGGTTGGGAAGCTCGGAGCCTTTCCCCGGGGTGTCCGGAAGCGTAGAGGACGCCGTGGTCGGTGCCGCCGGTGAAACCCATCAGGTCGTTGGTGGTGCCGATTTTGGCGGCGGGCTGTTTCGTGATGTCGAACAGGCCGTCGTGGGTGGCCAGGAGCACCTGGCCGGTCTTGCTGCTGACGCTCAGCCCGTGAACGTGGGCGTCGGGCAGGGGGCTGCCGGCGCTGCTTGCCGGGGCGGGTCCTGCAGTGACGGAGGTCGGGCTGCAGGCTGACAGGGCAAGAAGGAGGCCGGCGCCGGCTGCCAGGACAGCTGTGGCGCGGACCCGGGGACGGGAGGGATTGGGCACGGAGGGCTCCAGGGATTCAGGTGGGGCAGGGCAGGGATGGCGCCGGCCCGTCAGGGGCCGCCGCCGGCGGACACCGGTCAGAGGGTGGCCAGAAGGTCCTGCATTTCCTTGATTTCAGCTTCCTGCGCGGTCACGATGTTTTTGCTGAGTTTGATCGCGTCGACGTTCCTGCCCTGGGAAGTTTCGGTCTTGGCCATCATCACGGCGCCTTCGTGGTGGGTAATCATCTGCTTCAGGAAGAGCTTGGCCGCTTCGGTGCCCTGCGCCGCTTCGAGCCCCTTCAGGTCGTCATCGCCCATCATGCCGTCCATGGTGTGGCCGGCACCCATGGTCGCGGATTCGTTCCAGCTCTTGAGCCAGCCGGTCATCGTTTCGATCTCCGGTGCCTGCGCCGCCTTGATCCTGGTAGCCAGGTCAGTGACCGACGCGGGGATGTCCTTCTTCTGAAGCATCATCTCGCTCATTTCGACGGCCTGTTCGTGGTGCGGAATCATTCCCTGGGCGAACATGGTGTCGGCCGCGTTGTGTTCGGCCGCGGCAGCCGGTGCGCTGCTGGGCATCATCCCCGAGCCCGTGCCCGGCATGGAGCTGCCGGTGGAAGCAGAGCTGGACGTGGCGGAGGATCCGGAGGGGCCGGTGGAGCATCCGGCGAGGGCGAGTGCCGCGGCGAGGGCGGTGGCGGAAAGGGTCAGAAATTTCTTGTTCATCATTGGTTTTCGAGTCCTTCAAGACATCGGGGGCGCGTGGGCGCCACGGGAGTGTGTGCATCAGTGATGCGCCAGACGGGTCCGCAGAGGGGCGTCGGGCAGGGACGGGCGCCGGTCAGGTCACAGCGCGGGGCCCTGTTTACGTTCTGCTGATGCAGAGCTCGCCCGGTGAAGGACTGCCGGGAAAATAGGACCACCGCGCGCTGATCGTAGCGAGGGATCCGGTGTTAGTGCTCCGGGCGATGATTCCGGTCCCTGGCAGCGGTGCTGTCAGGGAGCCGGCCTTCGCCGACGGGGTGCAGGACGCAGTCATGGCCTGCATGCTGGTGCAGGTGCCCGAGTCCGTGCACTGCACGGTCCGGGTACCTGCCTCACCCTGCGCCCCGGTCATGTCCGGGGCAGAGGACGGTCCGGGAGCATGGTCTCCGGTGTGGCCGGAAGCGGATGATTCGTGATGGGCGCTGACAGCGGCCCCCGCCGTGGCCGGAGAGCGCACGGCATTGGTGGTGGTCATGACATGCATACCGAAAATCCCGGCAACAAGGGCCAGGACAGCCGCGTACAGGCCCGCACGGCGAAGGAACACGATCGCGGGGACGTGTACCGGTGCGGTCATGGCAATCCTCCTTCCCGTTTGGGGCTTTCCGTTCACGGCTGGTTTCGTTCGTTCAAGGCTACCGGCACTGTGGCCGCGCACTTACCCCTACAACGATCCTGCACCGGATTCTGCTTCAGCCCCCGGCCGGTGTGGGTGATCGGGCCGGATCTTCGGCCCTTGCGCTGAAATTCAGGTGGGGACCACACTAAGGGCACCACGTGAAGAACCTGACGGAGGGCGGCATTCATGGGCGGCGATGGTGTTTTCAGGATCCTGGCCGGGGTGGACGGCTCGGCCCCGTCGCGCCTCGCACTGGAATGGGCAGTCACGGAGGCGCGGCTGCGTCATGGCCAGGTCCGCGTCGTGACCGCGTGGGAGTTCCCGCCCGTCACGGTCGGTATGGAAGGCCTTGTCCGGGATCCGGACGTCTTCCCGCAGACCGCGCGCCGTCTCCAGAACGAGGCTCTGCAGCGCGTGGACAGCGAGGGCGTGACAGTGACCGGTGATGTTGTTCAGGGCAATGCGGCCGACGTGCTCCTGCGGGCGGCCGAGAATGCCGACCTGCTGATCGTAGGTTCCCGCGGTCTTGGCGGATTCACCGGATTGCTACTCGGCTCCGTGTCCACACAGGTCCTTCATCACTCGCCCTGCCCGGTGCTCGTGGTCCGGACCCGGTCCCGGACCGGCGGCGAGGAATGAGGCATCCGATGACCCCCAGGGGCAACCGCTACGACGAAAGCAGTGACCGTGACTGGTGACCAAACCTCCCACGTGCATCCGCCGGCCGACCCCCACGGAGGGACGGTTCCAGGACGGACCTTCCGGGGCAGGCTCCAGGGCCTGTGGCATACGGTCGTCGGCGTGGTGGGCCTGGTCATGGGGCTCCTTCCGCACGTCCTGCACCACATCGGGCTGCTCGCAGGGACCGCGCTGGTGGCAGGATCCGGCGGCACCGCGCTGTTCGGGGCGCTGGGGCTCCTTGCGTCCATTCCCATGCTCGTCCGCCTCTACCGGCGGTTCGGCAGCTGGGTAGCACCGGCGCTGGGACTGCTGGTCTTCGCCGCCATGTTCTCCCTGTCAGCGTTTGTCATCGGCCCGGCAATCAGCGGCACCGGAGGGGACGTGAACCCCGCCCCGGTGCCCACAGTGGACCACACCGCCGATCACACCGGAGGCCACTGACCACCCGGCAACCCGGTGCTCACCCGGGCCAGCGGATCGTGTGGGTGAAGGCTATTTCGCGCCGGCCAGGACATAGCCGGAGGAGCTTACGGCCTCAGCCAGCGCCTCCCGGTCCGCGGTTCCGGTGATGCTCAGCCGGGACGTGCCGCCCGGGACCAGGTCCACCTGTGCCGATTCAACCCCGGACACTCTGGACACGGCCTGTTCAACGGTCTGGACGCAGTGTCCGCAGGTCAGCCCTTCCAGGGCGTACTGCGCACCGGAAGCCTGAACCTCCGACGTTCCAGCGGTCGGAGCCCCAACCTGCGTTTCGGCGGTGGGGGAGCAGCAGCTGCAGCCGTGCTGCGCAGTGGAGGCAAGGGGGAGCTGGGTTCGTGTTTCGGTTGTTCCGCACATGTCAGTTTTCCTTCGAAGCGAGGGATAGGAAAGGGCTGTTGCGGTTGAACGGCTGTAACGGCCGGGGCCTGGACAAACCACGTCACTGGCAACACCCAAAGAATACCCCCTAGGGGTATTTTACGCAAGTGCCATCACAGGTCCGGGCGGCAGACATACCGATCGGTAATGCGGGCCGTTAGGCTCTACCCGGTCAGTCGCACCCGGGCAACACTCAGGGTATGAGCAGTCTTCCTGACCCGTGGCAGGTCCCGACCGGGCGGCCGTCCCGGCCCTGGACGCAGGCCCTGCTTACCGTGCTCATTGCCGCGGCCGCCGTGTATCTGATCTCAAACCATTGGCTGCACGTCCTGGACGCCCTGCCGTACCTGGGCGTGGTGCTCATGATGGGAATGTACCTGTTCATGCACGGCGGCAATAGCGGCCACGGCGGCCACCATGGTGCCGGCCGGCCCGGGGGCGGGGAAGGATCCGGACATGTCTACTGATTACGGATACGACCTGTGGTGGCTGGTGATTATCAATTCGGCTGTGTTCATCATCTTTGCCTTCAGTTTCATCCGGCCCAGGACGAAACTGGGATGGAGGGCGCTGGGCGGATTTTCCGCGTTCATCGTGGCGCTGTTCACGGAGATGTACGGCTTTCCGCTGACGATCTACGTGCTCTCGGGATGGCTGGGGAACCGGATACCGGGCCTGGATCTCCTGAACCACAATTCTGGTCATTTGTGGCAGGACCTGACGGGATGGCAAGGGGACCCGCACCTGAGTCCGCTGCATCTGCTCAGCAACGTGCTGATCGCCGCGGGGTTCATCCTGCTCTACCGGTCCTGGCAGGTCCTCTTCGCGGCCCAACGGGACCACCGTCTCGCGACCACGGGACCCTACGGCACGGTGCGCCGTCCGCAGTATGCTGGTTTCGTGATCATCAGGGCCGGCTTCCTGCTGCAGTGGCCTACCCTGCTGATGTTCCCGGTCCTCGTCATCGTGTATTTGCGCCTGGCCCGGAAGGAGGAGCGCCTGATGGACGCCGAGTTCGGCGAAGACTATGCCGCCTGCCGACGGCAGGTCCCCGGATTCGTCCCCCGGGTCGGACGCCGCCCCCGCCGGCACCGGACAGAAACTGTAGGAGTGCCCATGAGGCCCGGACGGCCGGACATGGCCGGGGAGATGACGGCATGCTGTTTCTGGCGGTAAAGAACCTTGTCCAGGAAAAGACCCGGCTGCTGATCAGTGTCGGCGGGGTGGCGTTCAGCGTGCTGTTGATCATGAGCATCCAGGGGCTGTACCAGGGCTGGAGCAACAAGATCGGCGAATACATCCGGACCGTGCCGGCCGACTACTGGATTACCCAGACCGGTGCGACGGACATGTTCCACACCCCGTCCGTGCTGCCCCTGACCGTCCGTGATTTCCTCACCGGCGTTGAAGGGGTCGGCAGCGCCAAACCGTTCAGCGGCCGCCGGGTCGCGTTCGCGCACAACGGCAGGGACATCAACCTCTACGTCATCGCCGACGACACGGAGAAC
This sequence comes from Arthrobacter sp. UYCo732, assembly GCF_040547265.1. Classification (NCBI taxonomy): domain Bacteria; kingdom Bacillati; phylum Actinomycetota; class Actinomycetes; order Micrococcales; family Micrococcaceae; genus Arthrobacter; species Arthrobacter sp. UYCo732. Next base: position 71,808 of record NZ_JBEPPJ010000004.1, on the reverse strand, counting down.
AACGTCGGAGCCCCCGCACGCGTGGTCGAGGGCAAAGCCGTGCCGGATAAGGGGGAGATCATCATCGACCGGGTGGTCGGGCGAAGCGAGAACATCCGCATCGGGGACACCATTCCTGTCGCCGGCAGGACGCTGAAAGTTGCCGGCTATTCCGAGGGCGGATACATCCTCAGCTTCTCCTTCGCGTTCGCGACCAAGGAAGACGCCGAAAGCATCCTCCAGCTTCCCGGAGCCACCAACTTCTTCCTCGTTACCGTCAAAGACGGCACCGACGCGGCCGGGGTTGCGGCGCGGATCGAAGCCGACCCTGCGGTGGATGCCATCACCAAGGACAGGTTCGTGGAAAACAATACGAACATCGTCCGGGACACGTTCCTGCCCATCATCCTGGTTCTGTTGCTGATCGGCATCGCCGTGGGCATGACCGTCATCGGCCTGACCATCTTCACCTCGACCATCGAAAAAGCCCGCGAATACGGGGTACTGAAGGCCATCGGGGTGAGCAACCGCCAGCTCTACACCGTGGTGGTGGAGCAGGCCGTCACCGCAGCCGTGCTCGGGTACCTCGCCGGGGCGGTCCTGGCCCTTGCCGTTAGCGCCGCAGCGGGAACCTATGTCCCCGAGTTCATCACGGAAATCCGCTGGCTCGATGCGGCCTGGATTTTCGCTGTCACCGTGGCCATGGCCGTGGTGTCCTCGCTGCTGCCGGTCCGCCGACTGGCCCGCATCGACCCGGCGGAAGTGTTCCGGGCATGAACGTCGTCTCGGTCGAAGACGTGTCCAAGACCTTCGGGGCAGGGCACACCGCGGTGACCGCCGTGGACCACGTATCCCTCAGCGTTGAGGCCGGGGATATTGTGCTCGTGATGGGGCCCTCCGGGTCAGGAAAAACAACCCTGTTGTCCATGATCGGGACCCTCATGTCCCCCACGGAGGGCCGGATCCTCATCTCCGGGCAGGACACCTCCACTCTCGGACCGGCGCAGTTGTCGCGGCTTCGGTTGCACGAATTCGGTTTCGTCTTCCAGACCTTCAACCTGCTCTCTGCACTGACGGCGGAGGAAAATGTCATGATGCCCCTGCTCACGGCCGGAGTGCCTCGGAAACACGCCCGGGCCAAAGCCCGGACGGCGCTGGAACAACTCGGGCTCGGGCACCGGCTGCGGAACCTGCCCCGGGACCTCTCCGGCGGGGAGAAGCAACGTGTGGCCATCGCCCGGTCCCTGGCCAACGACCCCCGACTGATCCTCGCCGACGAGCCCACGGCCAACCTGGACGCGAAGACCGGCCAGGACGTGACCCTGCTCCTGTGTGAAACGGCCTGCCGGGAAAGCCGGGCCGTCATCATCGTCAGCCATGACCAGCGGCTCCGAACGGCAGCCAAACGGGTCATCACCATCGAAGACGGACGACTCACAGCCGAAGAAGCCGGGGGACACAACCTGAACTGCGGCATGCATCCCGGAGCGGTGCCGTCATGAAGATGACCGATGAAGAACTTCTCGCAGCACTGGCTGACCCGGCCGAAGACCGGCCCGGATGGAACGGACCAGCACAGAAATCGACGCCGGATTCCGCCTACTCTCGGGCCCGACTTTGGCATCCCCGGCTTCGGACGATTCGGCTGCGGCGCTGACAACGCAATGGCCGATGTGTTCTTCGAGGAGCCCGATGCTGACCGCGTTCCTTCACACATCTTAAACCGGCCCGGTATGATCGCCGCAGAGGACGAAACCTACGAGCGCTATTCGCGATGAACAGGGGGTGGGGAAAGGTGCGTTATTCCATGGGATGGCACCATGATTTTTCCTACCTGGCCACAATCACCGCGGTCCTGTCGTTTCTCGTCGCCATAACGGGAATTCTTGACCTGCCGATGACGTCTGCTCAAGAAACCGGACCGGGCGCTACATTGCACACAATCACGGCGTCCTACACGGAAGACTCCGAATCCGTGGGCATCCTGCTTATCTTTTCAGCTGACACCGTTGTGGCTGCGGATCAGGACCCGGGGGAACAACCCGTTCCGTCCCGTACGGAACACTGCCCCATGAACCTGGGCTTGTCTGTGGCGTGCCCTGATGTGCTGTCGCCTGCCGTCCTTGCCTCATCACTCCCAGGACACCCCGGCAGCACCCCTGCTGCCGATGCAGCAGCACAGCCGGGCGGGGCGCTGCCCGAGGCCCCGGGAGCACAGCTCCACCCTGTGTCGCTCATCCGCCTTTCCATCAGCCGCGTATAGGAGACGTCTGCCCTCCGGACCCTGATCCGGCGGAGGCATCGTCGTCCACTCCCTGCATCCAGGCGCCTGAAGAATACGTACCCCGGCAACAACCAGGCCGTCGGGCCCGGCAAATCTCATTTCCAGGCTCACAACCGCTGTATTGCCCGGTCTTCGCGCCAGGAGAGCGACGGCTGGACACTTCTTGAACAACCAGCTTCAACTTCTAACGAGTCCTGAGAGGAATTTCCGGCATGAGTAATAGGACACAAACCGCGGTCATGGAGGTGTCGGGTGTCCACTGGGCCTCGTCCAAGAGCGTCGCTGAAGCCATGCTCTCCCGTCGGCCCGGCGTGCTCAGCGTGGAAGCGAATCCGGTCTCGCAGACCGCTAACGTCACTTTCGACCCGGCGAAGACCTCCATCGCCGATCTGGCGAGCTGGGTGCGAGACTGCGGCTACCACTGTTCCGGCCAGTCCGTGCCTGACCATATCTGTGATCCGATGCACGAAAGCGGTTCAGCGCCGTCGGCACGTGCTGGCCACGGTACCGCCGAGCACCGTCCGTCGGCCCATGAAGGGCACACCGCCCCCGCCCCCGAAAGCCCCGAAAGCCACGCGTGTCATGAGGGTCATGAGGACGGGGTTGACGCCCCTACCGGTCATCCCCAGCGTGCGTCCCGGGATGCCCAGGAGATCATGGGGCACGGCGGCCACGGGGGCCATGGCATGTCGATGGCTTCCATGGTCCGTGACATGCGGAACCGGTTCGTTGTGGCAGCCACACTGTCGGTGCCGATCACCCTCTGGTCCCCGATCGGAAGGGATGTTTTCGGGTTCACGGTCCCGGCCCCCTTCGGCTTGCGGGACGACGTCTTTGCGCTGGGTCTGTCCCTGCCTGTCATTTTCTATGCGGGCTGGATCTTCTTCGACGGCGCCTACCGGGCGCTGCGTGCCCGGACCCTGGACATGATGGTCCTCGTCGCCGTCGGTGTCGGGGCCGGCTGGGTCTACAGCCTGGTCGTAACCGTGACCGGGGGCGGCGATGTCTTCTACGAGGCCGCCACCGTTCTGGCCAGCTTCGTCCTGTTGGGGCACTGGTTTGAAATGCGCGCACGGGGCGGGGCGAACGACGCCATCCGGACGCTGCTCGAACTCGCCCCGGCCAAGGCGCTGGTGATCCGTGACGGTGATCCGGTGGAAGTCCCCACCTCCGATGTCCTGCCCGGAGACCTCCTGCTCGTCCGCCCGGGGTCAAAGATTCCCACGGACGGAACTGTCGAGGACGGCGAATCCGATATCGATGAATCGATGGTCACCGGCGAAAGCCTGCCGGTGGCCAAGACCGTTGGCTCCAAAGTCATCGGTGCCACGGTCAACACCACCGGAACATTGAGGGTCCGCGCCACCAAGGTCGGCGCGGACACAGCCTTGGCACAGATCGTCGCGCTGGTCCAGGAAGCCCAGAACTCCAAAGCCCCCGGGCAGCGCCTTGCCGACCGGGCAGCGTTCTGGCTCGTCCTTGTCGCACTCATCGGCGGCAGTGCCACCTTCGCCGTGTGGTTGCTGACCGGGGCAAGCCTCCAGACCGCACTGCTCTTTGGCATCACGGTTGTCGTCATCACCTGCCCCGACGCACTTGGCCTGGCTACCCCCACGGCCATTATGGTCGGCACCGGCCTGGGCGCCAAGCGGGGAATTTTGTTCAAGAACGCCACCGCACTGGAAACATCTGCCCGTATCGAAGCCGTTGTCATGGATAAGACCGGCACCCTGACCCAGGGCAAGCCGGAAGTCACCGACTTCATCGCCGTCGGCATCGACGATGACGAACTGCTTGCCCTCGTGGCCGCCGTGGAACGGGAATCCGAGCACCCCCTCGCCGCCGCCGTCGTCAACTATGCCGCGGGCAGGGGCGTGCCCTCCCTGCATGCCGCGGACTTCCGCAATGTTCCCGGACACGGCGCCGGAGCAACGGTCCAGGGACACCAGGTGTTTGTGGGCAACCGCAAGCTCATGGCCGCCCAGGGCATTGACATCGGCCCGGTGGCCGACCAGCGGCAGGAACTGGCGTCAACGGGGCGAACGGCGGTCCTGGTTGCCGTGGACGGCCGCGTGACAGGGGTCATCGCCCTTGCCGACGCAGTCCGCCCGACTGCAGCTGCGGCTGTCGCGGCGATGCACGAAGCCGGCATCGAAGTCATCATGCTCACCGGGGATAATGAGGCAACCGCCAAGCGCATCGCCTCGCAACTGAACATCGACACCGTCATCGCCGAAGTGCTGCCCGGGGACAAGACAGCAAAAATCGCAGAACTGCAGAAAGCCGGCAAACGGGTCGCCATGGTCGGGGACGGCGTCAACGACGCCCCGGCGCTGGCACAGGCTGACCTGGGCATCGCGATCGGGGCGGGGACGGATGTGGCCATCGAAACCGCCGATGTTGTCCTGATGCGCTCGGATCCGCTGGATGTTCCCATCGCCTTGCGCATCGGCAAGGGAACGCTGCGCAAGATGCGGCAGAACCTGGGGTGGGCCATCGGTTACAACGTCATTGCCCTGCCCATTGCTGCCGGCGTCTTCTTCACCTCCCTGGGCATCAGACTCAGCCCGGAGATCGCTGCGATCTCGATGTCCGGCTCCAGCGTCATTGTCGCCGTCAACGCCTTGCTACTCAAGCGCCTGCGCCTGCCGGAGCCGGGAGAGGCCACCGGCCGCACGATCAAGACCGAACCTGCCCCGGAGCCAAGCGGCGTCCGCTAAACGCCGCCCCTTCGGCCCGTCCCCGTTACTTTCACCGAGAGGCAGGACCTCCCATGACAGACGAACAGCAGCCGCAAACCCGGGAACCCGTGCTCAGCCCGCTCCGGCTTGAACAAATTCATGCCTGGTGGCGGGCAGCGAATTATCTGTCCGTGGGACAGATCTACCTCATGGACAACCCGCTGCTGCGCGAACCGCTCCTGCCTGAGCACATCAAGCCGCGGCTGCTGGGGCACTGGGGGACCACCCCGGGCCTGAACTTCATCTACGCCCATTTGAACCGGGCCATCATGGACCGGGACCTGGACATGATCTACATCATGGGCCCTGGGCACGGCGGACCGGGGCCGGTGGCGTCGGCCTGGCTGGAAGGTACCTACAGCGAAACGTACCCCGATATTTCCCTGGACTTCGTCGGGATGAAGCGGCTGTTCCGCCAGTTCTCTTTTCCCGGCGGCATCCCCAGCCATGTGGCCCCGGAGACACCAGGCTCCATCCACGAGGGCGGCGAGCTCGGATATGCGCTCTCGCACGCCTACGGCGCAGCATTCGATAACCCGGACCTCATCGTGGCGGCCGTCATCGGTGACGGGGAAGCAGAGACGGGCCCGCTGGCCGCGAGCTGGCACTCCAACAAGTTCGTGAACCCAGGCCGGGACGGCACCGTCCTGCCGATCCTGCACCTGAACGGCTACAAGATCGCGAACCCCACCGTCCTGGACCGGATCAGCCATGAGGAACTGGACTCGCTGTTGCGCGGGTACGGCCACACCCCGTATTACGTGGAAGGTTCCGACCCGGAACAGATGCATCAGGACTTCGCCCGGACCCTGGACGCCTGCCTGGAGGAGATCCTTGAGATTAAGCGCCGCGCGCGTGAGGACGGCCGGACCGAACGGCCCCGCTGGCCCATGATCGTCCTGCGCTCTCCCAAAGGCTGGACCGGGCCGGCTGAAGTGGACGGGCTGAAGGTGGAGGGAAGCTGGCGTTCGCACCAGGTGCCCTTCACCCAGGCCCGCGAAAACGACAGCCACCGCGCCGTGCTGGAACGGTGGCTGCGCAGCTACCGCCCCGAGGAACTCTTCGACGAAGCGGGGGCTCCGGTGGCGGCGGTCCGCGCGTTGCAACCGGCCGGGGAACGGCGCATGAGCGCTAACCCGCACGCGAACGGAGGGCTGTTGCTGCGCGACCTGCGCATGCCAGACTTCGCCGACTATGCCGTGCCCGTGGCCCTTCCCGGCACCGGGGCCGTGGAATCCACCCGGGTCCTGGGCACGTTCCTGCGGGACATCATGGCTGCGAACATGGACAATTTCCGGGTCTTCGCCCCGGACGAAAACAACTCCAACCGGCTGGGGGCCATATTCGACGCGACCGACCGGGCCTGGAATGCCCGGACCGTTCCAGAGGATGACCATCTCGGCCGCGACGGTCGGGTCATGGAAATCCTCTCCGAACACACCTGCCAGGGCTGGCTGGAAGGCTACCTGCTCTCCGGCCGGCATGGATTCTTTTCCTGCTATGAGGCGTTCATCCACATCGTCGACTCGATGTTCAACCAGCACGCCAAGTGGCTGACCACGACCAACGACATCCCGTGGCGCCGGCCGGTCGCTTCCCTGAACTACCTGCTGACCTCTCATGTGTGGCGGCAGGACAACAACGGGTTCTCGCACCAGGACCCCGGATTCATCGACCACGTGATCAACAAGAAGACCGACGTCATCCGCGTCTACCTGCCACCGGACGCCAACACGCTCCTGTCCGTGGCCGACCACTGCCTGCGCAGCCGCCAGTACGTGAACGTCATTGTCGCCGGCAAGCAGCCGCAACTGCAGTACCTGGACATGCAGCAGGCTATCGTGCACTGCACCAAAGGCATCGGCATCTGGGACTGGGCCAGTTCGGATGCGGACGGGGAACCCGACGTGGTCATGGGCTGCGCCGGTGATGTGCCCACAATGGAGACCCTGGCCGCCGGCGACATCCTCCGCGGGCGGTTCCCGGATCTGAAGATCCGGGTGGTCAACGTTGTTGACCTCATGCGCCTGCAGGATGACACGGAACATCCCCATGGCCTGTCCGGGCGGGACTTCGATGCCCTGTTCACCACGGACAAACCTGTGATCTTCGCGTACCACGGCTACCCGTGGCTGATCCACCGCCTCACGTACCGCCGGACGAACCACGGCAACATCCATGTCCGCGGCTACAAGGAGGAAGGCACCACCACGACCCCGTTCGATATGTGCGTGCTCAACCAGCTCGACCGGTTCAACCTTGCCATCGACGTCATCGACCGGGTGCCCCGCCTCAAGGACGTTTCGGCGCACGTGCGCGAGGAACTCAAGAACAAGCTCATCGAGCACCGGCAGTACATCCGCGCCTACGGCGAAGACATGCCGGAAATCCGGAACTGGGAGTGGACGTCCGCACCGGGCCCCGCCAACAAACCGGCTGATGAAGTAGCGGAACCGGCGTAGCATGGCGCAGGTCCATGCGGGCGGCAGCCGCCCCTCCAGTGATTCCCTGCATGGCGCAGCATTGCCCTATCAGGCGGTGCTGTTCGACATGGACGGAGTTGTCACACAGACCGCCGCCGTGCACGCGGCAGCCTGGAAGCAACTCTTCGACTCCGTCCTTCAGGACCCCCGGCTCGCCGGGCGCCCACGGAGGGATCCGTTCGACGAGGACGCGGACTACCGGCGGTACGCCGACGGCCGGCAGCGCGAGGACGGAGTCACCGCCTTCCTGGCCTCCCGCGGCGCCCGGCTTCCCGCCGGCAGCCCGGACGACGGGCCGGAGGTCTGGTCCGTCCACGGACTCGGCGCCCGCAAGAACGCCCTGTTCCTCCAAGCCGTGACCCGCAACGGCATCCAGGCCTACCCCGGGACCACCGCCCTGCTGGCCCGCCTGCATGCCGCAGGAATCCCCGTGGGCCTGGTCACCGCGAGCCGCAACGCCCGAGCCCTGCTGACGGCTGCCGGCCTCGATGCCGGATTCGACGTCATCATCGACGGGCAGACCGTTGCCGAGCAGTGTCTGCCGGGTAAGCCCGACCCGGCCATGTTCCTCGAGGCAGCGCGCCGGCTCGGCGTGGCACCCCGGCATGCCGCGGTTGTCGAGGACGCCGCTGCCGGTGTCCAGGCAGGACGCCGCGGCGGATTCGGTCTGATCGTCGGCATCGACCGCGCGGGGCATCGGGAACAGCTGGAGGACGCCGGCGCCGACATTGTCCTGGGCGACGTCGCTGAGCTGGACCTGGGGGTTTCACGCACCGATCCGTGGACGCTGGTCTACGAAGGGTTCGATCCTGCTCACGAAGGCCACCGGGAGGTGCTGACCGCCCTGGGCAACGGGTACATGGCAACGCGCGGAGCCCGGCCGGAGCACATTGACGACGGCGTCCACTATCCCGGGACCTATTTGGCCGGTGTCTACAACCGGACAACGGGCACCATTCACGGCCGCGATCTGGAAGAAGAGCATCTGGTCAACGTCCCTAACTGGCTGCCGGTGGATGTTCGCATCGGCGCCGGGCCGTGGTGGTCAACGGGGGATATCCATGTCAGCGATGAGCGAACCGAGCTCGATCTGCGCCGGGGCCTGTTGACTCGCCGCGCAACCCTGACGGGCCCGGACGGTGAACAGCTCACCGTCGTGCAGCGGAGGCTGGTCTCCATGCACAATCCCCACCTGGCCGCGCTGGAGACGACCCTGACGGCCCGCGGCTTCAGCGGGACCGTGGGCCTCCGTGCGGGCATCGATGCCCGGGTGGCCAACACCAACGTCCGCGACTATGCCGGCACCGGGCAGCGGCACCTGAGAGATCCTGAATTCACGGACGCGGACAGCAGCACCGTCCTGTGCGCCGTCCAGACCAGCCACAGCAGGATACGCATCGCCTTGGCCGTCCGGACGGTGTTCGACGGCGCCCCTGCGGCAACGCCCCGGCACGCCGGGAGCGACGGCGGACGGTACCAGCGGCAGTTCGACCTCCGGCTGACCGACGGACAGCCGGCCACCATAACCAGGACCGCGTCGCTGGCAACCTCCCGCGACGGCGCCATCTCCTCGCCTGAGGCCTCAGCCCTGGCCGGGCTTTCCCGCGATAACACGGGCTTCACCGCACTGCTCACGGACCACGAGGCGGCCTGGCGGCGCCTGTGGGAGCGGTTCGGGATCAGCCTCGACGGCGACCGGCAGTCCCAGCTGGTACTCAACCTGCATGTGTTCCACCTGCTGCAGACAATCTCCGTGCATACCGCCGCCCTGGATGCCGGCGTACCGGCCCGGGGCTTGCACGGGGAAGGCTACCGCGGTCACGTCTTCTGGGACGAACTGTTCGTCTTCCCCGTGATCGGGCTCCGCCTCCCTGATGTCAGCCGGGCCCTCCTGGAGTACCGCTGGCGCAGGCTGGACGCTGCGCGGGGCGCCGCACGCGCGCAGGGACTCCAGGGGGCGCTCTTCCCCTGGCAGAGTGGCAGCGACGGACGGGAGGAGACGCCCCGCCAGCTCTACAACGCCCGGTCCGCCCGCTGGATGCCGGATAACTCCAACCGCCAGCGGCACGTCGGACTCGCCGTCGCCTACAACGCCTGGAAGCACTTCCAGGCCACGGGGGACCGGGACTGGCTGACGGCCCGCGGCGGGGAAATGATCATCGAAGTGACCCGGATGTTCGCCTCGCTGGCCACCTATGATCCGGTAAAGGACAGGTTCCACATTTCAGGGGTGATGGGGCCCGACGAATACCACGACGGGTACCCGGACACGCCCGGGACCGGACTGCGCGATAACGCCTACACCAACGTGCTTGTCTCCTGGCTGTGCGAACGCGCCGCCGATGTGCTGGACGAACTCGCGGGCCATCCCGGCGATGACCTCACTGACCGGCTGCAGGTCACCGAGGATGAAATCAGCCACTGGTCCAGGATCAGCCGCAGGCTCGCCGTGCCGTTCCATGCCGACGGGGTCCTCAGCCAGTTCGATGGTTACGAAGACCTGGCAGAACTGGACTGGCCGGACTACCGTGCCACGTACGGCAATATCGGGCGGCTCGATTTGATCCTCGAAGCCGAAAACGATGCCACCAACCGGTACAAACTCGCTAAGCAGGCTGACGTCCTGATGCTGATCTACCTGCTGGGGCCCGCAGGGGTGATCAGGCAGCTGCACCGGCTCGGCTATCCGTTCGCGGAGCCCGACTTGGAGCGCACCGTGGAGTACTACCTGGCCCGGACGGCCAACGGATCGACGCTCAGCCGGGTGGTGCATGCCTCGGTACTCGCCCGGATTGACGAATCCCGGGCCTGGCAGGTCTTCCGTGAGGCCTTGGTCTCCGACCTGGACGATACCCAGGGTGGCACGACCCGGGAAGGTATCCATCTGGGCGCCATGTCCGGGACGGTCGATGTCGTCGTCCGGGCTTTCGCCGGCCTGCAGACGGAGGCCGACGCGCTGACCTTTTCTCCCCGGCTCCCGGCCCGGCTGGGATGTGCCGGGTTTCAGATCCGGTACCGGGGCCACCGCATCGATGTGTCCCTGACGGCGGAAGCCCTCCGGATCCGGCTGCAGCCCTGCAGTGCACCCGCTGTGCGGATAGGTGTCGAAGGAATCTATGCGCAGCTCGCCGGCGGGGCAGACATGGACTTCCCCCTGGTCCCAAAGACCGCAAAAACAATTGGGGCTGAGGACCACCATCGACGAAACAACGCAACCGCAAGTGGGAGGCATACCAATGAGTAAGACCAGAGTGGCCGTCAACGGATACGGAGTCATCGGCAAGCGGGTAGCCGACGCGGTCCTGTTGCAGCCGGACATGGAACTGATCGGCGTCGCCGATATCATCACCGACTGGCGGATCCGCTCCGCTGCGGGACGTTTTCCCCTGTTCGCATCCACCGTCGAAGCGCGGGACGCCATGGTCCAGGCAGGCCTGACCATCTCCGGAGACCTGGACGACCTGGTGGCCCAGGCGGACGTCGTCGTGGATGCGACACCCAAACATGTGGCGGCCGGCAATCTGCCCCGCTACCGGGCGGCAGGTGTGAAAGTCGTCCTGCAAGGCGGTGAATCCCATGACACCACAGGGCATTCATTCGTGGCGCAGGCCAACTATGACAGCGCACTGGGCCGGGACATGACCCGTGTCGTCTCATGCAACACGACGAGCATCGTCAGGGTACTCGGTGCTCTGCAGGAAGCGGGCCTGCTGGCCAGGGCCCGCGGAGTCCTCATCCGCCGTGCCACCGACCCCTGGGAGTCGCATCTGGGAGGGATCATGAACACGATGGTCCCGGAACCGAAAATACCTTCCCACCAGGGCCCGGACGCCCGGACCGTCCTGCCCGATCTCGATGTCGTCACCATTGCGGCCAAAGGAGCGCACACCCAGACCCATAACCATTACTGGACGCTCCAGCTCACCCGAGCCGCCAGCCGGGGGGAGGTCCTCGCTGCGCTGCGGGGCGCCCCGCGGATTGCGTTCATCCGGATGTCTGACGGGCTCGTCGCCCTTAACTCCACCATCGAGCTGATGAAAGATCTGGGCCGGCCCCGCGGAGACATGTGGGAAGTCGCCGTCTGGGAAGACCTGGTCACCGTCCTGGACGACGAAGCCTATCTGACCTACCAGGTTTACAACGAGGCCATCGTCATACCCGAAACCATCGACGCCATCCGTGCCCTGACAGGGTCCGCGCCGGACGCGGCAACGTCAATACGGATTACCGACGCCACATTGGGCATCCGGCAGGACTTCCTTGCGCAGAGTGCGTCTGGTGCGGGAATGGTAGGGCCATGAACCACGACCACCAGCACCCCGAACAGCCGGCCGGCACTTCCGTCCCCGGTGGCCAGCCATCGGACCGGCGATCCCCGCTGAACTTCGGACCCGGCCCGGGGGGCAGCCCTCTGCGCCGCACACTGACCGTCCTCGCCGTCGCCGCGGCCGTCATCTACCTGCTGACCAACCACTGGGTGCATGTGCTCGATGCGCTGCCCTACATCTTTGTGGTGGGGATGCTGGGAATGCACTTGTTCGGCCACAGCGGTCATGGCGGGCACGGCGGAGGTGGTGAAAATCATGACAAGCGATGAGTCCGGGTACAACCTGTGGTTCCTGGTGATTCTGAACTCTGCCATATTCATTGTTTTCGCGTTCAGCTTCGTCAAACCCAAAACGAAACTGGACTGGCGGGCCTTGGGCGGGTTCGCCGCGTTCATCGTCGCGTTGTTCACGGAGATGTACGGTTTTCCGCTGACCATCTACTTCCTCTCCGGCTGGCTGGGCAGCCGGTTCCCGAACCTGAGCCTTCTGACACACAATTCAGGGCATCTGTGGCAGGACCTGATGGGCTGGCAGTGGGACCCCCATCTGAGCCCCCTGCACCTGCTGAGCAACGTGCTCATAGCTGCCGGCTTCATGCTGCTGTATCAGGCATGGCGCGTTTTGTATGCGGCACAGACGGAGCACCGGTTGGCGGGCACCGGTATCTACGCCCGGCTCCGCCACCCGCAGTACCTGGGGTTTTTGACCATCATGGTCGGTTTCCTGCTGCAGTGGCCCACCCTCCTCACCCTGATCATGTTCCCGATCCTGGTTGTCGTTTACCACCGCCTTGCCAGACACGAAGAGAAGAACATGGCGGCCGAATTCGGAGAGGAGTACCTCGCCTATGCCCGCAACGTTCCAGGCTTCATCCCCCGATTCGGCAAAATCAGAAGCGCACCGCGCGTTCACGGCCCTGACCAACCTCAGTAGCCATGCTTCGGCGGGCCGGTCACACCATGCAGGAACCATCTATGTAAGGAGCCATCCATGCCAATGACACCTGGATCTGGAAGATCCGGCCAACGCGACACCAGACATCCAGGACCGGGGCGGTTCTGTGCCGGAAGAACACGCGCGGCTGTCCTGCTGGCCTGTTTCTTCCTCGTCGGGGGAGTTATATCAGCCCCACTGGCATCCGCCCATGAGGGAGATCCTTCGTCAGAGGAATATCTGTTGGTTCAACAGGCGCTGGGGCACCTCGTCCACGATCCGGGCAATGTTGGTCCGGCCCTGGAGAAAATCGACGCGGCCCTCGCCGAGCCGGACCAGGACGGGGTATCCGTGGCTGATCTCCAACAGGCCAAGGCTGCGCTCCAGGCCGGAAATTCAGCCCAGGGACGTGCCTTGCTGCAGGAGTCCATCACGGTGGCCCTGAGCTCGTTGGAGCCGGCGACCGGCGGTGAGACCGGAACAACACTCGTCCTCGATGCCCTCCCGCCCCGCGGGGAGCTAACCGGGGCGGACTGGGGGTTTTTGACGGTATCCCTACTGGCGGTTCTCACGGGATTGTTGCTGGCATACGTGTTCCGTCCACATGAAAATCTCCGCGAGTTGCGGTTGCTGCTGGCCTGGAGGCACAGACGCCGGGACTTACCTCCCAAACATGAGCGGTCACGCCGAAAGGATCAGGGTATCTGAGATGAACGATGAACCGATGACCGACAGCGGGCGGCCCCCGGCACCGGCGCAGCGCCGCGGACGCGCCCGGCGCATACTGGATGTGATCGATGAGCGGCTGGGCATCGGCGCCCTGGGGTACGCCGTCCCGGAACACGCCAACTCCCTGGCCTGGAGCCTGGGGGGCGTCACGGCGGCAGCCTTCGGAATCCTGGTGGTGAGCGGCATTGTGCTGGTCCAGTTCTACAGCCCCACGCCGGAAACGGCGAACCAGTCGGTCCGCGGTATCGTCACGGACGTCTGGGGCGGAAGTGTGCTGCGTGGCGTGCACTTTTGGGCGTCCCAGGCAATGTATGTCACCGCAGCCCTGCACCTAATCAGGGTTTTCGTTACCGGATCATTTAAACGCCCGCGCGAAGGCAACTGGCTCATCGGCGTGGCACTGTTTGCTCTGATCACCCTCGCCCTGTTCACCGGAACAGTCCTGAAGTGGGATCAGGAGGGCTTTGAGGCGCTGGGGCACAATGTGGAGGTCGGGGCCCTGCTCGGCGGGGCCGGATTCTGGTTTTCCGCCGAGTTCGCGAATCAGGTGTCGATCCTGGTGCGGATCTACGGCGCGCATGTCGTGATTCTGCCGGGAACCATCCTCGTACTCGTGACTCTGCACGGGCTTCTGGTAAAACGCCACAAAATCTCTCCCCACCCATCGCTGCCGGCCGATATCTCAGGGGAACAGGCTGCGACTGCGGAACCAACCGAACCGTTCACCCATCACCTGCGCCGCATCGGCGCGTTCGGCCTGGTGCTGGCCGGCGTGCTCGGGATCCTGGCGGTGTTCCTTCCACCCCCGGTAGGTTCTACGCCGGTCGCCGGAATCGAAGTGACCCGGCCCCCATGGAATTTTTGGTGGCTCTACACCTTGGAAGACTGGTTTGGTCTGCCCGCGATCCTTTTTGCCGAGGTCGCGTTTTTCATCATCCTGGCCGCGGTTCCCTTTGCGGACCGAAGCCGGAACCGTCTGTGGCGACGGCGCCCCGTTTCGATTGCCGCCGGCCTTGTGCTGTTGCTGAGCATCCTGACGCTCACACTTCTCATTTTAGTCATTCCGGTCAAAGAACATCTGGGGGCATGAGCATGCCCACGTCACCAACATTTCCTCCCCGCGGCCGACGGGCACGACGGGCATTTTGGATGCTCGTCGCGGCTGCAGCGCTGGCGGCAGGTTCACTGACGTGCGCCATCGGCGCGGCCCCTGCACCTGTCACTGGCTTATGGACCGCCGTCAGCGGAGCGGTCCTGGCCGTTTCGCTGAGCCTCGCTGTGCGTATTCTCACCCTCCAGGACCGGACACGCAGGGCACCGGACCAAACCTTCAGGACAAGTTATGAAGGCCGGCAGTGATTGCTGCCGGACGCTCAGCGCGTGAACGACGGCGTGCCCTGCAATTGTCCGGCCGATCCAACTGCCCAAGTCACCTGGTCAGTTGTGCCCAGTCTCCAAGTGCGTGCACAACAAGTTGTCCACCGTACCGGGCTGAATCTTTATCCGGCTCAAGGCAGTTGAAACCGGCAGATTTCCCGGCCGACCCGGGCCGGTACTCTTAAACGAAGACAGCCCAACGGAAGGAGGAAAGACCATGACAGCAAGCCTGTCGGCGCGCGCTGTGTCCTTCCTCTGCAGGGTGGCCCTGTTGGCCGAGATGCTGACCATCATCGCCGGGATTCTGGGCATGCGCATCATTACCGCGTCGTCCTGATGCGCTCGGAAACACCCAAGGCCACCACTGCGCGTGCGGTCCGGCCGCTGGCCCCTGCCGGTAACCGCTAGGCTGACCCGCATGGACATCCGGCTCATCTCCCGCGTGCTGTTCCTGCGGGCCGCCTGGCGGAGAAGGGACCACTGGGACGCCGCGCGGATCAGCGCACACCAGGAACACGCCCTGCAGGAGCTGCGACGGGCAACCTACGCCGGCTCGGAGTTCTACCGGCGCCGTCACGCCGGCCTGCACGACGCTCCCCTGGACCGCCTGCCGTCGGTGACGAAAGCGGAGCTGA
This sequence comes from Arthrobacter sp. UYCo732, assembly GCF_040547265.1. NCBI lineage: Bacteria > Bacillati > Actinomycetota > Actinomycetes > Micrococcales > Micrococcaceae > Arthrobacter > Arthrobacter sp. UYCo732. The sequence continues at coordinate 56,319 of NZ_JBEPPJ010000004.1, read as the reverse complement.
TGGACCACTTCGACGAGGCCGTCACTACACCGGACCTGAGGCTGGCGGATCTGGAGAACCACCTGCGGTCCCTGACGCAGAGCGGTGGCGATCCGGGGATGCCGTGGCAGGGCCGGTGGTGGGCTGCAGCAACGGCCGGGACCACAGGCCGGCGCGGAACCTTCGTCTGGAACCGCGAAGAATGGGCGACCGTCCTGGCATCCTACGCCCGCGCGAACGACTGGGCCGGGATCTCCGCTGGGTTCACCCACCCCCTGAAGATGGCCCTGATAAGCTCCCGCATCCCCACGCACCAGTCCGCGGTCGTCGGAGCCTCGCTCCGCTCCGGACTCGTCCCCACCCTCCGCCTGGATGTCACCGCGCGCATGGATGAGACGGTGGCCGCGCTGAACCGGTTCCAGCCCAGGGTCCTGGTCGGCTACGCCTCAGCACTCAAACCCTTGGCGACGGAGCAGCGCGCGGGCCGCCTGCGCATCTCGCCGCAGGGTGTCATGTCCGCCTCCGAAGTGCTCAGCCCGCACACCGCGACGGAACTGGAAGCGGCATGGGGAAGCGCCCCCTTCGACGTCTACGCCGCCACCGAAACGGCCGGCATCGCCTCACCGTGTACCTACCGGAACCGACATGTGTACGAGGATCTGCTGATTATTGAGCCTGTGGACGAGGCCGGGAATCCCGTGCCCGCGGGGACAACCGGGGCGAAGCTTCTTGTCACAGTCCTGTTCTCCCGCACCCTGCCGCTGATCCGCTATGAAATGTCCGACACTGTGAGGCTGGGCGGAGGGGGATGCCCCTGCGGGCGCACTTTCACCCTTCTGGAGGACATCGAAGGGCGGGTCGAAGATGTCCTGCAGCTGCCAGGCAAGGACGGCGCGGTCAGCGTCCACCCTATTGTGTTCCACCACGTTCTCGACGAAGCCGGAAGCGCGGGGTGGCAGGTCATCCAGGAGCCCACCGGGCTACGCGTGCTCCTCGCGGGCCTCGCTCCCGGAGCCTCCACTGAAGGAGTTCGGGATGCCGTGACCGGCGCGCTCAACGCAGCCGGCGTCAGTCCCCTCCGAGTCGAGGTGCAGTTGGTGGAACATGTTGAACGGACAGCCCTGGGGAAATCACCGTTCGTACGAGGCCTAACCCCACCGCAATAGGGCTCTTTCCCGTGCTGGGGCTCACGACGCCCAGCGTGAGCTCCGGTCAGAACCGGCGTCGGAAAACATGTTGTGCAGTAAACAGCTAGCGTAGTCTCGTTGATTCATTTACGACGGCCATGCCTTCGGTGGCCAATCCCTCCACCGATTCCAGGATGGAGTTGCGGGACTGCGGATCGACACCAACAGTCGGTTCATCCAGGATCAGCAACGTGGGACGGTGAAGCAGTCCGATTCCGATGTTCAGCCGGCGCTTCATCCCACCAGAAAACTTCTTGGTCTGGTCGCCGGCCCGGTCGGCCAGCCCGATGAGTTCCAGCACCTCTTCGGTCCGGGAAGTGAGTTCCTGGCCCCGAAGTCCCTGGAGGCGGCCAAAGAACCGCAAGTTCTCGCGGGCGGTCAGGTCCGGATATATGGCCAGTTCCTGGGGGAAGAGGACGATGTGCCGCTTCGGGCCCGTGGTCGAGGGCGTCATGGCTTCGCCAACGACACTGACCGACCCGGCATCGGCGGGGATCAGGCCCGTGACCATGGAAATGATCGTTGTCTTGCCGGCGCCGTTGGGTCCGAGGAGTCCGAAGGTTTCCCCCGCCCGGATCTGGAAGGTTACTCCGTCTACCACCGTTCGTTCGCCAAAGCGTTTAACCAGGCCTGTCACCGCCAGAACTTCGTCAGTCCGGGTTCTCACCTCCGGAGTCGCTGCCAGCCGCATCTCAGGCTGCCGCGCAGCAATCTTTGATGAGTCCTGTTCCGGCGCATTCACGGACATCGTTAATTGCGGCAACGGCGTGGCGTTTATCCGGGTACTGTCCGGAAACGGCGAGCACCGTCCCGTCCGGTGCCACAAGCGTGAACCGGACCTGTGATTCCTTGTCCGTGAACAGTTCGAATGATCCTGCCATGCGCTTGCTCCTTCCAAACTTCCTCGTTCGGGCCTTGGGCGGGGGTAGTCGTGCCAATGCTTCCAGAGCGGAACCACCTTTATCAGGGACGAAGGTCCCGGTATCGAGACAAAAGAGCGTGAAACCCTGGGTCCGGAAGCCCTGGCTGTGAACCACGGACGGCCATAGGGTCAAATTTATGACTCAGACAGATTTGAGGGACGCGGTGATGCGCTTCCCGTTGGTGGCCGGAACCATCGCGGCGGGGGCGGTCGTTGCGGTGTTGCTGGCCGCGGGTGAGGATTCGGCGGCCCAGTGGTTGGCCAGTGTCTTCGCCCTGCTTGTTGCTGCCGGCCGCACTGTCTCCATGATCAGGGCGTTGCGCAGCGGCCGGTGGGGCATTGATCTTCTGGCGGTGACTGCCATTGCCGCGACCGTGGCGGTAGGGGAGTACGTGGCAGCCCTGATCATCGTGCTGATGCTGTCCGGTGGCGAAGCCCTGGAAGAGATCGCCCGGGGGCGTGCTACCCGGGAACTCAGGTCCTTGCTCGAGCGCGTCCCGCACACAGCCCACCGGGAACTTCCGGGCCTGCCCCCCCGAAGACATCCCGGCCGGCGACGTCCGGCCCGGCGACACTCTACTGATCAAGCCCTCGGAAGTGCTTCCCGTGGACGGATTGCTCCTCTCCGGGACCGTCAGTTTCGACGAATCCACTTTGACGGGTGAGAGCTTACCGGCGGAACATGTCAAAGGCGACACGCTGCTCAGCGGATCCGTCAACGGCGACAACGCCGTGCACATGCTGGCAACCGCCACGGCGAAAGACTCGCAGTACAGCCAGATCGTGGCGCTGGTCCAGGAAGCGGCGTCGAGCAGGCCGCCGGTGGTCCGGCTCGCCGACAAATACGCTATCCCGTTCACACTCCTGGCTTTTGCCCTGGCAGGGGCCGGCTGGTACTTCAGCCAGGATCCAGTGCGGTTTGCCGAGGTCCTCTTCGTCGCCACCCCGTGCCCGCTGCTCATTGCCGCTCCCGTCGCATTCCTCGCCGGTACCAGTCGGGCAGCCCACGCAGGAATCATCATTAAGAGTGGCGGAACCCTTGAGCAGCTTGCCCGGGTGCGAACGGCGGTTTTCGATAAGACCGGCACCCTCACTCACGGCCGCCCGACCCTCCACGCCGTCCGGATCTCCAAGTCCTCAGCACCTGATATGTCTGAGGACAGGCTGTTGCAGCTGGCGGCTTCGGCAGAGCAGTACTCATCCCATGTCCTCGCCTCTTCCGTGATTGAGGCTGCCCGGCGCAGTGGGCTCCGGCTGCTGGCGGGCAGAAACGCGGTTGAGCACACTACGCAGGGAGTCACTGCCAGCTGCGGCAACCAAACCATCATGGTGGGCAAGCCTGACTTCGTACGCTCGGGCACGTCAGGCTTCGAGGAGGCCGACGTGGCCAGCGGACAACTGGCTGTCTACGTGGGCGTTGACGGACGCTTTGGGGGAGTCTTGATCATGAGCGACCCACTCCGGGAAAACGCGGTTGACACGCTGACCGCGCTGCGCCGGCTGGGCATTGAGGAAACTCTCCTGGTCACCGGCGACTCGTTGGCCACCGCCGAAAAAATCGCTGCAGAGACAGGGATCTCCCGGATTCAGGCAGGGTGCCTTCCGGGTGACAAAGTCTCCATCGTCGCAGGGCTGCGGGAGCGCCCGGTCATGATGGTGGGCGACGGCGTGAACGACGCCCCCGTCCTGGCCGCCGCCGACGTCGGTATCGCCATGGGTGCCAAGGGCGCAACGGCGGCGAGCGAGTCAGTCGACGTCGTGATCATGCTCGACGACCTGTCCAAGGCTGCGCTGGCCGTCGACATCGGACAGCGCACGGTCCGGATTGCGCTGGCGAGCATCTGGACCGGAATCCTGCTGAGCATCGGCCTGATGATTGCAGCGGTCTTCACCTATCTCCCCGCTGTGGCCGGTGCCCTCCTCCAGGAGCTGGTGGACCTGGCGACAATCCTTAACGCCCTTCGTGCACTGCGGCATGGCGGCCGGGTGCGCACGACGGCGTCAGGTGGCACACCGGTCAGCGTCGCCGGCGTGAAGTGAGGGCCGGCGTCGTCATCCCACCTGCGTCACCTCACCTGCCGCCCGGAGGTACTTGCCCCGGCGAGTCCAGCGGAGGCCACCAGCCCGATGGCGGGGTGATCACAAAGCGCCGGCCGCTGACCTCAGTGGGCGTTACCCGCACCAGATGGTCCTTGCTGCCCGTCTCCCAGGGCGAAAGCCCGGCGTCTGCGGCCTCCTGGAAGGCTTCCTGGGTGTCCACAACTTCGGCGGTCCCCTTGATGATGACACTCCATGCAATGGTGCCGTAGGCGTTCAAGCCGTCGGCTTCCAACGCAACCGGTTCGCCGCCACGAACAGCATCCAGTTTGGTGCCTGGACCGGTGCGGAACACCACGGTCCCGTAGTCGGGGACGTAATTCACCGGGAAGATCTCAGGCCCGCCGCCCGCAGTGATGGCGATCCGGCAGACCGAAGCGGATCGGAGGTACTTCCAGCAGTCATGAATGTCGAGGACTTCCGTTTCCGGTCCTGAGCCGTTTCCTTGCATGCCGGGGTTCCTCCTACTCGTGCTTCCTGCGTTGGATAGGGGTGATTACGGCAGGGCACGGCAGGTTCGTCAGGACCGCGTGTGCCGTGGAACCGAGCAGCAGCCGTTTGAAGCCGCCCCGGCCGCGGCTTCCCACCACGAGCAGCCGGGCGGCAGCCGCGGCCTGCACCAGCGCGTCCGCCGGTTCCTTTTCGCTTTCCAGAATCTTGTGCACCACAAGGTCCGGGTAATCCTCGCGGAGGCCGGCCACCGCTTCGGAGAGAACAATCTGTTCTTCTTCGTCAATCAGCTCGGCAAGGCTGCTGGTCGGCAGGCCGGCCTTGACCCAGCGGTTGGGGCCGCTGAAGGCGAACAGCACTGTAAGCTCCTGGCCCTCCCTGTCCGCCTCGGCCGCTGCGAACGCGACGGCCTGGGTGGACTCCTCCGAACCGTCCACGCCCACCAGGACTCCGCTGCGGCCTTCGAGGTCATGCATTCCGACGACGGCGACCGGACACTTCGCCGCGGCGGCGACCTGCAGGGCCCGGTCGGTGAGCGAACCACCCAAATGGGTGCCCCCGGAGCCCACCACAAGCATGGACACCTTGGTGGAGTACTTACCCAGTGAGCCGGCGACGCTGCCTTCCAGGAGTTTCGTGGTGATTTCGATCGGAACGGTGCCCCTCACTCGCCCGGCGGCAGTTTCCAACAATTCGCCACCTTTCTCCAGCAGCATGTCGGTCCAGGGGATAGGTTCCGCCACCCAACGGTCATCCACGACGTGGAGGATCACCAAGGGCTCGCCGCTGCGCTCGGCCCGGCGCGCAGCCCACACTACGGCCGCCTGGCTCTGGGCTGAATCATTGGTGGCGACGGCGATTGGCTTGGAGGATCTCACGGCAGGCCTTCCTGTTACATTTGTTCGGGACTGTGGACAACGAGGACCGGGCAGTGCGCGTGGGCAACGCAGGCTGAGCTGACGGATCCCAGAAGCAGGCCGCCGAATCCGCCATGGCCGCGCCTGCCCACGACGATCATGTCAGCGTGGCGGCTGGCGTCGATGAGTGCATCCCGGGGGTGTCCGCGGACGACACGAGGGACGACGTTCGGCGGCGTCTCCGCTCCGAAGGCCTTTTCCAGGGCTTCGTTGAGGATCATCTCTACACGCTCCTCGAAGCGGTCTATGCCCATAGCCACGTAGCCGGCGTAGACCTGCGGATCATCCCAGCAAGCCGTGGCCAGCACCTTGGCCCCAACGGGGACGGCCAGCCGCTGGGCCTGCCGGAGCGCTTCCACCGAGGCATCGGATCCGTCCACCCCCACCACGAATCTGGCATCCTGCAGTGTTGACTCCTCCATGACAGTTTCCCTTCGTGATGTCTGCTTGCTGCCTCCAGCCTGCGGTGCCGGACGGTGGACCTCTAGGGCCAAAAGTCACCTAGTCAGTACTACCGTCGCGAATATTTTGTCGTCCTTCGGCGTTTTAACCGCGTTCCTCGCGTGCGGGCGTGTTAATCCTTGGCGGTGGGCGATGATATTTGCGTGGCAGACGTGCAGGAGTGGGCCGATGCGCTGGCGGAGATCGGGGGAACTGATCGGGGCCAGATTCGCCCGTTCGGAGCCGCAGGCGAACGCTGTGGAGTACGTCAAGGGGCTGCTCTCCGGCGAGGAGCGGAAGAATTCCTGGACGCTCTCGGAGCGGGCCGGGCACAGGGTCCCGGACCGGATGCAGCGGCTGCCAAGGACAATGTTTGCGGCCACGATCCAACCCCATGTTGGCCCGAAGATCAAAAGGAGCGGGACGGGGAGGGCGATGAGCCAGCCGGCTACGAGGACCGGGTTTGCGGCCGTAGCGGTCTGAGAGAGGGTGCCGGCGAAGTAGTTGGTGGCGGCCTTGGCCAGGCCGAACGCCAGGATGAAGGTCAGCGCGCTGGTGTAGAGGTCAAGGTAGAAGACCTTCTGGGCGAGCAGCGGCAGTATGGTGCGTTCCTAGCCCAGTGTGCCGCCCACGAGGGCGTTGACAGCGACCAGAAGCATGAACTGGGCCAGGTTCTGCCGCAGGCCCAGCGTGAGCCCGGCGTCAGGGTCGCGCCGCTGCCGCGCGGCTGTGTTTCCGGGCTTCATCACTGCTCTGCCTTTTCATGGGATGGAGTGTAGGCGGCGGCCCGGCCTTTGGGCCACCGCCTAGGATCCTTGTGGTCTCTCTGTTTTCGATGCTGCCGGGACTAGTTGGCGGAAACGGATTCCGGGGTCTGCTGCCGTGCGGCCCAGGCGGCGTAGCTACCGTCGAGTTCGACGACGTCGTAGCCTTCCCGGCGCAGGATGCTGGCCACGACCGAGTTGCGGACACCGCTCTGGCAGTAGCTCACGATGGTCCCGTCAGCGGGCAGCTGGTCCAGGTTCCAGAGCACGCGGCCACCGCTCAGCTGGCTCGATCCGGGGATGTGCCCGGCGGCGTGTTCGGTGCGGTTGCGGACGTCGAGCATCAGCGCCGAGTCGAAGCTTTCCAGATCTTCGGGCTGGATCAGGCGCGGGGTGGCGGCCGGCAAGCCCTCGAAGCCGGTGACATAGCCGCTCACGGCGTCGATGCCGACGCGGACAAGGTGGTCCCACATTTCCTGGGCCTGCTCCTGGCCGGCGGCCAGCAGCACCAGCGGGCGGGAATCACGCTCGGGGTCAACGGCCCAGGCGCCGAAGCTGGCCACGGACTTTCCGGCCGGAATGTTCAGGGCGCCGGCGACCGTGCCCTCGTGCACCTCGGCGTTCGGGCGGGTGTCCACGAAGGTCACCGTGTCCTGGGCGAGGTCGCTGGCGACCGTCGCGGCGTCTAGCTCCGCCAGCGGGGCGCGTCCGCCCATGACGGCCGGGCCCTGCCGGTTCTGGCGCTTCATTCGACCGAAGTAGGCGTGGGCGTCCGGCTGGCCGTCGAGGAGCTCGTCGATGAAGCCCTGCTCGTCGTTCGCGGCGAAGTATGGGCCCCACCAGGCGTAGAGCCGTTCGTAGCCGACGGTGGAGGAGGGGATGGCGCCGAGGGCCTTGCCGCACGCGCTGCCGGCGCCGTGGCCGGGGTGGACCTGGACGTAGTCGGGCAGAGTCAGGAACTTCTCGCGCAGGCTGGCGAACAGCTGCTTCGCGCCGGCGAAGCGGGTGTCGACGCCGCCGGCCGCCTCGTCGAGAAGGTCAGGGCGGCCCAGATCGCCGGAGAAGACGAAGTCGCCGGAGAGCAGGTAGCCGGGCTGGTCGCTGAACGCGCCGTCGGTGATGAGGAAGGACAGGTGCTCGGGGGTATGCCCCGGAGTGTGCACGGCCTTGACGGTGATGTTGCCGAGGGTGATCGTGTCGCCGTCGTACAGGCGCTCGGCGTCGAAGCCGTACTGCCAGTCCGGGCCGCCCTCACCCGAGACGTACATGGCGGCGCCGGTGGCGGCGGCCAGTTCGCGGGTGCCGGAGAGGTAGTCGGCGTGGATGTGGGTCTCGGTGACGGCCACGATCTTCATCCCGTTGGCTGCGGCGAGGGACTGGTAGACCGCGATGTCGCGGCGGGGGTCGACGACGACCGCCTCGTTCTTGCTCTGGCAGCCGATGAGGTAGCTGGCCTGGGCGAGATCTTCGTCGTAGATGCGCTCGATAAGCATGTGGTTCTCCTTGATAAGTGGGTGGGGAAGCTGTCGCCGCGGGTCAGGCCTGCTGTTGTGGGACCTCGGCGCGGAGTGCCGCCATGTCCAGGTTCTTCACGGCGGTGATGACCTCTTCCAGGCCGGTGGCGTTCTGGGCGCCGGGCTGTGAGAAGACGAGGGTCTTGTCGCGGAAGGCCATCAGGGTGGGAATGGAGGTAATGCCGGCCGCGGCCGCCAGAGCCTGTTCGGCTTCGGTGTCGACCTTGGCGAAGACCAGGTCCGGGTGTCTTTCGGAGGCGGCGTCGTAGGTGGGGGCGAACATGCGGCAGGGACCGCACCAGCCTGCCCGGAAATCAACAAAAACGATCTCGTTGCCCTCCAAGGTCTCTGCCAGGGTCCGTTCGGTGATGTCGATCGTTGCCATAAGTGAATTGTATACCCCCCGGGGTATCTTGAAAAGTCGGATGGATGAGGGCCGGCCCCGCAGCCGGGGCGGTGTTTAGGCGGTGGGAAATCCGGCGCGGGTCCAGGCGATCATGCCGCCGGTCATGGTATCGGCGGTGAATCCGGCAGCGTTGAGGGCGTCCGCGACGTGGGCGCTGCGGTTGCCGCTGCGGCAGACGGCGATGACTGGAACGGCCGGGTCCAGTTCGGACAGTCGGGCCCGCAGTTGTCCCATCGGGATGTGGAGGGCGCCGGGGATCATGCCCTCGGCGACTTCGAAGTCTTCCCGGACGTCCAGAATTCGGGCGGTATCGCGGAGCTGGTCGGTTTCGGTAACGGTGATTTCTGACATGGGACTCTCCTTCGATCATTTTGGGTTTTCTGTTGTTCCCGGAGGAACGCTCTAGCGGACGGGTTCGCCGGACCGGCGCCAGGCGATCATTCCGCCGCGGATCGAGTAGGCCTCGTAGCCCTTCCCTGCGAGGGCCCGGGCCGCGGAGGCTGACCGGACGCCGGACTGGCATACGGCGATGACAGGCCGGTCTTTCCGGATGCCGGTGGTGCCGGTCTGCAGCCGGTCAAGCGGGACGTGTCTTGCCTGGGGTGCGCGCCCGGTGCGCCATTCCTGGGCGGAGCGGACGTCAATCAGGGTGGCGCCGGAGGTGAGGAGTTCCCTGGCCTCGGCCACCGAGATGGACTTGCAGGGTCTGCTGAAGGCTTTCTTGAGGGTGCTGATGAAGCCCATGATGAATCTCCTCTGTGTCGGTATCTCAGGCGGTGGGCATCAGGTTTCCGGCGGTGCTGACCGTCACCCAGGCGGCGACGATGAAGATGAGCACGGCGAACGAGATGCGGATGTGACTGTCCTTGAGGCGGCGGGCGAATCGGGCCGCCGCGAGGGAGCCTAAAATGGCGGGAACCGCGAACGCCAGGACGGTGGGCCAGTTGACGGTGAATCCGGCGGCGTGGGCGCTGAACCCCGCGGCGGAATTGACGACAATGATCGCCAGGGATGTTCCCACCGCCTGTTTCATCCGCAGTCCCAGGAAGAGGGTGAGTGCGGGGGTGATCAGGAATCCGCCGCCGACGCCCAGGAGCCCGGTGAGGAACCCCACCAGGAGTCCGACGCCGACGGCTTTGGGGGCGCAGGAGCGGAAGGCGCTGCCGGGTCCGGTACCGCAGGAGCCCTCGGTTTCGGTGGTGCTGTGGAGCATGCGGATGCCGGCGATCACCATGATGGCGGCAAAGGCCAGCATCAGGATGTCCGGGTCCAGCAACCGTCCGACGGCGGTGCCGCCCCAGGCCGCGGGGATGCCCGCCGCGCCGACCAGCAGCAGCACGGGCCAGTTGATGCCTTCGCGGAGCCTGGGGATCAGGGCCGCCAGCGAGGAGACGCCCACCACCAGCAGGGAGGTGGGGATGGCCTCGGCGGTACTCAGGCCCACACCGTAGACCAGGGCGGGGACGGCGACGATGGAACCGCCGCCCCCGACCAGGCCGAGCACGATCCCGACGACGAGTCCCAGGACCAGTGCCGGGATCACGACGCGCGGGCCTGCCCGGCAAGCGTGTTCACCACGGGCAACTGCAGGATGGCAGCTTCCCGGGTGGGTTCCGTGGCCGCCCTGTTCCAGGGCATAGCCGACAGGGCCTGGCCCATGGCACAGGTGTTGGTCGCAGCGGAGAAGGTCAGGCCGGTACCGATGGCCCCGGCGAGCATGCGGATCTTCGGGGAGACGAACCTGCCTCCGGCCAGGCCCAGAACCACCAGGGAACCGGCGGCGAGACGAACCTGGCGCTCCAGGTCCCAGCGCCCCTGGCCCCGGACGACGTCGCCGCCGGCCGCGGCAAATCCGGGGACCCCGCCGGTCAGAACATGGGCGGTCCCGATGCCGGCCCCGCCCAGGCGCTGCCGTGCCTGCTCTGCCCGCGCCCCGGACTGGCACACCAGAACCACTCGGCTGCCCAGCCTCGCCGCAAACTCATCGGTGTGTTCCGAGAGCAGCGGCAAGGGCACGTTGTAGGAGCCGCGGATGTGCATGGACTCGAACTCCGCGGCGGAGCGCACATCAATGACGACGAGGTCCTGATGCTCCTGGAACCAGGACCTCAGTTCCTGCGGGTCAAGGGACGTCATGGCCGGGGCCGAAGTGGAAGGGGAAGTCATGGATGTCCTTTCAAGACACATGCCGGCTACTGCGAATACCCCGTAGAGTATTCCAGATACCCCCAGGGGTAGTCAACACACCCCGGGGGGTATATGCTGAAGGTCAGAAACTTCCTGACTTGGAGACCCTTTATGCAACTCGATCCAACAGAACTGTCCCCCGTCGTTAACCGCCTCAAGCGCGCCCAGGGCCAGCTGGCTGCCGTGACCCGCATGCTGGAGGAGGGCCGTGACTGCAAAGACATCGTCACCCAGCTCGCAGCCGTCTCCAAGGCGCTGGACCGGGCAGGTTTCGCCATCATCGCCAGCGGCCTGGAACAGTGCATCGTCCGCGAAGATACGAGCATGAACAAGAAGGACCTGGAAAAGCTCTTCCTCTCGCTCGCCTGAGCCGCAGACAGCCGGAAAGCCCAATCAAGGAGCGCACCATGACCTACACCCATACCGTCGTTCTCCCCCTTGCCTGGCCCGAGGCCGTGCAGCAGACGCGCGAAGCCCTCGCCGTCCAGGGGTTCGGCATCCTGTCCGAAATCGATGTCCGCGCCACGTTCGAAGCCAAACTCGGATCCGACGCCGCCGACGCGGTGGGTGACTATGTGATCCTGGGCGCCTGCAACCCCGTCCTGGCCAGCCGCGCCCTCGCTTCCGAACCGGACCTCGGCGCGCTGCTGCCCTGCAACGTCGTCGTCCGCCGCGGCAAAGACGCCAGCGGGACAACCGTCCAGGCCATTGACCCGCAGACCATGGTCCGGCTCAGCGACAGCCCTGCCGTGCGGGAGGTCGCCGACGACGCCGACACCCGGCTCCGCGCCGCCCTGGCAGCCCTTGACGGCACCGGGAAGTCGCTCAGCTGATCCCTGCGGCGATGCTGCCGAGGCGCCGTTGAGTGGCGCACTGAACTGCAACGGCGGAATAGCCCCGGAGGACGGCACCGGCAGCCCACGGAGGAAACCGTGACGCTGACGGTGAGAACCAGACCGCTATTGAAGGAGATCCAGACATGATGGGTGGAAACGGCTTCATGTGGGGCCCGATGTGGTTCTTCTGGCTGCTCGTGGTCATGGGTGTCGTCCTGCTCGTGATTCTTGCCGTGCGGGCTTTCTCCGGCGGGATCGGCCGCCGCGGCGGCACCCCGGGGGACGTCCGCGGGGCGGATCATTTGTCGCCCCCCGCGGGCAGGAGCACGGCCAGACGCATCCTGGATGAACGTTATGCCAGCGGCGCGCTGAGTGCCGAGGAATACGCCGAACGGCTGAAAGTCCTGGGCGAGGATCACTGATGCAGCCCCTTAGCCGGCGCAGTGCCTTGGTCCTTGGCGGCCTGGGGTCCGCCGCCACGCTGACCGGGGCGGCAGGTCTGCTCGGGGTGTGGGATTCCAGCTTCAGGCCTGCCGGCGGGCAGGACCTTCTGCAGCCGGCGGCCGTGCACAGCGAGGGCGGCCGGCTGCAGGTGAGAATCTCGGCGGCCCAGGGACCGGTGCGCATTGCCGGCAGGGACGCTACCGCCCTGTCCTATAACGGGTCAGTTCCGGGCCCCGCGCTGTTCCTGAGCCCGGGAGACCTGCTGGAGATTACTCTCGAGAACCGTTTGGCCGTCCCGACCAACCTGCACGTGCACGGCCTGCACGTCTCCCCTCAGGGCAACGGGGACAATGCGCTCCGGTCAGTTGCCCCCGGGGCGTCTTTCGACTACGCCTACCGCCTTCCGGAGAACCATCCGCCGGGGGTGTACTGGTACCACCCCCATCACCACGGCAGCGTGGCGGATCAGATCTTCGGCGGACTCTTCGGCGCCATCATCGTGGAAGACCGACAATCCATCCCCGCGGCCAGGGAACGCATCATGATCGTCTCGGACATGACACTGGACGCAGCGGGACGACCGGAAGAGGTTTCAGTGATGGAGAAGATGATGGGCCGGGAGGGAAACCTGATCCTGGTCAATGGCCAGTCCAACCCGCGACTGTCGGCCAGACCGGCCGAACGCGAGCGGTGGAGAATTATCAACGCCTGCACCGCCAGATACCTCAGATTGCGGATCGACGGCGCGTCCCTGCAGCTGCTGGGCCTGGATTCAGGCCGCTATCAGGAACCCCGGGAGGTCGATGAGGTGGCGCTGGCCCCGGGCAACCGGGCGGATCTACTGGTCACCCCAGGCGCAGGCACCGCCCTCCTGCGCACCCTGCCCGTGAACAGGGGAACCATGGGCACCATGACGGGAGGAAACAACGGCACCCCGGGGCAGCAGCCGGGCCCGGACGGGACCGCCCTGGCCACCCTTGCGGCCACCGGGGACCCGGTGCCCGCTCCTGCACCAGTGCCGGCACAGCCGGCACCCAGAGACTTGCGGACCGCTGCGCTCACCGCCCGCCGGGAACTCACCTTCGCCATGGGCATGAACATGAACAACGGCATGGGCTCCGGGCCGGGGATGATGGCTTTCACCATCAACGGCAAACCATTTGATCCGGCCAGAGTCGACACCACAGTCTCCGCCGGAGGGATCGAGGAATGGACGCTGACGAACACGAGCCCGATGGACCACCCGATCCATCTTCACGTCTGGCCCATGCAAATCATCGAACAGGCAGCCCGCCCGGTGGATGCGGCCGAGTGGCAGGACGTTGTCAACGTCCCGGCCCGCAGCAGCGTCCGAGTCCGGATTCCGTTCGAAGACTTCACCGGCAAATCCGTCTACCACTGCCACATCCTGGACCACGAAGACAGCGGCATGATGGGCATCATAGAGGTCCGCTGATGGTCCGGAGGCGCTGTGCCTCTTGTACTTGGCCCTCACAGCCGGCAGCGACCGGGTGAAACGCCAGGTCATAGGGCTTGGCCTTCTTGGGTACCTGTTCTACTCATATGGCATCTATGTGATCGAGCGCGCCTACAACGGCCTATACCTCGTCTACATGGCAATTTTCACACTGGCTTTCTGGGCTATGGCCCTTGCTGGCGCTTACCTTCGCAGGGACCTGCACACACCGTCCCTCCCGAAAGCGCTTCGACTAGTGTCGGCATCCGGTGCGATGCTTCAGCCCCTCATCTTCTATCCGCTGTGGATCGGGATGCTCTTGCCGCTCATGCGCACCGGCGAGCAGATCGACTCCCTATACTCGATCTTCATCCTGGACCTCTGCTTCGTCATGCCCGCTTTTCTCATCCTGTCCGTCCTCACCTACCGGTCGCACAGGACGGGATTGCTTCTGCTGCCATCCATCTATGTTCTGGGCTTCACCCTCATCCTCTCCCTGGCGGTGGGGGAACTGGTTAAGCCGCTGTTCGGGGCGGCCTTGAACCCGGCGGCCTTGTGGCCAGCACTGGCGCTGTCCATTCTGTTCTTTGTGCTTGGCGCACTTCATTTGTACAAGCTGCGCCTTGGCAGGAGGCAGGATTATGCCCGGGGTGATTAGAGTCCGCGCTTCCTTGAACCGTGCCCGACCCAGGCGCTATAAGCCGCGGATCTTTCGATCCGGCGGTTGGCCGTCATCACCACGAGTCCCTCGCGGCGGCAGAGCCAGCTAAGGGGCCCTTCGGCGCCCGCTTCGACCCTACGGCTTCTGGCCCTCGCGCACCTGCGCCGGGTCCAACCGCTCCGAGCGACCCTGCTACCTAGCCTAGGCGTTCGCTCCGATGGGGTGCCGAGGTAGGCGATGGCCCCCCTCTGGTGCCCCTGCTGAGCCGGCGACTCTTTGGAGCGCAGACTTCCCAGAAGGTCGATACTTGGAGCGCTGGGCGGTCTCGACCTCCCTAAGGCCGTCGCACAGTGGCCACTAGTCCCCAGTTCGTGATTTCTAGAGTCAGGGCGGCCATAAGGTCCGTCCTTCCAGCACAAGCCTAGTTGCTGCCAGCCTGACGTCTGCCTGAACCCATAGATACCCATGGCTCTAGTGTCGCGGGTGGTCGAGTCCTGCGGCCGGACGCACCGGACTTCGTTGAGTGGCAGGCAGCCTCCACCAGCTCGGGGACGAATTCTGAAGTCATGCGGTTCGCGCCGCTCAAGACATGAAAGGGTATCCGCAGGGTAGTCCCGGCGGGGATCCCAGGAAGCATGGAGGGCGGCTGTCGTGGCCCCTGAACCTGAAGACCTGTCCAGCGATTTGGTGGCGGAGACGGCACCTGATCGGGGCGAATCTGGCAAGGCGCGCATGACACCGGACGAGCGCACCTCTGCCTTGAGGGAGGGTCCGATGCAGCGTGGAGCGCGCTGGCTCCGGGCAAGTGGGCCGCTGTGGTGGACAGGGCTGCTTCCAGCACATTCGTCGCAGTGACTGATAGTCAAATCATCACAGCTGCTCCCCGAGCGCTACTCCACCGAGGGGAACTTGGCGAAAGCTTCCTGCTCAGAGACGTGCAATTCGTTCGGCCTCCTCAGAAGCAGAGTGAGAGCGTACGTCCAACGATAGATGTCATCACGGAGCACCAAGACCTGCGTTGGATTTTCCCGTCAGCCGCCGACGACGGATCGATCGACAAACTCGCTGTCATGCTCAAGGAGGGCGCGAAAAGTACGCGAGGGGATCGAATGGCGATCGAGGATCTCCCTGTGCCAGAGCCGGAGCCCGGCGCAGACTAATCGGACGCCGACATACAGTGAAAACCGAGAACTGTCGATCGGCATCATGTCCGCCACACGTTTACCCCACGGAAATGATGAAAAACGTCGACATGTCACGGGTTGTCCGTCGGACCAGAAACGTCTAGATCCCGCCGATTTGCAACACAACACAAGCCCTTGGCAACCAATGAAATACACTGTCCTCTGAGAAGAGGTCAGGAGTTCGAATCTCCTTAGCTCCACAAGTAAAGCCCTTTGACCTGCGGAAACGTTGGGTTGGAGGGCTTTTCTCTTGGCCAGTTCTGAACCCACCCCACGTTTTGGGACGAAAACCTACACCACCTCCTGCAGACGGTCCGTTCGGATCAATGGGGCAACGGTCGCCGGTAGCCGTAGGTCGTTGCTAGACGATATGACGTGAGGGGTGCAGGTTCTGGCCTGTCTGGGACCGGCCATTATCGCCGGGGCGGTCCCGCAGCGCCAGCTTGGATGTAATCCGTGCCGTCTGTGTGGTGGGCGGCGCTGCGGGCCCTGATCCCGGGCGGTGATGTCCTTTATCCCGGACGGGTGGGTATGGGATTCATTAATTGATGATCGGCGTGGGGCGTTGGTGTGAAATTTTTTCGGACGGCTGCAACACACTTAGGTACGTGGCGGACAAGTACAGGGTATGAGCTACCTATCGAGAGCCCCTGATCGGGCAGAGGACTTTCGGGCACTATACGAATCGGCGTACGGTGACCTACTGAAGTTCGTTCAGCGTCGCAACGACTCGGCAGATGCTGAGGACGTGGTGGCTGAGGCGTTCGTTATTGTTTGGCGACGATTTTCGGAAGCGCCAACGCACGAAGGTGATGCACGCGCTTGGGTTTTTGGCATCACGCGAAATCTCATGCTGAATGCTCGACGTGGAGAACAGCGACGCCAGGCCCTCGGTGTTCGGCTTGCCGAGACGACGCCGATCTCTCACGGCGATTCTCACGCTGACTTGGTCAGCAGCCGCGTTGACCTGAGTAGGGCCTGGGCGCTTCTCTCCGAAGTCCACCAAGAAACCTTGGGACTCGCGATCTTCGATAACCTCGCCGCACCACAAGCAGCACACGTCGTGGGTATTTCACCCGTGGCTTTTCGGCTCCGCCTGACCCGAGCACGACGAGCCCTGCGACTGCTGCTTGAGCACTTACCCCGCAATGCCTCTGCCGTGCCGGCAAAATTTTCCGAAAAGGCGTCAACACCATGAAAAGCAACCAGAACATTGACACCCTCCTACGGTCCATGGACGCAGCTGAGCAGAGTCCAGCCCCCGACTCGGACCGTTCACAGAAAGACCTGCACCGCATTCTCGGGTCCCACCCAACTGCTGCGGGAAACAGAAAAGCAACCACAGAACACAAACCGGCCGCGCCACAACCCAACCGCCGCCGGCGCTCCTTCGTCGTGGGTGGATTTGCCGCGGCAGCCACGGCCGTATTGCTCATCATTCCCGCTCTTTCCGGAGGAGACGCGGCGTTTGCGACGTGGACGGCGGCTCCTGGAGAGCTGAGCGGTACCGAACGTGACGGAGCGGTCTCCGACTGCCTCCGCTCGAGTCACGGGGTTGGCAGTGGCATGTACTCAAGCGACCTGGCGGTAGCAGAAGTCGCCATCGCTGAAAAACGTGGCGCCTGGACAACTGTTGTCCTCACCGGACGGGACGGCTTTGAAGCAACGTGCACCACGGATACCACAGCCTCATGGTTCAACAAGGGATCCTTCGGTTCAGTTGGAAAGCCCGGAAACGATCAGACTCTCACCGCGCGAGCGGTCATGGCTACCCAGCTCGGAACAGGGGTAATCTCCAATAACCCGCTCTCAATGGCATCAGGTCGAATTGGCACAGACGTTATCGCCATTACTTACATGAGCGCGGCCGGCGAAAAGATCAAGGCGACCGTCTCCAAAGGTCAGTTCGCCTTCTGGCTCCCCGGCGATGAAATAACAAACTCCTCCGACCAAAACGTGCCCATCGAAGTGACCTACAGCGACAACTCGACCGAAACCCAATACCTCAGTCTCTAGCGGGCCGCCCTGAATCATGCCTCGCATGGCTGCAATGTGGGTACGCAGCGTCATACGCATCGTGTCGGATAGTCCAAGACGTGGCGAATCGGCCCCAAGCGTCTTCGAGTTCACGCTGGCTACGTCAGCGAGCAAGATATCAAAGCTGGCCGATCGGTTCCGGGATCTGCGATCTGCGAGTATCTTCCTCGACTGCCAGTTCGTACCAGGTCTCCGCTCCCCAGCGCCGGGCTGGGTGTATCCAAGTTCTGATACAGGGCATCGATGAGATTACTGAGCTCCCCTGCGGTCAGGGTGGGGGAGGACCTTTTCAGGGCCGCGGGGATCGTTGATGAGGACGAGCGGTGCCTTCGAAGTTCTCATCGCCCGGACTCCCGGCTGTCGGGTCGACGCTGCATGCTGTTCACGGGGCTCCATCCGGACACTAAGAAGACGGCATAGTTCCTGAGTCTATGCGGGGGCCGGAACCGCCACAAACGGGCCGGGTAGTTTCGGCCAGGACGGTTTCAGCAGCAGTGTGGAGCTGGCGACGGCTGGGGGTGACGTTCGCTATCTCAGACGGACGCCTTCGTCGCCAGCTCCGGTCACGAGCCTACGGACTCTGCCTGCAATACGCGCGAGTAATCGGTACGCGTTTTTTAAAGCCGACGTACCCTCCCCTAACTTGTGGCCCGTGGCTGGCCGCCTAGTGTAGCGTGCCGTTGATCCCTTTGGTTCTGGTTTTTGTCAGACTTGATCCATGGTTTATCTGGCAAGGGCTTTGGAATTGCGTGACGGTGACCGGGGGGCTTTGGAGGCGCTGACCCGCGGGAAGGCATCCTTCGCGACGTTGGCGTTGCGGGCGCGCACGGTTTTGTTGGCTGCCGACGGGATGCCGAATATCCGGATCGAGAAAATCACCGGGTTTTCGGCACCCACGGTCTTGAAGGGGCGCAACCGCTATGCCGAGGGCGGGATCGAGGCCCTGTCCGATGTCCAGCGCCCGGGCAGGGAGCGGGAGATCGACGAACTGGCCCTCATCGCGGACACCCTGACCAACGACGGGAAGCCTCGGGCAGAGTTGGGGATCTCGCACTGGTCCGCCCCGGATCATGGCCGAACGCCACGGAATCTCCTTTTCCTCGGTGGTGAACAACTAAATTGAGCCCGAAACACGAGTCGGCGATACTCGTTCCTCATGGAAGCGATACTTGCTTGTGCCCAGCACGTATTGCCCGGGCGTCAGTGGCCCTTATGGGCGTTATTCGAACCAAATACCGGCCACCGGCGAGCATCGCCGAGGGATTGCAACAATCCTTGTGCTGCCTATTCCAAGCCCACTTCGCCGGTTCATTGAAGGACAGAAAGCATCGGGGAAAGCCGCTCTCTGACTTCCTGACTCTCACACAGCGCTGCCACTGCATGGGTATTGCGTCGCATCAAAGTCAGGCGGCTTCGAGTGAGATCGATGTCAGAGAGACTTGGGAGGTCATGCCAATGGTGAAAGATAGGTAGGCGGAGTCCAGATGGCTGGGTGGCTTGCCCTGCGGACGGACGCAGTGACTACGACTGCGAGCCCGCCTCTAGGTCCAGGTATTCCGCCGGTGCCCGAATACCTTGACTTGGACAGGCAGGGACCCTCATTCTGGGTACCTGATTGCTAAGAGCCGAAACGGGGCCGACCATGAACATCACCCGCCCAACGTCCATGCTGAGCCGGTTTCGCTATCTGCTGGCCGCCATTGCAGCAATGCTGTTGACGCTACAGGCCCTCCCGGCGGAAGCCACAACAGCCGCCGGCCCGGGCAATGACGTCTCATGGCCGCAGTGCGGCAAGGCGCTGCCCAAGGGCCAGACCTTTGGAATTGTTGGCGTCAACAACGGCCTCGCAAATACCACTAATCCCTGCCTCGCTACCCAGCTGTCCTGGGCCGGATCGTCAACCGGCGCTACTGGACAGCCCAAGGTCGCGCTCTACGTGAACACCGCCAATCCGGGGTCAGCTGGCTCATGGTGGCCTACAAGCAATACCTATGGCGGAACTACTGTGGCCAACCCCTACGGCCAGTGCACGAGCGGATCCTTTGGAGCGGCCTGCTCATACATGTACGGGTACGCCAAGGCATATGACGATGCAAACATTCGAGGCGTGAGCAATCCCGCCTCATACACATGGTGGCTCGACGTCGAAACCGGCAACAGCTGGTCCGCCGACAAGGCTTCCAACCGCGCGGATCTTGAAGGCATGATTGCCTACTTCGCGAGCATCGGTGCATCGAGCGGAATCTACTCGACGAGTAGCCAGTGGTCGCAAATAGCCGGCACCGCTCCAACGTCGAGCCCGCTCTACACCTCCAGAAGTTGGCTCGCCGGGGCAAGTTCGCTGGCGTCGGCGAAGCGCATGCGTGGCGCTGCGCCGCTGACCGGAGGAGGCAAAGTCACGCTCACGCAGTATGTCTCAGGTGGCTTCGACTACGACTACTCCTGCGTCTGAGCTCCGGAAACCACTCAGGGCACTTTTCCGTCCGGTAGCGGCACATGTGGAGTCCTGAACCCCTCTGGGCGGGCATCCGAGTGACTGGCCGTGTTTGAAGGACGGATCCGGAGAGAGTGCTGCTCCAAGGGGGCTTGTTTTTCCGTCCCCGCGGGAGTGGACTGATTCCATGGCTTGTGCTGCGGCCAGTAGTCAGCGCCCTGGCGGAGCCTGGTCCACCTATAGAGAATCGCGGATGGAGATCGCCATGAGTACAGCGACGCTCGATAAGAAGGCAGTGAAGCGCGCCACTTTCCACGTGCAGCCCTGCGACGGGACGGATGGCAACAAGTGGGACCTGCATAAGTTCAGGACCAGCAAGCACCAGTATTTCCGCACTCAGAAGGAAGCCTTGGCCGCTGCGCACCTGGCCGTCGGCTCGCAGCCGGCGCACGTGGTGATGCACGCACGGGACGGGCACGCCTACCGGGAATTCGACCTGAACTGAATCAAAAAGGAAGTGGGCGACGGCGGGATTGTCCGCCGTCGTTATCCTCGGTGCTGCCTTTACTCGGCTCTAACTGCTTCCCGGACGCTGAGGGAGCCCAGTCCAATCCGGATGACGAAGATCAGGGCGATCATCCCGTAGGTGGCGAAGTTCTGCGTGGCAACCAACTGCGCCCCGTACGTGGAACCGGCGGCGAGCCGGGCCGAGCCGAAGCCAAAGTCGGTCAGGCAGGCGTTCAGCATGTTGGCGTTATGGCCCGGGGAGGGGGCGGTCGGCCCGGTTCGGACGGTACACCTCCAGCACCGGCAGCCTTTCGCCGCGTCGGGTCCTGGCGAGTAGTCGTTGAACCTGTTCCTTCGATGCCCCCCGCGGTGACCGTACCGTGGCTGGCAATGAAATCCCACGATCTCTGCGGTATCCGGACCTCACCGCAAGGAATTCCCGGTCCGCGAGGGGTTTGCCACATCCGGTGATGACGGCCACGTGGTGCGGGCCTGCGATTCTCGTAACTATGTGTCGAAACCTCACGGTTGAATCGGCGGTACTAGCTAACCCCTATTTACGAGACGCCGTGGAGCGGTCGTGACCAAGCTGATCGGATACGCGAGGGTACCGACCCGAACTCTTGCGCTGGTACGATCGGCGTCAGCGTCCGCCGGTCAAGTCCAAATGCGTGGTGTATTGCGGTTGCCGCGTGATCCTTGGTTTGTTTAGGCGCTGAGCGCCAGTTCTGTGGTTGTCGTTGCCTCCTTGGTTGTCGGGGTGCCGACGGTTTGGGCCTGTTGGATGAGCCCCAGGCCGAGGTAGCGGCGGGCTTCGATCCAGTCATCGTGTTGCTCGGCCAGAACGGCGCCGACGGGGCGGATCAACGAGTTCCGGTCGGGGAAGATCCCGACCACGTCGGTGCGGCGGCGGATCTCCCGGTTCAGGCGTTCCTGCGGGTTGTTGGACCATCGTTGTGGCCTTGATTGTCAGCTTCAGCCTGGTTGATGCTCGGCGGACTTCCACCTCCTTTATGAGGGATTTTGGAAGCCAGTGGCCGGCTGCCGTTTATCGTCCGGCACCGGCCGGGTGCTGTTCGCGTTCTTCGCCGCGATGGCAGAAGCCGAACGCGAGAATATCCGCGAAACCACCCTCGAAGGCCTAAACACGGCCGCCCGCAAGGGAAACCACGGCGGCCGCCCGCCAGTCATCACCGACGACATGCTGCACCCCGTGATGCGCCGCCGCGCCAACGGCGAGTCCGTCGAGGACATCCGCCCCGACCTGATCATCCCCACGGGCAAACGCAAAGGCCGCAACCCCAGCCCGGCTAGCATCTACCGGGCCCTCATCGAGTACGAAAACGTCAGGCCTACCCCGAAGCCGTTGACCAAGCCCACGCCGACTTTGCCACGCTCCAGCAGGGCACCTGACGCGACGGAACGGTCGGGTTTCCCTGGCCAGCCATATCCGCATGATTTTTAGCGAGTACTACGGCGACCCCACCTCAGTAGGAACCACGGACCGGGGCGCAGCCCCGCCGCCGGCTACAGCCGGCGTTGGCGGAACATCGGGAATAACTCCCGCACCCGCGCCACCGTCTGTGGGGAGATGTCCACCGCTGCGACGCCGACACCGAGCCCGAGATCGGCTTCGGTGACCCCCATCGGATCGACCAGAATGCTGCGCCCTACCGAGACCGGCGGCGCCTGGCACACCCCGGCTACGTAGAGGCTGTTCTCGATGGCGCGCGCTGTATTCAGCGCCAGCCACTGCTCGGTTTTATGGGTGCCCGGCACCCAGGATGAGCAGACGAGCAGGACCTGGGCGCCGGCGTCGGCCAGTTCCCTGGCCAGCTCCGGGAAGCGAAGGTCATAGCAGGTCATCAGGCCAAAGCGCGTTCCCCCGTGCTCGAAAACCACCGGATCAGTGGACGGGCCCGGCTTGATGAACATCGACTCCCCGAAGCCCTGCGCATCGAAGAGGTGGATCTTCCGGTAGCAGGCCAGCCGGCTTCCGTCCGGCCCGAACGCCACCACGGTGTTGTACGCCTTGCCCGGCTCCTCCGAGCGTTCCACCACGCCCGCCACCAGCGCGATGCGGTGGCGGCGGGCAGTGCCGGCCAGTTCCTGGCAGATGGGACCGTCCAGCGGCTCAGCCATCACGGGGAACGTAGCGTCCACCTTCTTCTTCTCGTACGTGGCATATTCCGGGAATGCAACCAGCTCGGCGCCCTCGCGCACGGCCTCGGCGGCGAACCGGTCGATCACTGCGAGATTGGCCAGGATATCGGTGCCCGACTCCAGCTGCCCGAGCGCTATCCTCACGGTTGTTCCTTCCCTCCGGTCAGGCGGCGGCCCGGCTCAGGCTGCAGCCTCAACCGTCGCCCTCTCCGTGGCCGACATTTCCGGCGGCGCCGCTTTGAAACCACGCGTAATCAGGGCCAGGACAACGACGCCCAGCACCAGCCATGACAGTCCCAGCGTAATCGCGTTACCGTCCAGCTGGGAGAGCAGGTACGCGCAGATGATGGCTCCCACCGCCGGGACCACCACGTAGGACACGGGGTTCAGGTTCTGCCCGGCGCGGCGCTGCCGGACGTAGTGGAACACCACGGAGACGTTGACCAGGGTGAAAGCGGTGAAGGCGCCGAAGTTGATGAACGAGGTCGAGGTGGCCACGTCCAGGAAGATCGCGATCAGGCCGACAATGCCGGTAAGGATCAGGTTCACCACCGGGGTGTGGAACTTCGCGCTGAGCCGGCCGAAGACCGCCTTGGGCAGCACGGAGTCCCGGCCCATGGCGTAGAGCAGGCGCGAAGCGCTGGCCTGCGCCGCGAGGCCGGAGGCGAACTGAGCCACCACCAGGCCGGCGAGGAACACGGCTCCGAAGAGCTGACCGCCGATCTGCAGCGCGATGGAGCTGGCCGCGGAAGCCGAGTCCTCGAACACCCCGCCGGGGTGGACCAGCTGGGTCACGTAGGACACGGTCACGAAGATGCCTCCGCCGATCAGGGCGATGAGCATGATGGCGCGGGGCATGTTCTTGCGCGGTTCGATGGTCTCCTCGGTGAGGGTGGTGACGGCGTCGAACCCCAGGAACGAATACGCCGCGATGGCCGCACCCGCGGAGATGGTGGCGAAGCTGGAGGTGTCGTTGAAGAACGGCTGGGTGCTGGCCAGGCCGCCCGCGCCGGAGGTGGACACCACGTTGCCTATGGCCAGCGCCACAAAGAACACGATGACCAGCAGCTGGAATGCCATCAGCACGTAGTTGGCCTTGTCCGCCACCTTGATGCCCAGGACATTCAGGGCCGTGGTGATGAGGATGAAACCAACGACCCAGCCACCGATGGGGATTTCGGGGAACTGCGCGCTGAGATAGGAGCCGCCGATCAGCCAGATCACCATGGGCAGGAAGAGGTAGTCCAGCAGGATGGCCCAGCCCACCAGGAACCCCACCCTGGGATCGATGGACCGCCGGACGTAGGTGTAGGCGGACCCGGCCACCGGGTGTGCGACGGCCATCCGGCCGTAGCTGTGCGCCGTGAACAGCATGGCCACGAGCGCCACCAAATACGCGGACGGTGAGGCCCCGCCGGTGGCTTCGGCGATGATGCCGAAGATCCCCAGGACGATCAGCGGGGTCAAGTACGCGAGGCCGAACAGGACCAGAGAGGGCAGTTTCAGCGTGCGCGTGAGGGTGGGTGTTGTTGTCACGGTGTTTCCTTAGGCGTTGAAGGACTGGGGAGCCCAGGTGGCCGGGGTGATCCGGCCCTGGTAAACGGGCAGTTCAATGGCGTCTTCGCCGTCGCGGAACTGGGACCAGGGGCGGTTGAGGTTTTCGGTGCCGTGGGTCCTGACATGCTCGACGGCGGCAAGGTCGAGTTCGGCTGTGAGCAGTACCGTGGTGTCGTCGGGCGCCTCGGTGAGGGTGTTGCCCTCGGGGTCCACGATGATGCTTCGGCCTGTTCCGGTGGGACCGGCGCAGTTGACGCTGACCATAAAGACCTGGTTCACGATGGCGTTGGCCTTGGCGAGCACCAGTTCCTGCCTGCGGTCCGGCGTGGTGGTTTTCACGACGTTGAGGATGACTTCGGCGCCCATCCAGGCGAGCTGGCGGGACACCTCGGGGAACCACGCGTCGTAGCAGATGTTCAGGCCCACCCTCCCAATGCCGGCGAGGTCCACGGTGGTGAACCGGTCACCGGGGTCGTAAGGTTCGAAGGGCCGCCAAGGGAAAACCTTCCGGTAATAGCCGGCAAGCCCGCCCTCCGGGGAAAGGACCAGCTGGGTGTTGAACAACTGCCCTTCCGGGCCTCGCTCGCACACGCTGCCCGGGACCAGCCAGATGCCAAGATCACCGGCGATCTGCCGCAGTTCCTTGACCCGGGGGCCCTCCAAAGGCTCCGCGGAAGCCTGGAGCGCTTCCGTGCGCTGCTGGTCGGGATCGGAATCCCCGAACAGGTGAAGCTCCGGAAAGACCACCAGCCTGCTGTGGGGCTGGACGGCGAGGGCGGCTTTGACCTCGTCCGCAAACGCCGAGACTGGCTCGCCGATGAGACGGGGCCGGGTCTGGGCTGCGATGAGGGGAAGGATGCGTTGCATGGTTATCTCCACGTTGGGGTGTGATCTGCACTATATTAGATCAGAATGATCTAATTATGGGAAGAGGAAGGATTGGGCCGTAAAGTAGCGGATATGACCCGTCAGTTAGACGACACCGCCGACACTTCGCCCATCGAGGCCGGAAGCCTGGCCGGCATCGACCGTCGCAGCGCCATTGACGCCGTGCGGCTTCGGATCGGCATGGCAATTTCCCTGGGCCTGCTGAAGCCTGGCGATCGCCTGCCCGATCAGGAGGACGTCGCCCTGGGCCTGTCTGTCAGCCCGATCACCGCCCGCCGCGCGCTGGCGAGCCTGGCGGAGCACGGTGTGGTGGTCCGCCGGCGCGGCCGGGGCGGTGGAACGTTCGTGGCCGACGAGCCCCCGCGGAGCGTGCTGGCTGAACTCTCCGCATCACCGGCCGAGTCCCGGGCCGTGAACCGGATGGTGGACCGGAGGCTGCTTTTCGAATGCGCCGTGACGCACTACGCGGCGGTAAACGCCACGGCAGAACAGCTCGATGAGCTCGAACGGCTGACTCATGACATGGCCGAATCTGCGGACTGGTCCGACTACCACAAGGCAGACGAGCAGTTCCATCAGCTGGTGGGCACTGCGTCGGGGCTGGGCACCGCGGTGCAGGAGTACCACGAGACTCTGGCACAGCTCTACGCCTACTTCATCCCCTACCCGATCCAGCTCCTGCACAAATCGAACTACGACCACATCGCACTGGTGGCGGCCCTACGGGGACGCGATGTCCAGGAAGCCGTGGAGGTCTCGCGCAAACACGTGGACATCCTGCACCTGACGATGTTCATGGGCCTGACGAACGGCGGCGCCACCTCCGAGTGATGAACGACGGCATCGACTCAAGGTGGATGCCTTTCGGGCATCCGGGGGAGCCCTTGTTGACCCATGTCCAGAGGTCCGGGAAGGCGCCTTCGTTGCCCGATATGGGAAGTCCCGGTTCGGCGACAGTTTATAGATGCGGTGTTGACGTCGCGTGGTGGCTCTTTAGCTTGAGAGAGGGCTTCGACCTCTGCCGTGAGCCCTTGGATCCAACGGGGCCGATACATCCCCGTTAGCTCTGCGTGGCCTCCAGCAACAAGTCAGGCTCACCCAGCGTGGCCACAGACGACAAACGCGCTGCCTACGACGCAGGCCGTTACATCCCGGAGTTCGGTCACCGCCGTCTCGGCCCCCTCACCAGCGACGCGGGCTCGGCCTGCATGGCACACAAACGCCCACGGCGTCCCTCCACGCCGTGGCCGAAGGCCAATGTGGGCTCCGACTAAGTTGACACAATCATGCCATCACGGGCAGCACCGTTCCGCTGCCCACAACCGGGTCAATCCTCACGGGTTATCCACCGCTACGGAGGCCCGTGAACTACCCCCCAACGGCTCCCAATTTCCAGCCGCGGATATCCCTGACTGGCCCCTCGGCTGCGGACAGCTCAAAGTCACCTGCAGCTCCGGCTGGACGGCCCAGGAATCAACCTTTGTCCTTGACAACATCATTGAGATTCCTCCGGATTGTACGTGGCCGCTCCGGACCGTCCAGCCCCTCCTTCGTCGGGGCCTGATCGAGTATCACATCTGGGACCTGCAGCGGCTCCACCAGATCCAGGAGTTCAACAGTGGCCGGTCAGAAATTGAGATCGATCTTGAGCAGTGGCTCCCGTTGGGCCTCCCGGTGCTCACGTGGCCTTGGCATAACCATCCGAGGACTTCATCTCCTCCTCGACCTCAACCTTGAGGTAGGCCGCCAATGGACTTCACCTGATCAGCGACCTCGGGCCGCGGATCAGTCGCCCGCACAATCGCACCCAGACTGGAGGCCGCCCCGATCGCGGCCAGGCCCGCAACCCCGGCCCCGGCGACCAGCACCTTCGCCGGGGGAACCTTGCCGGCAGCGGTTACCTGTCCCGTAAAGAACCGGCCGAACTCGCGAGCCGCCTCAATAACGGCCCGGTAACCGGCAATGTTCGCCATCGAACTGAGCACATCCATCGACTGCGCCCGGGAAATGCGAGGCACGGCATCGAGCGCCAACGCCGTGATCGGACGCGCCGCCAACGCCTCCACCAGCTCCGGCCGCAGACCCGGGCTCAGCGACCCGATCAGCGTGGCCCCCTCGGCCAGGCGGCCGATCTCATCCCCCGGTGGGCGGATTGATCCGTAAAACCACCTCACTGCCCCACGCCTCGTCCGCGCCCACAATCACCACACCCGCCGCGGCATAGTCGTCATCACGGAAGGACGCGGACTCTCCCGCACCCTTTTCGACCACAACGTCGTAGCCCAACTCCAACAACTGCCCGACGGTGACAGGCGTCGCCGCCGCCCTTCTCTCGTGACCCAACTCGACCACAATGCCAATACGCGTCACGTTTACTCTCTTTCATCCAACCAGCTGGCATCGGGCAGAAACCCGCTGCCCGATGCGCCAGTATCTGCTTTCGAGCGGCCAGGGGAACCTCAGATGAGGATGGACAGTGGGTTCTCGATCCGTTTGACGAAAGCAGCCATCCATGCGGCCGCTACCGCGCCGTCGACCACCCGGTGGTCGGCAGACAAGGTCGCAGTCATCACAGTACCGATTACGAGCTCGCCATCCTGGACGACCGGTTGCTGCTTTGCCGCACCGACGGCGAGAATTCCAGACTGCGGGGGGTTCAGTATTGCCGAGAACTGGTCGACGCCGAACATGCCCAGGTTGGACACAGCGAAGCTCCCGCCTTCCAGTTCCCGCTGTTGGAGCCGGCCGTGCCGGGCCCGTTCGGCGAGATCAGAGATTCTATCGCCGATCGCCGTGAGGGAGAGGCCGTCGACGCCGCGCAGGACGGGCGTAAGCAGCCCGCCGTCGGTAGAAACGGCCACCGCCAGGTCCACGTGGTCGAAGCGCCTTGTGGCCGCGTCCATCCATATGACGTTCGCCGCCGGAACATCCACAAGCGCCGCAGCGACGGCCTTCACGACAAAATCGTTGACCGAGATCTTGCGGGGCGACGTGGAGTTAACTTCGGTCCGAAGGGCGAGCAGCCGGTCGACGCGGCAGTGCGCCGTGACGTAGAAGTGGGGAACGGTCGACTTACTCTCTGTGAGCCTGCGCGCGATCGCCTTGCGCATGCCGGTGTACGGAATATCGGTGAATCCGGCCGCATCTGCAGCGGCCGCCGCCGGCGGATTGACGGGGAGGGCGGGCTGAGCCGGGGTAGGTGCGGGCGGAATTACCGCGGGAATGACCGGAGCCGGGGCCAGTGCGGGCTGGAGGTCGTCCAGATCACGTCGCACGATTCTCCCGTTGGGTCCGCTGCCCGCGACTCCGGAGAGATCTAACGAGCGTTCCTTCGCGATGCGGCGCACGAGCGGACTCGCGAATAGCCGGTCACCGATAGCGGTGGGCGCTGCCGGCGGCTTAAGAAGAAGTGGGCTTCGGCTGCATCGACCTGTACAGCCGGTGCACTGGGTGAGAAGACCCGCAAAATGCTGAATTGGAAGTGCCGCGGATGGCTGGCATTGGCGCCGGCCAGTTCAGGGAGGGAGACATTGCCGCCGTGGCCGTTCCGGGAGTGTTCGCTCCACCGTCCCAGAAGCGTTCAGCACCGTCCACCTCGGCGACGTACAGCTTGCCGGTATTCGTGCCGGCGATGAGATAAATGCCCTGCACGGAACTGAGGGCTGTCTGCCATTGCTTGCAGCGGTCATCAGAGACGACTGTCTGGAGCTCGTCGTAGCTGATCAGGAGCGACTCAAACCGGGGAACGGCTCGGTCCGCGGATCAGCAAATTCGACCACAGTCATGAGGCTTGCGTGCGTTCCCGGTTTTGCCCAGTTCACCTTGTCCGCAGTCCATTCGATAACCAGCCGGTCCGCGAGGGCGGAAAATGCCGGGGAGGACTCCTTCGAGCTTGTTGTGCCCGTGTTCGCGGGTGTACATGGTCGAGCCGGACAAGAGGAGCCGGCGACGGCTGGGGAGGTGCACTCGATCTCAGAAGCGCACCCTCGTCGCCGGCTCCTCTCACCACCCTAGGGCTCTTTCCTGAGTGGTGCCCGAGTGGTGGGTACCTGCTTTAGACACCCCGAGGTACCGGAAGGACACGTCGATGTCTGGCGCTCAGTCCCCTGTCCAGGGGGTAGCATCGCCGGCTGCGGTCCAGATCTGTCAGGCGAACGGGGTAATGATTGCCTTCAGCTGCGGACCTTCCGGAGGCGCAGCCTGCGTCGCGCCGTGTCCTGGCCTGTTACAGGGCGGACGCGCCGCCATGGCCTGTGGGGATGGATGCTGCCGGGTTCAGCGGGAGGGGAAGCCGCCGCTACCAGCGAGGACCCGTTCCGGCGGCGGCGACGGCGCAACCGGACGAGTACGAATACCGTCAAGCCGATCCAAGCGAAAGCCGCACCGAAAATCAGGACCAACGACGAGATCGTACTCATGGCTCAGTGTAGGCGCGCAGCAAGCTTTAAGCCTTACCCGATTCCCAGGGGACTGATTACTTGTCTAACAGGGATGAAGATTTCACCTTCCCCGACAGAAAGACGCACTAGTGACAGCCGTTAGCCAGAGCGACGGACTCCCGGTCACACTCGCCAGATAAGCACGATCGTGCGGGATTTCCAGCGCTACCCGATATTCTGGGTTGACCACGCGTACTGCGTGACCTGGGAGCAGCGGGCAGGGTTGTAATGAGCTGGGACAACCGCCTGCGACCCAAGGATGCTAATGACCGCTTTTCACCTCCATGCTCTGCGCTGCCCACAGTGGTAGCCGCAACCACCCAGTCCAGGCCGCGGCGGAGCATGGTCAGGCACCCCCGGTTCATTGCGGGGGAGCGGGTCCGTTTCGCCGAAGGTTCGACGACCGGCACCGGCGTCGTGGATGCCGCAACGGATGACTACTCGATCATCTGGATATGGACCGACGGCGGCCTTGGCCGGCGGATGTTCTTCCAGGGCTGCGGCAGCATCATTTCCTCCCTCAAGGATCAGCAGGAGTAAGCCTTTCCGCGCAGCGGACATGACCAAGGGGTGCACCCCCTTTCGACAAGCTGCACCCCTTGGTCATACTCACTTGACGCTAAGGGTCCACCTCCATTGGCTACGGGGCCGCGGCGAGCTGCTGTTCGCCAATGACGCGAAGAACCTTGGAGCACGCGCTTACAGGCTGCTGGATGATCTCCACGATGCCCGTCGAGGCCAGGCGGCGGGCCGTCTCGCTAAGGGGTCCACCGGCGATGATGACCGCTTCGGCTCCGTCGTCCCGACTCGCTTTCTGGACCGCTCCGAGCAGCTCCTGGAACTGTTGCGCCGGATCAGCGGCCAGCACATCGGGTGCCGAGGGGGTGAGCCTAACCCGCGTGAACCAGTGTGTCTGCCCGTGTCCCTCAACCAGCGATGCTAGGGAGTCCGCCAGCAGTGGAGTGCTGGTGGCTATGCCAGACCTACGGCTACGGCCACGGCCGACGGCCGCAATTATCTACCCGGACTGATGCCCACGGCCGGAATGCCGAGGTCCTTGGCGAGTGCTTTCAGCGAGGCGTTGTTCCGGTTGATGCCGCGGTGTGGAACGCGGCGGTTGCCTCGCCGGCGCTTACCCTTCGGGACCCGGTCTCCGCCACAACCTTGGCGATCGGCTGCATGACCGGTGCGCGTTCTTTTAGGCCGCCAGCCGCGTCACCAACCTCCGTGTTAATCCGGCTAGGCCATGGTGGCGACCGGCAGGGGTTCCAGGGGCACGTGCCGCACCGCTCCCTTGTCTGCCGAGAGAGCGAAAGCCGCGTAGGCGCGCAGGGCCGGGGAGACGGCGCGCTCGCGGTTGCGGGGCTGGTAGCCTGTGGTCGCTTCCAGCAGCGCGCGACGGCGGTCCATTTCGTCGTCGGACACTTCTACTGTGATTGAGCGCGAAGGGATGTCGATGGAGATCGTGTCGCCGTTCTCGATGAGCGCGATGGCTCCTCCCGCCGCGGCCTCGGGGGAGATGTGGCCGATCGACAGTCCGGACGTGCCGCCGGAGAAGCGGCCGTCGGTGATCAGCGCACACTTCGCGCCGAGTCCCAGCCCCTTCAGGAACGAAGTCGGGTAGAGCATCTCCTGCATGCCCGGGCCACCGCGCGGGCCTTCGTAGCGAATGACGACGACGTCCCCTGCGACGATCTGTTTGCTCAGAATGGCTTCAACAGCATCATCCTGCGATTCGAAGACGACAGCCGGGCCGGAGAACTGGAAGATCGATTCGTCCACGCCGGCTGTCTTCACCACGCAGCCATCCGCTGAGATGTTTCCACGGAGCACGGCCAGCCCGCCCTCCACCGTGTGCGCGTTCTGGATCGAACGGACGCAGCCGTTCTTACTGTCGGTATCGAGGCTGTCCCATCGTTCCGATTGGGAGAAGGCCGTGGCGGACCGGACGCAGCCGGGCGCGGCATGGAACAGTTCAACGGCCACGTCGCTGGCCTTGCCGCCGCGGATGTCCCAGGTATCGAGCCATGAACGCAGGTCCGGGCCGTGCACCGACCGCACATCGTGGTTGAGCATCCCGCCGCGGTCCAGTTCACCCAGAATGGCCGGGATGCCGCCGGCTCGGTGCACGTCCTCGACCAGGTAGTCCCCATTCGGAGCTACCTTGGTCAGGCACGGGGTGCGTCGCGAGATGGCGTCGATGTCCTCGAGCGTGAAGTCGAGTTCGGCCTCCTGGGCGGCAGCGAGCAGATGCAGGATGGTGTTCGAGGAGCCGCCCATGGCGATGTCCATGGTCATGGCGTTCTCGAACGCGGCACGGCCGGCGATGGCACGCGGCAGAACCGACTCGTCGTCGCCGTCGTAATGGGCTTTGGTGATGTCCACGATGGCCTTGCCGGCGTCCTGGTAGAGGTCGCGGCGGGCGGTATGCGTGGCGAGCGTGGTGCCGTTGCCGGGCAGCGAGAGGCCCAGGGCCTCGGTGAGGCAGTTCATCGAGTTGGCCGTGAACATGCCCGAACAGGAACCGCACGTGGGGCAGGCATTCTCCTCCAGGCGGAGCAGGTCGGCATCCGAGACGCTCTCATCCACCGCGTCCGCGATCGCAGAGATCAGGTTCAGCCGCTTGCGGACGGTGCCGTCCACCAGCACGGCCGTGCCGCCTTCCATGGGGCCGCCGCTGACGAAGACCGTGGGGATGTTCAGGCGCAGCGCGGCCATCAGCATGCCGGGGGTGATTTTGTCACAGTTCGAGATGCAGATCAGGGCGTCGGCGCAATGCGCGTTGACCATGTACTCCACCGAGTCGGCGATCAGATCGCGCGAGGGCAGAGAGTAGAGCATGCCGCCGTGGCCCATGGCGATGCCATCATCGACGGCGATGGTGTTGAACTCGCGCGGGATGCCGCCGGCCTCGATGATGGCGTCGGAGACGATGCGTCCCACCGGCTGGAGGTGTGTGTGGCCGGGGACGAATTCGGTGAAGCTGTTGGCGACGGCGATGATCGGCTTGCCGAAGTCGGATCCGTTGACGCCGGCGGCGCGCAGCAATGCGCGTGCGCCGACCATGTTGCGGCCGTGGGTGACTGTTCGTGAACGTAGTGGAGGCATGAAAGCAGTCAACCAGTGGAAGTATGACGGTGGAAGGCGGTGCTGATACTAGTAGTGGCAGTGCTAGATTTTTGGGATGAGTGATGAACGACGGCGGGAGCTGGGGCAGTTCCTGCGCGTCAGACGCGGGAACCTGGTTCGGGCGGAACTGGGCCTGCCGCCCATAGGCCGCAGCCGCACCCAGGGACTCCGCCGCGAGGAAGTTGCCTCCTTCGCTGCTGTCAGCGTCACCTGGTACACGTGGTTGGAGCAGGGCCGGGAGATCAACGCCTCGCGCCAGGTCCTGGATGCCATCGCGCGCGTCCTCCGCCTGACAGGTGCCGAAGCGTCCTATCTGCTCGCACTGGGCGGTTACGCTCCGGTTCCAGCGGCCGAGGTCGCGACCATCGAGGAGGCGCCTGCGCACGTGCAGCGGCTGCTGGATTCTCTTGGTTTCCCGGCCTTCGCCGTGGCCCCGGACTGGGGGATCGCCGGCTGGAACCGGGCCTACGCCGGCCTCTATTCACGGATCGCGGCCGTGGACCCGGCTGAGAGGAACCTGTTGTGGCTCATCTTCACAGACCCCCACCTGCGCGAGATGCTGCCCGATTGGGAAGAAACCTCGCGCCACTTTGTT
Organism: Arthrobacter sp. UYCo732; assembly: GCF_040547265.1. NCBI lineage: Bacteria > Bacillati > Actinomycetota > Actinomycetes > Micrococcales > Micrococcaceae > Arthrobacter > Arthrobacter sp. UYCo732. The sequence goes on along the minus strand of NZ_JBEPPJ010000004.1, from coordinate 23,125 downwards.
GCTGAATTCCGGGCCGAGGCAGGCCCCCGGCTCGGATCGGCCGCCCACACCGCACTGATCAACCGGCTCGGCAAGGCCAGCCCGGAGTTCGCACAACTCTGGGCCGACCGTGGGGTGGAACGGTTCGCCTCCAGGCAGCGGGTGTTCCTGCATCCCCGCCTCGGTGAACTGGTCTTTGAGCAGCACCGCCTGGTGCCCTCGGATGCCCCGGAGCTGCACCTGGTGATGTACACGCCGGTGCCGGGCACCCCAACCGGCGCACGAATCCCGGCACTGATGGAGGGCCAGCCTGGATGACACCGCACTGTCAGCCGCCTGGACCGCCGCGATGCCGGGCCGCGCTCACCGCGCTGCTCGCCTACCTCGGACGGTAACGCGCGCCCGGATGGCACACTAGGGCGCCGAGACTCATGCCGTACACGCCGCGTACAACCGGGTCGGCGACTGCTCCCAAGCGCCACCCGGACTGTAACAGACTTCACGATGTGAGCTTCGTAGGCGGCTCCTTCCGCGTAGGTCTCCACCCGCTGGATGGTGGCACCCTGGTTGGCTGCCAAGGCGGCGTCGGTGACCTTAGCGGCAGTGTCGCCGGTCAGCAGGGTCTCGGTCATCCCGTTCGCCTGGTGCCCACCCTTGGACTCGTCCCGGGCCGGTGCCGTGGTGGACTGGCTGGAGTCAGGCGAAGGGGCGGTGGTCGCGGCGTTGGCCGGAAGGGCCGAGACCGCCAGGGCTCCGCCTCCAATTGCTGCGGCGAGGGTCAGGCTGGCGCTGTGCATCCGGCCGGGAAGGGGGTACGCCCGCGAATCTGGATCGGCAGCGTATTCGTGAGAGAGTGTGATGCGGCCGCATCTCTGGCCTGTCGCCATTACCCATGACTGGATTGGACAGCAACGATGAGTTTGATCCGGCTGAATGACGTCAACGTCAGCTTCGACAACGCACAGGTACTCCGGGAAGCCTTCTTCAAGCTTGAGGCCGGGGACAGGGTGGGCCTGATCGGGAAGAACGGCTCGGGCAAGTCCACTATCCTCAAACTCATCCAAGGCCAGGTCGCTCCCGACGCCGGCACCGTGGCCGTGGAGCTGGGAACCAGGACCGCCTACTTCTCGCAGTTCTCGGAGTTGAACGGCGAGTCCACCATCACAGAGGTCCTGAACGGCCTGTTCGCCCACGTGACGGAGATCGAGTCTGAGCTCGCCGGAATCGATGCGGCCATCGCCACCGACTCCTCCGACGGTGCACGGCTGGACGAGCTGATCCACCGCCAGTCCGAGCTGTTTGAGGCCATGGACCGGCTGGACGGCTGGGACTACCAGCGCAGCATCGACAAAGTCCTCACAACCCTCGGCTTCAGTGAGCACCACCGGACCTGCGCCATCGACGAGCTCTCCGGCGGCTGGCGGAACCGGGCAGCACTGGCGAAGATCCTGCTCGAGGCCCCGGACGTCCTGCTGCTGGATGAGCCCACCAACTACCTGGACGTTGCCGGCGTCGAATGGCTCGAAGGCTGGTTCAGGACGTTCAAGGGCGCCGCGATCATCGTCTCGCACGACCGGAAGTTCCTGGACTCCGTTGTCACCCGGATCATCGAGGTGGAGAACCACCACCTGCACGAGTACCCGGGGAACTTCGCCGAGTACGTGGTGGCCAAACAGTTCCGGCTCAAAAGCCTGGAAAGCCAGTTTGTCCACGAGTCGGAGCTGCTCGCCTTCGAAGCCGAGGGCATCTCCGACCGCCGGGAGGCTGCCAAGGCCGCGGGCAAGGGCCTGGCGAACCAGCTGGCCAGGATCAAGAAGTCCAGGGCGCCCCGGCCAGTGGACCAGATCATCACGGAGATCTATGGCGGCCTCTACGTCAAGGACGTTCTGTGCCGGGTGGAATCGCTGGGCAAGGCCTACGGCGGCAGGACTCTTTTCAGCGATCTGAGTTTCGAGATCGGTCGCGGCCACCGGATCGCGGTCATCGGAGCCAACGGCAGCGGCAAGACCACGCTGCTGCGGGCGCTCACCGGTGAAGAGCCGGCTGATGCCGGCACCGTGGCCTGGGCCAAGGGCGCGGGCATGGTCTCGTACAACCAGGTACTTGAGGAACTGGACGACGACGACACCGTCACCCACGCGGTCAACGCGATGCCGGACAGCCTGGCCCTGACGGCGACGAAGAAATCGGTGAACAGGTTCCTGGCCATGTTCCAGTTTTCCGAGGCCGATCTTAAACAGAGAATCGGCAACCTCTCCGGCGGCCAGCGTGCCAGGGTGGCGATGGCCCAGTGCCTGCTCTCCGGCGCCTCGGTACTGCTGCTTGACGAGCCCACCAACCACCTTGACCTGTCCAGCACCCAGGTCATGGAACGCGCCCTGCTGCACTTTCCGGGGGCCGTTGTGGTGGTCAGCCACGACCGTTTCTTTACGGACAAAATCGCCAACCGCCGGCTGGTGTTCAGCGCAGCAGACTCGGGCCACGGAGCCGTCGCCCTGCAGGCCAGCTGACCCCTAGAGCCAGCCCTTGCGCTTGAAGATGGCGTACATCAGGGTTGCCGTGGCGGCCATCAGCACCATGGCTAGGGGGTAGCCCAGGGTCCAGTGCAGCTCAGGCATGTGATCGAAGTTCATGCCATACACCCCGGCCACGAACGAGGGCGCGAAGAAGATCGCCGCCCAGGATGAGATCTTCTTGACCTGTTCGTTCTGTTCGGCGCTGGCCTCGCTCTGCCGGTTGGCGGTCAGTGTCCCGTCCAGCGTGAGGGCGTTCTGTAGCAGGTCACGGAACGAATCCGCGCGGGAGATCAACCGTGCCACGTGGTCCTCGACGTCGCGAAGGCTGTGCTGCAGGTCCGAGTCCACCCCGTACTTTTCGAAGCCGCGTTTGAGCTGCTGCATCATATCCGGCAGGGGATGGATGGCGCGCTGGAACTGGATGACTTCGCGTGCGAGTTCATAGATCCGGCGGGACACCGTGGCATCCCCGCTGAACAGCTGGTCTTCGATCTCGTCGATGTCGTTTTCCAGGCCGGCCACCACCGGTGCGTAGTCGTCCACCACCATGTCCAGCAGGGCGTAGAGGACTGCCTCGGGGCCGTGCCGCAGGAGGTCGGCGCGGTCCTCCAGGCGGCGCCTCACCCGGCCAACCCCGGCCATTTCGGCATGGCGGATGGTTACCACGAAGTTCGGGCCTGTGAAGATGTGCAGTTCGCCGAATTCCACGGTCTCGGTTGAATCCAGGTAGCGTGCCGGCCGGAGCACCGTAAACAGGTTGTCCGCATAGCGTTCCAGCTTGGGGCGCTGGTGCGCCGAAATGGCGTCCTCCACCGCCAGGGCATGCAACCCGAACTCGCTGGCCACCGCTGCCATTTCCTCCGCAGTGGGCCGGTACAGCCCAATCCAGGCCATGCCGCCGTGGTGGGCGAGGGCGTCGAAGGTCTGTTCCAGGCTCTTCGGCTCTGCACTGCGGACGCCATCCACATACACGGCATTATCGATGATGGTCACGTCAGGACATCGCCCCGATGATGACGCCGGACAGCGTCATGGCGGGCAGGCCATGGCCGGAATCGATCCGCGTGACTGCCGCGGGACGCCCGGCGAACCCGTTGTGGATGACCTGGCCTCCAGCGCGGAACACGAGCGCCAGAACCAGTGCGAACAGGCCGCCCGCCAAGGCAGTGTCCAGGCCCAGCTTGCTGATCAGGACAGCCAGCAGGACGTCAGTCAGGGCAGCAGCCACCATCATGGGAACCCAGATCCCGGCGCCGCCACTGATGTTTTTGAGGTCATTCTCCGTCTTGCGGATGGATGCCATCCATCGCTTGCCCAGGACGGCGGGCATGTACCAGACGAAGCCGATGGCCATGCTGGCGATGAACGCCAGAAGCACGGCGAGCCAGTAAATTTGTGAAACATGTGAAAGCCAATCCATGCTCGAAGCCTAGCCTTTGCCCGGCATGGCCTGTGCAAGACGGCTGATTAGCGGCTCGGTCCGGTAGGGAATGTGGGTGTGGAGCGCCAGGACTGTTTCGGTCCGGATAACGCCTTTGATGCGGAGGATCTGGCGGAGGGCTGACTGCAGATTGTGCGTATCGGTGGCCACAACGCGGCACCACACGTCTCCCCGGCCGGAGATCTCATGGACCTCCAAAACCTGGGGCAGCAGCCGGAGGGCGCCCACCACTCCGTCCAGCTCCCGGTGTGTCACTTCGATGGTGACGAAGGCGACGACGTCGTACCCCACCGCCGCGAGGTCCACCTCGCGTCCGCCGCCGTGCAGCACACCGGCGCGGAGCAGGCGCCGGACGCGGGACTGCGCGGTGTTCCGGGCAATCCCCAGCGCCTCGCTGAGTTCGCCAATCTGGACGCGGGGATCCCGGACGAGTTCCAGCAGGATCTTCAGGTCTGTGGGATCAAGTGTTTGCAAACTGTCACTTTCGATTACCAAGGCTACAAATAATTGCCTGTTTTGCTCAATTGTTGCATGAAGAGCAGATGAAAAAAGCAGAAAGGGCACAGAATTTAGCTATCCATTTGCACCCCGGCGCGGCTTCCCACAAGGACCTCCCGCCCGGCAGATGCCAAGGCAGCGCCAATGACAGTCTTCAGTGAACTTCGCATGCGTCCGGCCACCGCCGGGCGTCAAGGGTGGAACGCTTCCACCACCGCCCGGCTGGTGATGGCCTGTGCCGTCATCTCCCTGTTGCTGGTCGGTGCAAACCTGGCCACACCCCTCTATCCGCTGCTGCAGGCAAACCTGGGCCTCTCGGCGCTGGGTGTCACTGCGGCCTTTGCCAGCTACGTCCTGGCCCTGGTGGCCACGCTGATGCTGGCGGGGCATTGGTCTGACCACATCGGTCGGCGGGCAGCGCTCATTCTTGCCGTCATCGCCGGACTGGCGGGTGGCTGGGTGTTTTCGCAGGCGGAGAACCTGGTGGCGCTTTCAGCAGGCCGGGCGCTGCAGGGTGTGGCCGTTGCCCTGGCTACCGGCGCCAGTGCCGCCGCGCTGCGCGAGCTCCTTCCGTCCCGGCCGGAGTGGGCGTCCCGTTTCACCCTGCTGGCGACGGCCGGCGGAGTGGCGGCCGGCCCCGTCATCGGCGGCGTGCTGTCCATGCTGCCGGGGCCCACCACGGCGCCGTACTACGTACACTCGGTAGTTCTGGCCGGGATGCTCGTGCCGCTGTTCCTGCTGAACGCCCGGCCGGCCATCAAACCGCCAGCCGGGCGGCGGCCCATTCTGGTCCTGGTTCCACGCCGGCCGTCGGTGTCCACGGAGGCGAGGGGCGCCTTCTGGCTGGCGGCCGCCGTCGGATTCCTCAGTTTTTCCGTTTTTGGTTTTTGTCTGTCGCTGGCCCCCGGCTACTTCGCCCAGATGGTGCACACGGACTCGCGGCCGCTGATCGGTGCCTTGGCTGGAATGATCCTTGCCGCCTCGGCGCTGAGCCAGCTGCTGGCCGTGCGGGGCCGCTTTGTGGTTCCGGCCGGGCTGGCGGTCCTGGGAATCTCCGTACTGCTGCTGGCGGCAGCGGCCGCATGGCACAGCCTGCTGCTGCTGGCTGCCGCTAGTGTCTGCGCAGGGCTGGGCCAGGGCGTTGCGTTCCGCACCGTTTTCAACGACGTCGCGGCCAAAGTGGAGGTGTCGCACCACGCACAGGTCATCAGTACGGTTTACGTCATCACGTACCTGGGCAGCGCCGTTCCGGTCATCGGACTGGGATGGGCCACTGCGGCCTTCGGACTCCCGGCATCGGTGACGGCGTTTGTCATGGTGTGCAGTGCCGCCGCACTGACCCTGGCCGCGCACACCCTCAGGACGGCCGTGCAGCGGGGCCCGGCCTAGCCGCCGGAACGCCTACTCGGGCAGCGGACCGTGGTTGCCCTGGATGTGTTCGAAGACGAGGGTGGTTTCTGTGTGGCCCACCACGGGGTCGGTGGCGAGGTTGTCCAGGACCCAGTCCCGCAGGTCCTCGGTGGTTCCTACCGCGATGTGCAGCAAATAGTCCACGGAACCTGACGTGTGGAAGGTCGAGAGCACTGCCGGCAGGTGCGGCACTCGGGCGGTAAAGCGGTCGATCTGGTCCCGGTCATGTGCCCTGAGTCGGACAGCCACCAGCGCCTGGACGGACCGGCCGATCGCCGAGAGGCTGAGCTTGGCCTCGAAGCCCTGCACGATGCCGCGCTCGGACAGGGCACGGGTCCGCATCAGCGCGGTTGACGGCGCGATGCCCACCAGCTCAGCCAGCTGCTTGTTGGAGATCCGGGCATCATCCACCAAAGCGGCGAGAAGCCGCTCATCAATAGCGTCCAGCGGTTCAATCTGGCTGCCCGGACGGATGGATTTTGGATTGGTGCTCATGGGATCTCCTCGTACGTCTTTGAGTTCATCCTAGACGCCCGTTTCACCACAATCACCTCCGCCCAGCCCCTTTCGCCGAATAATCACCACAGATTCTGGCCTTTGGTGGCTGATAGTTTTACGGCTGGCAGCGCGCTGCGGGTCGGTCAGCCCGGGGCCGGCGTCCCGCTGTGCGGGGAGTGATGGACGACGGCGACTGTCACCGCCGTGATGCACGCCAGTACCATGACGGCCAGGGCAAGGGCCGCCCACCCCAGGGACTGGAAAACGAGGCCGCCGGCCCAGCCGATGACGCTTGAGCCCAGGTAGTAAGCCGAATTATAGAGCGACGCGGCCTGGGCGCGGCCGGTGGTGGCAATGCTGCCGGACCAGCCGGAGCCGATGCTGTGGGCGGCGAAGAAGCCGCCGGTAAAGATCACCAGGCCGGCCAGGATCAGGGCGAGCACCTGAGTGAGCGTCAGCGCCAGGCCTGCGACCATCAGGATGAGGCCCGCCAGCAGGACATTCCTGCGGCCGAAGCCGGCTGTCAGCCCACCAGCCCACCGCGAGGTAAGGGTGCCCGAAAGGTAGGCGAGGAAAATCAGGCTGATCACGGTGGCAGGAAGCGCGAAGGGCTCAGCGGACAGGCGGAAGCCCAGGTAGTTGTAGACCGCCACAAAGCCTCCCATCAGGAGGAACGCCTGCACGTAGAGAGCCAGCAGGCGGGGGGTCCGCAGGTGGCCCGCCAGCAACCCGAAAGCGCCGCGGAGCCCGGCGGCCCTGGTGGCGGTGAACCCTTTCGCCTTGGGTATCAGGATCAGGAAGAGTACGGCTGCCGCGGTTGCCAGCAAGGACACCGCAAGGGCCGCTGTCCGCCAGCCCCACAACTCACCGGCCGGGCCAGCCACCAGCCGGCCCGCCAGGCCGCCCAGGGTGGTGCCGGCAACATAGCTGCCGGCGGCCATCGCCGCATGGGCCCGGTTCACTTCTTCGTTCAGGTAGGCGATGGCGACCGCCGGGATCCCACCCAGGGCCATGCCTTCGAGCAGCCGGAGAGCGAGCAGCACGCCAAAGCTCGGCGCAAGCGGCACCAGGAGTCCCAAGACGGTGGCCGCCGAAATGCCCCAGGTCATGGCCTTGACTCGGCCTATCCTGTCCGCCAGGAAAGACCAGGGAATGACAGTGATGGCAAGGCCCACCGTGGCCAGCGAGATGGTCAGGGCCGCCTCGGCGGCGGTGACCTGCAGATCCGCCGCCATGATCGGCAGCACCGCCTGGGTGGAGTAAAGCTGGGCAAAGGTCGCGACGCCCGCAAAAGCCAGGCCCGCCAATACCTTGCGGTAGGCGGCGGAGCCCTTGGAGTGGCCCTCCCACACGTCCCGCTGCGCCGCGGAGGTTGCTGATGCGGTCGCGAGTTCTGGCATAGCTCAAAGGGTAGGCTTTTGGAATTCATGCTTCCAATGCATGTTTTAGCTAGATTCCATAGCAGATATGGAACACTTCCAAGCTGTCAGTCAGAATGGGGTCCGCGATCGACGATCATCAGCAGCTGGCAAAACTCCTCCCGCTTCTTCCGATCCTTGCTGAACTGGGCCGCACGCAGCACGTCACGGAAACCGCCGAGCTGCTCGGAGTACCACAGTCCACCGTGAGCAGGGCACTGTCCCGGGCAAGCGCCGTCGTCGGAACTGAGTTGCTGATCCGGGACGGAAGGGGCGTGCGCCTCACGGCGGCCGCCCAGACCCTGCTGCCTTATATTGACTTAGCCCTGACGGAGTTCCAGGCCGGGTTGGCCCTGGTCCGGCACGAGTCGGACGTTGTGCGGGGGAAGATCTCGGTGTCTTTCCAGCACACGTTTGGCGAGGCCACGCTGCCACTGCTTATCAGTGCTTTCCGCAGCCGTCACCCGGAAGCAGGATTCATCCTTCGCCAGGGGGCGCGGGATGCGTGCCTAGCGGAGCTCGCCTCAGGTCAGGCAGACCTTGCGCTGATCGCGCCCGTGCCTGCAGCGAGCAGCTCTATCTTCTCGGCGGCCCTGTACCGGGAGCCGCTTCGACTGGTGGTGCATCACAGTCACCCGCTGGCTGGACGCGGCAGCGTCGGGCTGCAGGATATCCGGCGGGATTCCTTCGTGGCTCTGGAACCGGGGTACGGCATGCGGTCCCTGACCGATGCACTGTTCCGAGAAGCCGGATTCCGACCACGGATCGCCTTCGAGAGCCAGGACACCCACACCGCCCGCGGCCTGGTCTCCGCCGGGCTGGGCGTCAGCATCCTGCCGCCGGGCGGGAATGGGCCGCGGCGCCATGTCAGCCCTGAGACGGGCAACCTGGGCTGGGTTGAACTTGCGCTGGAGTCCGGGCTCGCCTACCGGGAAATCGGGCTGGGGTGGCGACGCCGGAAGCCTGGCCCTGATGCTGAACCGGATTCCGTCCGGTATTTCCGGGAACTTGTCATGCAGGAGGGGCCGCAACTGCTGGCGGGCCTGGTGGCCGCGCGGTCCGAAGGCGGCTGACGGCCGGCCCTTGAGACAGGACGGCGGCCGTTCAGTAGGCTGATGACGTGACTGATACCGAGCGTCCCCAGGCTGCATCTTCCGGAAACCGGGCCGAGACCGCAGGCGCGTCCGAAGCTGTCCCGCGCGCCTTGGCGGGCGTCATTATCGGACTGGATATCGGCGGCACCAAGACCCGCGGTGTCCGTTTCGAAGACGGTGTGGGAGTCGCTGACGAGTCGGCCGGGAGTGCCAACGTCCAGAACGTCAGCCCTGAACAGGCGGCGCTGAACCTCGCGGACCTGTTCGCCCGGATCGGTGCGGGCCCAGTGTCCCAGGTGTATGCCGGGGCGGGCGGCATTGATACCGACGACGACGCTGCCGCACTTGCTGCGCTCATTACACCTCATGTTCCGGGAGCGAAAGTCACGGTGGTCCACGATTCGAGGCTGCTGCTGGCCGCCGGCGGCGCCGGCACGGGTGTGGCCGTGATTGCCGGGACAGGCTCCGCGGCCTGGGGCAGGAATACAGCGGGGGAGGAGGCCCGGGCCGGCGGTTGGGGCTACCTGCTCGGTGATGAGGGCAGCGGCTACTGGCTGGGCCGTGAGGCCGTCCGGCACAGCCTGCGCCGGATGAACCAGGGGCTGCCGGCCGATCAGCTCACTACTGCCCTGCTTGCCGCCTGCGAAGCGGACCACCCCAACAGGCTGATTGCGCTCTTCCATTCCCCGGCGACCGGCCGCCGGTTCTGGGCCCAGCAGGCCCGCCTCGTTGTGGGCGCCGCTGCGTCAGGCCACGAAGCCAGCCAGGAACTGCTGGACCAGGCCGGCAAGGACCTGGCGGCGCTCGCCGTACAGGCACTCCGGAAACTGGGAATCGAAGGCCCGGTCATCCTGGGCAGCGGGCTGGGCATGAACGTGGTTCCGCTGCAGGAGGCCTTCCGGAAGCATCTGGCGGCCGCCGGCATCACCGACGTCCGGGTCCTGGACCAGGATCCTGTGTTCGGGGTCCTGCAGCTGGTGAAGGATCCCCCAGGAACCGTTTGACTTCGACGGCGGGCGAGCCGGGCCCCCGCCGCGCCGGGGCCCGCCAACGAATGAATGATTACAATAGGGATTCGCTTGCCCGAAATTGCCCGCGGATCTGGTTACGCTGGGAACTGATTGGGCTACGGTAATTATCAGTGAGCGCGTCTGCACCGTCCGATGCTGTCCCACAGAACAGGTATGACAGGGAATGGACCCAGCCATGATTGTGTTCCAGAGCGTCACCAAGCAGTATCAGCGCGGGCACCCGGCCGTGGACCAGCTCACCATGTCAATCGACCAGGGATCCATCACTGTTTTCGTCGGGCCGTCGGGCTGCGGCAAGACCACCTCGCTGCGGATGATCAACCGCATGGTGGAGCCGACGTCGGGCGTCATCACCGTGAACGGGCGTGACGTCACCACCGTTCCGGCCGCCGAACTGCGCAGGTCAATGGGCTACGTCATGCAGTCCTCCGGGCTCATGCCGCACCGATCCGTGCTGGATAACATCGCCACCGTGCCCCGGCTCAACGGTGTCTCCAAGACGGAGGCCCGCAAGCGCGCCACCGAACTGCTCGACGTCGTCGGGCTGACTTCATCACTGGGGAAGCGCTACCCGTCCCAGCTGTCCGGCGGCCAGCAGCAGCGCGTTGGCGTGGCCCGGGCGCTCGCAGCGGATCCACCGATCCTGCTGATGGATGAACCGTTCAGCGCCGTGGACCCGGTGGTGCGTGACGAACTGCAGCAGGAGCTCCTGAGGCTGCAGCAGGACCTCGCCAAGACCATCGTCTTCGTGACCCACGATATTGACGAGGCAACCATCCTGGGCGACAAGGTGGCGGTGTTCGCCGTCGGCGGCAAGCTGGCCCAGTACGCCACGCCGGAGGAAATCCTGCGGGCACCCGCCAATGACTTCGTGGCCTCCTTCGTGGGCCGGGACCGCGGCTTCCGCCACCTCGGGTTCACCACTTCCGACGCCGTGGCTATCCATCCGGTGCCCACGCTGGTGACACGCGCCGGGAAGTTCGACGGCGACCCCGCCGCGGTGACGGACTGGCAGCTTGTGGTGGATGGGGACATGCGGCCCCTGGGCTGGGCCCGGCCGGGAACGGACTCTGAGCTGATCCCGGGGGGTTCCCTGTTCCACCAGGGCGAATCCCTGCGGCGGGCACTTGACTCAGCGCTCTCGTCCCCTTCCGGCCAAGGCGTGGCAGTGGACGGCCGGGGACGTGTGCTGGGGGCCATCAGGGCACAGGAAGTCCTGGCTGTCATCGAGTCGGCCCGCCAGGTCAGGCAGGCTGCCCTCTGATGGACTGGTTCCTGGCAAACAGCGGCATGGTCCTGGAGCGGACCGGGCAGCATATTGTGCTGGCACTGGTCCCCATGGTCCTGGGGCTGGTGATTTCCATTCCCTTGGCGCAGGTGGCACGGATCCATACCGTGCTGCGGTCTGTTGTGGTGACGGCCAGCTCGTTGCTGTACACCATCCCGTCGCTGGCGCTGTTCATTATCCTGCCCTCCATCCTGGCAACGCGGATCCTGGATCCCGTCAACGTCGTTGTGGCGCTGACCATCTACGCCGTGGCGCTGCTGGTCCGCGCCGCCCTTGATGCCTTTGACTCGGTGGAAGAGGACCTCCGGCAGGCCGCCACCGCCATGGGATACAAACCCTGGCTCCGCTTCGTCCAGATCGACCTGCCGCTTTCCCTGCCGGTGATGTTTGCCGGGCTGCGGGTGGTCTCCGTGAGCAATATTTCCCTGGTGAGTGTCGCCGCGCTCCTGGGCGTGGGCAACCTCGGGATGCTGTTCACCGACGGACTGCAACGCTCGTTCGTGACCGAAGTGGTGGTGGGCATCCTCGCCATCCTGGTGCTCGCGCTCGTGATGGACGCCTTGCTGGTCCTCCTGGAGCGGCTGCTGACGCCGTGGACCCGCGCTGCCAAAGCTGCCGGTCCGTCAGGACCGGCCAGCGCACAGTACGTGGCCGACGCCAACGTCCATGCGGGGGCCGGCCCATGAGCAACATTTTCACCGACACCCTGGCCTGGATCGCGGCCCCCGCCCACTGGTCCGGCAGCTCCGGCATCCCGGCCCGCTTGGTGGAGCACCTCCAGTACAGCGGGCTGGTCCTGGTGATTGCCGCCGCCATCGCGGTTCCCGCGGGTCTGTACATTGGGCACACCGGCCGCGGCCGCGTGGTGGCTGTTGCCGTGGCGGGCGCGCTTCGTGCCCTGCCGACGCTGGGCCTGCTGGTCCTGTTCGCGCTGCTTGCCGGCAGCAGCCTGATGCCGCCGGTCTGGGCCCTGGTGATCCTCACGGTGCCGCCCCTCCTGGCCGGAACCTACGCGGGAATCGCCAGCGTGGACAGGGCCGTGGTTGATGCGGCGCGGGCCATGGGGATGACCGAGCTGCAGATCCTGTTCCGGGTTGAGCTGCCCAACGGCCTGCGGGTGATGTTCGGCGGCATCCGTACCGCTGTCCTGCAGGTCATCGCCACCGTATCGGTAGTGGCCTACCTGCCGCTGGGCGGGCTGGGCCGCTACCTCTTTGACGGGCTGGTCCTGCAGGACTTCCCGCGGATGCTGGCCGGGTCGCTGCTCATCGCAGGGCTTGCCATCGTGTTTGACCTCATCCTGGCCATGGTGCAAAGAACCCTTCTTTCGCCGGGCCTCAAGACCGATCCCAGCGGTGGCCGGACGGCCACCGCTGATCTCTCAGTTGCCGCGCCCGCGCCAGCTGCTGTTCAAGGAGGCACCGCATGAAAGACAACATCCGGACAACCGTCACCCGCCGGGGACTGGCCGGCCTGGCCGCCGGCGTCGGCCTCGCCGTGGCGCTGACTGCCTGCGGCGGCAGCGACCCCCTGGCCACGCCCAGCACCAGCGCCACCACCGGAGGCAGCGGGGGCGGCTCGCTGATTGTCGGCTCGGCCGACTTCCCGGAGAGCCAGATCGTGGCCGAGATCTACGCCGGCGCCCTGAGCGCCGCGGGCATCACGGCAACCACCAAGCCAAACATCGGCGCCCGCGAAATCTACTTCAAAGCTGTCCAGGACGGATCAATTGACCTGGTCCCGGACTACTCCGGCAACCTGCTCTCGCACGTGGATCCTAAGGCCGCCGAAGTCTCGGCCGAGGACATTTACAAGGCGCTGCCCGGGAAACTGCCCCAAGGCTTGGCGGTCCTCGAAGCATCCAAGGCAGAGTCCAAGGACGCCATGGTGGTTACCAAAGCCACCACCGAAAAGTACCAGCTGAAGTCCATCGAGGACCTCGCCAAAGTCTGCAAGGACCTGACCATGGCGGCACCGGCAACGTTCGAAACCCGGGCCTATGGCTTCCCGGGCCTCAAAGCGAACTACGGCTGTGAACTGAAGGCGCTGAAGCCCTTCAGCGACGGCGGCGGCAACCTGACCCTGCAGGCCCTGCTGACCAATGACGTCCAGGTAGCTGACATTTACACCACCACGCCGGCCATCGCGGACAACGACCTGGTGGTGCTGGAAGATCCCAAGAACAACTTCAAGGCCCAGCAGGTGCTGCCCCTGTACAACACGGCAAAAATGACGGACAAGGCCAAGGAAGCGCTCAACGGCGTCTCCAAGATCCTGACCACGGATGACCTGGTTAACCTCAACCGCGCCGTCAGTGGAAGCCAGAAGCAGAACCCCAAGGACGCAGCTGCCAGTTGGCTAAAGGACAAGGGCATCGTTAAGTAGCACTCGGCGTCTTGCGGTAAACCACGACGGCGGCTGCCGGACCCACACGGGACGGCGGCCGCCGTCGTACCCCCGTTGAGTTTTTGTCCAGATAATCCCCGGAAACCTGTCTAATATCGCCGATAAGTGGACAAAAACTCGGGGGACGATGGTGAGTGAGGTCTCAACGGAAGTACATCCGTCCTGTGGCATATTTGATGAATGGCAGAATTCAAGCAGTCCACCAAGCTTCACAACGTCCTTTACGACATCCGTGGACCGATTCTTCAGGCCGCCCAGCAGATGGAGGCGGAGGGTCACCGGATCCTCAAACTGAACATCGGAAACCCGGCACCGTTTGGATTTGAAGCGCCGGACGCCATCCTGGTGGACATGATCCGCCACTTGCCGCATGCCCAGGGCTACAGCGATTCCCGCGGCATCTTCTCTGCCCGCACCGCCGTCTCGCAGTACTACCAGACCCGCGGCATCCAGAACATCCACGTGGACGACATCTACCTGGGCAACGGCGTCAGTGAACTCATCACCATGTCCCTGATGGCGCTGCTCAACGACGGCGACGAAGTCCTCATCCCGACGCCCGACTACCCGCTGTGGACCGCCTCCGTTGCCCTCGCCAGCGGCAAGCCCGTGCACTACCTCTGCGATGAGGACTCAGGGTGGCAGCCGGATCTCGATGACATGGAAGCCAAGATCACGCCCCGTACCAAGGGCATCGTGGTGATCAACCCCAACAACCCCACCGGCGCCGTCTACCCGGCGGAGACGCTGAAGAAGATCGTGGCACTGGCCGAGAAGCACGGTCTCATCATCTTTTCCGACGAGATCTACGAAAAGATCCTGTACGAAGATGCCGTGCACACCAACCTGGCCGCGCTGACGGGCGACGACGTGCTGTGCCTGACCTTCAGCGGGCTGTCCAAGGCCTACCGCGTCTGCGGCTACCGGGCAGGGTGGATGGCCATTTCCGGGCCTAAAAAGGACGCAGCGGACTATCTGGAGGGCATCAGCCTGCTCGCCAACATGCGCCTATGCGCCAATGTCCCGGCCCAGCACGCCATCCAGACGGCGCTTGGCGGCTACCAGAGCATCAACGACCTGATCCTACCTGGCGGCCGCCTGCTGGAGCAGCGGAACAAGGCCTATGACATGCTCAACGCCATTCCCGGGGTCAGCACGCAGCAGGCCCGGGGCGCCATGTACCTCTTCCCGAAGCTCGATCCCGAGGTATTCCACATCCGTGACGACGAGAAGTTCGTCCTGGACCTGCTGCGTGAGCAGAAGATCCTGGTTTCTCACGGCCGGGCCTTCAACTGGGTCCGCCCGGACCACTTCCGGATGGTCACCCTGCCGCTGGTGAAGGACCTGGAGGAGGCCATCAACCGCATGGGGGACTTCCTGAGCCGGTACAAAGGGAACTAGCCTGTGGTGACGTGCACGCTTGGCACGTTGAACCTTGGAAAGGACCGTCCGTGGCCCGTGTTGTTGAGTTTGAGAAGCATCCTTCCGAGACACTGAGGGTGGGGAAGGGTTTTTCGCTTGCCGATGCTGATCCTGAGGCGACGCCCGGCTTCAAGGGCAATAAGGCCAATGGCGAAGCACTTTTGGCTGACCTGGACGGAAAGCTCTCCACCCTCCAGGAAATGCTCTTCGCGGAATCCCGGTTCGGCGGGCGGAATCGGATCCTCCTGGTGCTGCAGGCCATGGACACCGCAGGCAAAGGCGGGATTGTCAATCACGTGATGGCCACCATGAACCCGCAGGGTGTCCAGTTCAAAGCATTCAAAGCGCCCACGGAGGAGGAAAAGTCCTACGACTTCCTCTGGCGCATCGAGAAAGCTGTTCCCGCCGCGGGCATGGTGGGCATCTTCGACCGCTCCCACTACGAGGACGTCCTGATCCACAGGGTCCACAACTGGGCGACTCCCGATGAAATCAAGCGCCGCTACCGGGCCATCAACGAGTTCGAGCGGCGGCAGAGTGACGCGGGCACCAAGATCATCAAAGTGATGCTTAACATCAGCAGGGACCAGCAAAAGGCCCGGCTCCTGGCCAGACTGGAGGATCCCGCCAAGCACTGGAAGTACAGCAGCGGTGACCTGCAGGAGAGGGCCTTCTGGCAGGACTACGTCGACGCCTACCAGGCCGTATTTGATGAGACCAACAAGGACTACGCTCCATGGCATGTGATTCCGGCGAACAAGAAATGGTACGCCAGGATCGCCGTGCAGCAACTGGTGTTGGGCGCGCTGTCCGAGATGAAGCTTGAATGGCCCAAGGCCGAGTTCGACGTTCCGGTGGAACGCGAGTTGGTGGAGCGGTCCTGAACCCGTGAGCTGAGCCCGGTTTGCCGGTCAGGGTCAGAGCGGCTGGTCGCGGGCTGCGGCGAGGCGCTTGCGGGCACCCTCCAACCATTCCTCGCACCGCTTGGCCAAGGCTTCCCCGCGTTCCCAGAGCGCCAGCGACTCTTCCAGGCTGGCGCCGCCGGCCTCCAGTTTGCTGACCACCTGGACCAGCTGCTCCCGGGCTTCCTCATAGCTCAGGGCATCGATTTCGGGATGAGTTTTAGTCTCAGGCATCTGCTTCTCCTTGTTGAAGTTCCCCGGTGGATGTGGCGCCAAACTGGCCTTGGGCGACCCGAACCGAGAGTGCGGCACCAGCCGGTGCCTCTGACGGGTTGCGAACCACGGCGTGGCCGGCGGCTTCCGTGGCCCGGGCGGGCCGGCCATTGGCGAGCTCCACTACGGCGTAGCCGCGGTCCAGGGTTTTTTGTGGTGACAGGGAGCGCACCTGGGCCTGCAGGTGCACCAGTTGGTCAGCGGCCCGCACCACCGTGGTGCTGACGGCCGCCGATGATCGACTGAGGAGCCGTTCAATTTCCTCCGAGCGCACAGTGACCATTCCCTCGGGGCTGGCCAGCACGGGCCGGGAATGGAGTGAGGCGAGCCTGTCCGTCTCCCGTTCCACCAGCCTGCCGATGCACCGGCGCAGGTATTCCCGCGCCTGGCGCACACTGGCCAGTTCCTCGGTGACGTCAGGCACAATCCGCTTGGCAGCATCAGTGGGCGTGGACGCTCGGAGATCGGCAACGTCGTCGAGCAGCGGCCGGTCAGCTTCGTGCCCGATGGCGCTGACCACCGGGGTGGCCGCAGCCGCCACGGCACGGATCAGCTCCTCGCTGTTGAAGGGCAGCAGGTCCTCCAGAGCTCCGCCGCCCCGGGCAATGACGATGACGTCCACGTCGGGGCGGGCGTCCAGCTCCCGAAGGGCACGGACGATCTGCGACACCGCGGTGTTGCCTTGGACGGCAACCTCACGGATCTCGAATTCCACGGCGGGCCAGCGCAGCGCGGCATTTTGGAGAACGTCTTTTTTGGCGTCCGAGTCCCGCCCGGTGATCAGTCCAATCCGGTGGGGGAGCAGCGGGAGCGGCTTTTTGCGGGACTCGGCAAAAAGCCCTTCGGCGGCGAGGGCCTGGCGCAGCCGTTCGATCCGGGCCAGGAGATCACCGAGGCCAACAGGCCGGATATCCCTGACTTGCATGTTGAGGCGGCCGGTCTTCAGCCAGAACTCCGGCTTGAGCAGGGCCACCACGCGGGAGCCGCGTTCCAGCGGCATGTTCTGGCGGTCAAGGACTTTCGTCCAGACGGAGGCGGGCAGGGAAACTTCCGCGTCCACGTCCCGCAGGGTGAGGTAGGCGTTGCCGCCGCGGCGGTTCATTTCGATGACCTGGCCCTCGACCCAGGCCGCAGGCGCGCGGTCGATGTGGAACTTGAGTTTCTGGGACAGCAGCTGCAACGGCCAGGGATTGTCCGGGGTGGTCTCGGCGGCGGTGGCCGGCAGCGTTGTGGCAGCAGCGCCTGGTAGGGCAGCCTGTTCAGACATGCGCGCTGCCCGGGGAAGCTGTGGCTTGCGGCATGGCAGTCCTTTGTTCGGCAAGTGCAGGTACGGCTTATGGATAAGGTTGAATGGCGGCCGTCATTCAACCTTATCCATAAGCTGTACCACCCGGGACTGACATCCACTGTCCAGGAACCGGTCCTATGATGGCTGTGCCGCCGCCAACCTGTGAGGAGCTGTTTTGCGCACCTTTGTCTCAGCCGTAGCCGCCGTTCTGGGCCTCCTGCTCTCAGCCGCGGCAATTCCGGCGATCTGGGCTGACCGAAACATCGTGCAGGAGGACGGCTTTGTGGCGCTGGCAGCACCGCTCGGGCAGGACGCCGGGTTCCAGCAGCGGCTTGCGGCGGCCACGGTAGGCACCATCGATACCGGCGCCATCCCCGATGCCCTGGCTGGCCTTGTGAGGCCCGTGCTGGAAGCGGCAGTCGGAAAGCTGACAGGCCTGCCCGGTTACCCGGCGGCGTGGGAAGAGACACTCCGCAAGAGCCACCGGCTCAGTTTTACCGATCCCGCGTCGCTGCCTCCCGAAGCGGACACGTCCTCGTCCCTCACCCTGGACATAGCACCCCTGGTGGCGCTGGCGACGGACGAACTCTCGCGCGCAACCGGACTGCCGCTTGACGCGCCGGAACAGACCCTAATCAGCGTCGGACAGTCGGACCAGCGCCAACTGGTCGAGCGGGTGTCCGCCTACGCTCCGCTGGGTTACCCGGTGGCCATCGGGGCTGGAATCGCCTTTGCGCTGGCGCTGGTTGCTGCCCGCCGGCGGTGGTCAGTACTGGCCAGCATGGGCTTCGGAGCCTTGGTGCTGGCAGGCCTGTGGACCTTGGCCTCCCAAGCGGCGCGCAAGGCCGTGCTGGGCACAGCGAGCGGAAACGACGTTGCGGACATGTTCAAAGACGCGTTTGTGGCGGCTGCTTCAGCCAGCTTCGAATCCTGGGTCACGGGCACAATCGTTGCCGGCGGTGCGCTTCTCGCGGCGGCCCTTGCGACCAGGGTCGCTTCACCGGGGCAGCGGCGCCCCAGCCGGTAGCATGGAGGCATGACTCCCTCCGCAGTTTCCCTCTCGATGCCAACTGTCCCGCGAAGGCGGCGCTCGCCTGAGGAAGTATCCGCCGCGGCGCCGGTGTCCGGCCCCAAGAAGGTCCTCCTCGCCGCTCCCCGGGGTTATTGCGCCGGCGTGGACCGGGCTGTCATTGCCGTGGAAAAGGCCTTGGAACACTATGGCCCGCCCGTATACGTCCGCAAGCAGATTGTGCATAACGTCCACGTGGTGAGCTCGCTCGAGGAGCAGGGTGCCATCTTTGTGGACGAAACCGACGAAGTGCCCGAAGGCGCCCTCGTCATCTTCTCGGCCCACGGTGTCTCACCCGCCGTCGTCCAGTCCGCCGAGGATCGTGGACTGCGCACCATCGACGCCACCTGCCCCCTGGTGACCAAGGTCCATAAGGAAGCCGTCAGGTTCGCCAAGGACGACTTCGATATCCTGCTGATCGGCCACGACGGCCATGAGGAAGTTGAAGGAACCGCGGGCGAAGCCCCGGAACACATCCAGATCATCAACGGCCCACACGAAGTGGACAAGGTGACCGTCAGGGATCCGGAAAAGGTCATCTGGCTTTCCCAGACCACTCTGAGCGTGGACGAGACGATGGAAACCGTCCGGCTGCTGAAGGAGCGGTTCCCCACACTTCAGGATCCGCCCAGCGACGACATCTGCTACGCCACCACCAACCGCCAGGTGGCCATCAAGAAGATCTCGCCCCACGCGGACCTGGTCATTGTGGTTGGGTCAGCCAATTCTTCGAACTCGGTCCGGCTGGTTGAGGTTGCCCTCGAATATGGCGCCAAGGCCTCATACCGGGTGGACTTTGCCAACGAAGTGGACGAGGCCTGGTTTGAGGGCGTCGCCACTGTGGGCGTTACCTCCGGAGCTTCCGTTCCTGAGGTCCTGGTCACGGACGTCCTGCGTCTGCTGGCCGACTACGGGTACGGCTCCGTGCAAGAAGTTGTCACTGCCGAGGAAGATCTCCTGTTCTCGTTGCCCAAGGAACTCCGCGCAACCCTGAAGGAAGCCGGCGACGTCAGCCGCGCCCTCGGCGGACGCCGGTCCCGCGACTGACGCGCCCAACCCCTCCCGGCGGCGGGCTGCGCCCCTCCACCCGGGGGCGGTCTGCCGGCCTCAGGATGTTGGCGTCAGGCTGCAGCCTCGTCCTGCTGAAGCTCGGGCGCGGCCAGCGAACGCGGGGTCACCTCGAGCGCGGCAGGGGTTGTCAGCAGACCGGATTCGTCCATGGCATTGAGCTTCCGGGCAGTGGGCAGAATCCGCGCCTCAAGGGTGCCGACCATCGAGTTGTAGCGGTCCACCGACGACTTCAGGGACGAACCCAGCTTCCCCACGTTCTCGCCCAGGGTTCCCATGCGTTCGTACAGCTGGCGGGCGAGGTCGAACAGTTCGCGTGCACTGTCAGTCAGCACGTCCTGGCGCCATGTGAAGGCCACCGATTTCAGCACGGCCAAAAGTGTGCCCGGCGAGGCCAGGACTACATTCCTGGACAAGGCATGGTCCAGGAGCGTCGCATCCGCCGTAAGTGCTGCTGCGAGGATCGATTCCGCCGGCAGGAAGCAGATCACCAGCTCCGGGGAGTTGCCGGGAATGTCCCAGTATTTCTTGTTGCTGAGCGCATCCACGTGGGCGCGCAACGCCTTTGCGTGGGCAGCGAGCAGCGCCTGCTGGGACGCGTTGCTCCGGGCGGTTCCGGGACCGTTGAGTGTAGAGTGCTCCGGACCTGTGCCCGAGCCCAGTTCCTGTGCTTCGAGATACGAGGACAGTGGCACCTTGGCGTCCACCACCAGCTGCTTCTGGCCCGGAAGCTGGACCACCAGGTCGGGTCGGATAGTGGACTCGCCGCCCGCGCTGTGGACCTGTTCGAGGAAATCGACGTGCTTCAGCATCCCCGAGGCTTCCACGACGCGGCGCAGCTGCACCTCACCCCACTGCCCGCGGGCGCTGTTGGAGCGGAGGGCTGATTCGAGGGCATGGGTGGATCGGATCAGCTGCGCATCGGACAGCCGGGCCTCCTGCAGCTGCTGCGCCAGCTGGCCATACTGCTCCAAGCGGTCCCGCTCCAGCAGCGCCACCTGCTGCTGCACTGCAGTCAGTTTCTCCGCCACGGGGGCGAGGGCGCGAAGCACGTTTCCGTCCTGGCTGCGGGCCTCCCCAAGTTCCCGGTTCTGCATGTTGAGGAGCCGGCGTTCGGCGTCGGCCGCCGCGAACTGGACGTTGACTTCGGAGAGGCGAGCCGAGACGGCATCGAAATCCTCTTCGAGTGCGCCGGTGCGCCGGCGGAAGAACAGGTAGGTGGCTGTCGCGCCGGCGAGGGCACCGAGCAGCAGCATCAACAGGGCAAGAATCAGGGCGAGAGCATCCATAGCCTCACTGTGGCACGGCCCTCTGACAATTTACGGAAGCGACATATTCCAGTGGGTGTTCCACGGGCTCCGGACCACCCGGGCACCGCCGTCGGACCCGCTGGGGCCCTCGCGCCCCGCAACCGGTAGAATCAATGATCGTGGCTCTTACTATTGGCATCGTCGGACTGCCCAACGTCGGCAAATCAACTCTCTTCAACGCACTGACCCGCAACCAGGTCCTGGCAGCGAACTATCCGTTCGCCACCATCGAACCCAATGTGGGAGTAGTTAACCTGCCGGATCCCCGGCTCCAGCAGCTTGCGGAGATCTTCGGCTCCCAGCGCCTGCTGCCCGCCCCGGTGTCTTTCGTCGATATCGCCGGCATCGTGAAGGGTGCGTCCGAGGGCGAAGGCCTGGGCAACAAATTCCTGGCCAACATCCGCGAGGCCGAGGCCATTGCCCAGGTAGTGCGCGTGTTTGATGACCCCGATGTCATCCACGTGGACGGCAAGGTGGATCCACGCTCGGACATGGAGACCATCAACACCGAGCTGATCCTGGCTGACCTTCAGACCATCGAAAACGCTATTCCGCGGATCGAAAAAGAAGTCAAGATCAAGAAGCGGGAAGCCGTCGAACTTGCAGCCATCAAGGCGGCCCAGGCGGTCCTGGAACGCGGCGACACAGTCTTTTCCTCTATTAAGAGCGACAAGCTGGAGATGGAGCACCTCAAGGAGCTCAGTCTCCTCACCGCCAAGCCTTTCATCTACGTCTTTAACGCAGACGAAGGCATCCTCGGCAGCCCCGAAAAGCAGGAAGAGCTGCGCGCACTGGTTGCGCCGGCAGACGCCATCTTCCTCGACGCGAAGCTCGAGTCCGACCTCGTGGAGCTGGACGAGGAAGAGGCCCGCGAGATGCTTGAAATGAATGGCCAGGATGAGTCCGGGTTGGACCAGTTGGCGCGCGTGGGATTCCACACCCTTGGCCTCCAGACCTACCTCACGGCCGGTCCCAAGGAAACGCGAGCCTGGACCATCCACCGGGGCGACACCGCCCCGCAGGCAGCCGGCGTTATCCACTCCGATTTCCAGCGCGGTTTCATCAAAGCCGAAGTGGTTTCCTTCGACGACCTCATCGAGGCCGGCTCCATGGCGGTAGCCAAGTCCCGCGGCAAGGTCCGCATCGAAGGCAAAGAATACGTGATGGCCGACGGCGACGTGGTGGAGTTTAGGTTTAACGTATAGTTAACTGAGTTCACGAAACGGCCCCATCTGCTTCGGCATACGGGGCCGTTTCTGTTTGTGCGATTTAAGTTCCCGCGGATTCTGGGTGTCAGTTGCGCAATCGGTGTGTGTTCATCCGTGCGGCATGAAACCTGGGCGCTTCACCCCGGGGGTGCGCGTGAAGACTGCCTCGCTGCATGGGGGAATACCGCAGCCGTCCAACGTCAGCCAACCGACTCGCGCAGGGCTACCTGCCGCACGTGATTTAGGATCTACCCATGACGAATCTTCAGGGGGTGGTTGTTCTGGTAGTCGGCGCGACCGGAGGGCTCGGCTCGCGGATCGCCGCTCAGCTGGAGAGTAACGGCGCCATCGTCGCCCGGTCGTCAAAGTCTGCGGGGCACGATCTACGCGAACCCTCTGTGATTCGGGAGGTGCTTGATGCCACGAATGCGCAGCACGGACGTCTCGACGGGCTAGTGGTTGCGTCGGGGGTCGTCGCCTTCGGCGCCGCATCAGACCTTGCCCCTGCGACGGTGGACGAACTATTCGCGGTGAACACGACCAGTGCGATCCAGCTCATTACCCAGAGCCAGCCCTACCTCGCGGCCTCGGCACGTGACGGCCGAGAGCCCTTTGTGGTAACTCTGAGCGGCGTTGTCGCTGAGACTCCCGTCGCCGGTCTGGCAGCGTACTCGGCGTCGAAATCGGCGCTCGCCGCCTTCGTTGTCGCAGCGGCGCGCGAGTATCGTCGCACGGGCATCCGCATCGTGGATGCTCGCCCAGGCCACACTGGCACCGCGCTGTCCGAGCACCCGATCGCCGGGTCAGCGCCGCGGTTCGGAGCGGCGCTGGATCCAGACCTCGTGGCAGCGCGGATCATCACCGCAATCGTCGATGGCGAGATGGATCTGCCCAGCACCGCCTTCTGATCGGAAAATGAGGTGACCTTCCTGCGGTCTGTGCAGGGGTGGTCTCCGGCGGGGTGGTGGCGCTGAAGCGGGTGGTGTGGGTTTGTGGGTCAGGCTGC